>CAMTZM010000036.1 GCA_947086655.1 uncultured Eubacteriaceae bacterium
TTAATGACATCAATAATATTTTTATTTTCATTTTATAAGTTCTCCTATATATATTATAATTTTTAATAAAATATTTTGTATTTTTCTACAATTAATTTATATTATTTACCATTAATAATTTATTGTCAACACTATTAAAATAATTTTACACTTAAATTATAAAATATAAAAAAGCCCAGCATTAGCTGGACTTTTTTGACAAGCTGCGCCATTTATATAAAATAAATGGCGTTTGTTTTTTAAAAATAGTATTTTAATATTGTTTTGATAAAATAGTTACATTATAATTTTTACTTTTTAATTCTTCTATTAAACTATCTGTATTTAATGTTTTTATTTTTATAAGAAGTTCAGAACATCCGTCTTTATAAATATTGGCTATGTTATTTAATATAATGTTATGTTTTTTTAGCATTTCTGTAATTTCAGCTATATCGTTTATACTGTTTTCGGTTTTAATTGAAAGTCTTGTTCCGGGTTCTTTTACAGCTAATATACCCATAAACGCTTTTATTACATCTAATCTTGTTATAACTCCGACAAGTCTTTCATTATCGTCAACCACAGGCAGAAAGCCTATACGATTTTCATTCATAACTAAGGCGGCGTCTTCTATTTGTTTTGATTGATTTATTTTAAAAATACCTGTTCTCATTATATCTCTTACTTTTGTTTTGCTTAAAAGATAATTAATTTCATAAACGCTTAAAGAGGTTGCTTTTGAAGGATTAACTTCAGCTAAAAGCTTTTCAGTTACAAGCCCTACAACCTGGTTTTCACTATTTACAACAGGAAGTTGAGAATGCCTTTCTTCAGTTAATATTTGAAATGCTTTTGAAACTGAGCATTCAGGGGTAATTGTAGCAATATTTTTAGTCATTTTTTCATATACGTACATAAAAAACACCTCCGTTTTGCGAATTTATAAAAACTTATTAGTAATATTTTTATTATTTCGTGTAACATACTCCCACCGCCTATGCTTATAATAGAGGCGGCATTTCGTATCATCAAAAGCTTTTCTGCAATATTTTACAACAAGTATAAGATGATAATACGACAAAATACTGAATAAATATTACTGTCTAATTTTATTTTATATCAGTCATTTTATTAATTTCGACTGATTATATTATATCTCATATTTCAGAATTTGTCAATAGTGCGAAACGCAATTCATCTCTTAGCCTAAGAGGTTTAAGACTTCTTGCGGAATAAGATTAAAATTTTGTTAAAATCATTTCAATAAAATTAATCATTGTTTTCTTATAAAAATATTATATCATATACACATCTTTTTGCAAATTTTTTTGACATAAAATAAAATCTATTGTGATAATGTATAAATAAATACTTGTTAGAGTAAGTTTTTTAATGTATAATATATATAAACGGAAAGCCGTTTAAAAAAATATTATGTTTTTGATGGGAGCGATTTGAAATGAAGCTTTTTATTGATACTGCAAATGTTGAACAAATAAGAGAGGCTAACGAACTTGGCGTTATATGTGGAGTTACAACTAACCCCTCACTTATTGCAAAGGAGGGCAGAGATTTTGTAGAGGTTGTTAAAGAAATAACTAATATTGTTGACGGACCTATAAGCGCAGAGGTTATAAGCCTTGAAAGTGCTAAAATGGTTGAAGAAGCGAGAGAATTAAGTAAAATACATAAAAATATTATTATTAAAATACCAATGACTTTAGAAGGATTAAAGGCTGTAAAAATATTATCAAGCGAAGGAATAAGAACAAATGTTACTCTTATTTTCAGTGCTACTCAAGCTTTACTTGCAGCAAGAGCAGGAGCTACTTATGTAAGTCCGTTTTTAGGAAGACTTGACGATGTAGGTCAAAATGGAATGAATCTTATTGAAGAAATAACAGATATTTTTGATAGACATGATATTAAAACTGAAATTATTGCAGCAAGTATAAGAAATCCTATACATGTTATTGATGCTGCAAGATTGGGAGCACATATAGCAACAGTTCCTTATAATGTAATTGTGCAAATGAGTAAACATCCTTTAACTGATCTTGGTATTGAAAGATTTTTAAAGGACTGGGAAAGTGTTCCTAAAAACAATTAATAAATATTTATTTCATTTACAATAGGAGGATATTCAATGTCAAGTAATAATTTAGCTGTAAATACAATAAGACTTTTAAGTGCGGAAGCTATTCAAAAAGCTAAGTCGGGACATCCGGGAATTACTATGGGAGCAGCTCCGGCTGCTTATACATTATGGTCGAAATATTTAAAGCATAACCCTTTGAATCCTGATTGGAAAGATAGAGACAGATTTATACTTTCTGCTGGACATGGTTCAATGCTTATATATTCCCTCCTCCATTTGTTTGGCTATGGTCTTACAATAGAAGATTTAAAACAATTCAGACAGTTTGGCTCAAATACTCCAGGGCATCCTGAATATGGGCATACAAAAGGTGTTGAAATTACAACAGGTCCTCTTGGACAAGGTATTGCAAATGCTGTTGGAATGGCTATTGCAGAAAGTCATCTTGCTGCTGAGTTTAATAAAGAAGGATTTGAGATTGTAAATCATTATACATATACAATATGCGGTGACGGCTGTATGATGGAGGGTATTTCATCAGAAGCAGCGTCTCTTGCCGGAACTCTTGGTTTAGGTAAGCTTATTGTTTTATATGACTCAAATAATATTACAATAGAGGGAAGTACTGATATTGCATTTAAAGAGGATGTAGGAGAGAGATTTAAGGCTTACGGCTGGCATGTACAAAAGGTTTCAGACGGAAACGACATGCAGGCAATCGGAAATGCTATTGAACAAGCTAAAGCAGAGAAAGATAAACCTTCCCTTATTGAGATAAAAACTATTATTGGGTTTGGTTCTCCTAATAAGGCTGGAAAACCATCAGCACATGGAGAACCTTTAGGCGATGAAGAAATTAAACTTACAAAAGAAAATCTTGGCTGGAAATATGAGGAAAGTTTTTATGTTCCAGAAGAAGTTAAAGAGGAAATTAACGAAATAAAGAAAAGACTTGCTGATGAAGAAGAAAATTGGAATAAATTGTTTGCTGAATATGAGAAAAAGTATCCTGAAGACGCTTTAATGTGGAAACAGTGGAATGAAAATGAGTTTGCTAAAAAACTTTTTGATGATGAGGACTTTTGGACTTACGAAAATGATACTGCTACAAGATTGTCATCAGAAATAGTTTTAAATAAGGCAGCGAAAGTTGTTCCTAATTTAATAGGAGGGTCTGCCGATTTAGCACCTTCAACAAAGACTATAATGAAAGACAGAAAATATTATTCAAAAGAAACGCCTGAAGGTTCAAATATGCACTTTGGCATAAGAGAACATGCTATGGCTGCTATTGCTAATGGTATGATGGCACATGGCGGTTTAAAAGCTTATATAGCTGGATTTTTTGTATTTAGTGACTATATGAAACCATCTCTTAGACTTTCAGCTATAATGAAATTGCCTGTAATAAGCGTTTTAACCCATGATAGTATAGGAGTAGGAGAAGATGGTCCAACTCATCAGCCTATTGAACAGCTTGCGGCGTTAAGAAGTATACCAAATTATACTGTAATAAGACCATGTGATACAAATGAAACGGCAGCGGCATGGTATGCAGCACTTACAAGAAATAACAGCCCTACTGGTATTGTTCTTACAAGACAAAATACTATGCTTTTAAAAGAAAGCGGAAAAAATGCTTTAAAAGGTGGTTATATACTTAGAGATTGTGAAGGAACACCAGATATTATTTTAATAGCTTCTGGTTCTGAAGTTGAACTTATTTATAAAGCATATGATGTTTTAAAGGAAAAGGGAGTAAAAGCAAGAATTGTAAGTATGCCAAGTTTTGAAATGTTTGAAGAACAAAGCGATGAATATAAAGAAAGCGTGCTTACCCGTTCTGTTGTGAAAAGACTTGCCGTTGAGGCAGCAAGTCCATTTGGATGGGATAAATATATTGGACTTGATGGAGATATTATATGTATGAATGGATATGGAGAGTCAGGTCCTTACAAAAATCTTTTTGAAAAATATGGATTTACTGTTGAAAATGTTGTTGACAGAGCTTTGAAATTGCTCGGTAAATAATAAAAATTTTAGCTGCTGCTTTTGCAGCAGCTTTTTTGTAGATTTTGGGGGAAAAGTATGAATAGGTTTGAAAAGCAAATAAATTTCATAATTGAAATTGATAAGCTGAAAAATGTTTTCAGACAGTCGCTTGTTACAAAAAGTCTTAGAAATGAAAACGACGCTGAACATTCATGGCATTTGTGTATGATGGCTATTCTTTTAGAGGAGTATGCACCTTATGGAACAGACATATTAAAAAGTATAAAAATGATTTTAATACATGATTTAGTTGAAATATATGCCGGAGACACATATTTATATGACGAAGATAAAAATAATACAAAAGCTAAACGTGAGGAAGATGCTGCTAAAAAGTTATATGGAATGCTTGATAAAGAACAGGGTGAGTATTTATGTAAACTTTGGCATGAATTTGATGAAGCAAAGACAAAAGAGGCTATATTTGCAAATATACTTGACAGATTACAGCCTATGCTTTTAAATTATTTTACAGATGGAGTCGCATGGAAAAAGCACAGCATTTCTCAGAAACAGGTAATTGAAAAAGGTAATTTTGTTTTTGAAAAAGCTAATAACAATATAAAAAGCCTTAGAGATGAGATTATTAAAAAAAGTGTTGAAAAAGGATATCTTTTGCCATAAAATAAAAAAGTGTTGACGAAAGCTTATTATAATAATATACTTTGAATATCAAATGTTTTAAGAAAATATAAGCTGTAATCATATGTGGTTTTAGATTTAGGGTTAAGGTTGTCAAAACAAAATTTTATGGTATACTATTATTATGGAAATAGTTAAAATTAAGAGAAATTGAAACAAATAGCGTAAAAATAAACGTATATGAAAAATACTTCACAAGTTTATGCCTTTTAAGACAGTAGGTTGCAAAATAAAGTATGTAACCATTAAGAAATTAATTATTAAAAATAATGGTAAGACAAGGAGATTACTATGTATAATTCAAAAATAGCGGCATTTGAAAAATATGTTCCGGATAACATAGTGACAAATGATGATTTAAGCAAAGTTGTTGATACATCTGATGAATGGATATCTACAAGAACAGGAATTAAACAAAGAAGAATATCTAAATGTGAAAATACCGCTGAATTATGTTTTAATTCGGCAAAAAGGCTTTTAGACAAAACAGGTTTATCACCTTTAGATATTGATATGATAATAACTGCAACTATTACTTCAGATTATATGACTCCTTCGGTAGCTTGCATTGTTCAAGGAAGGCTTGGAGCTGAAAATGCGGTATGTTTTGATTTAAGCGCCGCTTGTTCAGGATTTGTTTATGCGTTAAGTACGGCCGATAAGTTTATAAAAAGCGGTGCATGCCGCAATGTCATAGTAATTGGAGGTGAAACTCTTTCAAAAATACTTGACTGGAATGACAGAGCTACATGTGTGTTGTTTGGAGACGGTGCAGGCAGCGCTTTAGTTACTTTAAGTGATGAAAAGATGATTTTAGCAGAAGACCTTCATAGTGACGGAGTAAAATTTGAATCACTCTCTGCCGGATATGTTCCTGTTAAAAATCCATTTTATAATGAGAAGTTTGATGAAAACAGCTTTTATATGCAAATGAATGGGAGAGAAATATTTAATTTTGCTGTGAAAAAAGTGCCGGAAAGTATTTTGGCTGTTTCCGGAAAGGTTAATGTTAGTCTTTCGGAAGTTAAATATATTGTGCCGCATCAAGCTAATTCAAGAATTGTTGAGTCAATTGCTAAAAAATTGAAAATAAGTATGGATAAATTTTATTTGAATCTTGATAAGTTTGGAAATACATCTGCCGCAAGTATACCTATTGCTTTATGTGAAATGGAGGAAAAGGGACTTATAAAGAAAGATGATAAAATAATAATTACAGGGTTTGGCGGTGGCTTGACATGGGGTTCTATGCTTTTTAAAATGTAACTAAATTAAAATGATATTTTTAGGAGGATGTTAAAATGGCTTTTGAGAAGATAAGAGAGATAATCTGTGAACAATTAGGTAAAGAACCTGATGAAATTACTTTGGAAACGCGTTTTAAGGACGACCTTGACGCTGATTCTCTTGATTTGTTTCAAATAATAAACGATATTGAGGACGAATTTGATATTAAAATTGAGGATGCAGAAGATATTACAACTGTGGCAGACGCTGTCAAATTTGTTGAAGACCAGAAAAATCAGTAAAATAATATAGGTTTATAGGTGATAATATGAAATCAAATGTATGTGAACTTTTGGGTATTGAGTATCCTATTTTTCAAGGAGCTATGGCGTGGATTGCCGATGCTAGTCTTGCAAGCGCTGTTTCTGAGGCAGGCGGGCTTGGCATTATTGCTGCCGGAAATGCTCCGGCAGATGTTGTAAGGAAAGAAATACAAAAAGCAAAGAAAATTACAAATAAGCCTTTTGGCGTTAATATAATGCTTTTGTCTCCTTATGTTGATGAAATTGTTGATTTGGTATGCGAGGAGGGCGTTAAGGTAATAACAACAGGAGCAGGAAATCCGGGTAAATATCTCGAAAAGTTTAAGAAAAACGGTATAAGATTTATTCCTGTTGTACCAAGTGTTGCTTTGGCTAAAAGAATGGAAAAAGCTGGAGCTGATGCTGTTGTAGCTGAAGGAATGGAATCAGGCGGACATGTGGGAAAACTTACTACTATGTCACTTGTTCCTCAAGTTGTAGACGCTGTTAAAATACCGGTAATAGGAGCAGGAGGAATAGCTGATTCAAGAGGAGCTGCTGCTGCTTTTATGTTAGGCGCTCAGGCTGTACAGATTGGAACAAGATTCCTTGTTGCTAAAGAATGTACAGTACATCAAAAATATAAAGATATGATTTTAAAAGCAAAGGATATTGATACGACAGTGACAGGAACTTTTACAGGACATCCAGTTAGAGTTATGAGAAATAAACTTGCAAGAGAACTTGAAATGCTTGAAAAAAGTGAAGACGAAAAGAAAGCTTTGGAAAGATTTGACGAACTCGGAAAAGGAGCGCTTCAAAGGGCTGTTATTGATGGAGATGTTGAATATGGCTCAGTAATGAGCGGACAGATTGCCGGTATGGTTAATAAAGAGCAGACTTGTAAAGAGATTATTGATGAAATAGTTGAGGGTTTTGATAAATTAATTAAATGTTAGGAGTTTTTTTATGAAGATTGCATTTATTTTCAGCGGGCAAGGTGCACAGTGTTCCGGTATGGGCAAGGAACTTTACGACCAGTTTGAATGTGTTAGGAATGTTTTCGATTCAGCCGATAAAGCTTTGGGATTTAGCATAAAAGATATTTGTTTTAATGAAGATGAGCGAATTAATGAAACGGAGTATACGCAGCCGGCTATATTAACAATGAGTATGGCTATGTATGCTCTTATAAGTGAAAAAGGCATAAAAGCAGATTATGTTGCCGGTTTAAGTCTTGGAGAGTATTCAGCGCTTACTGCAAGCGGCGTATTTAATTTTGAAGATGCTGTATGTCTTGTAAGAAAAAGAGGACGTTTTATGACAGAAGCTGTTCCTAAAGGACAAGGAGCAATGAGTGCAGTGCTTAATCTTGATAGGGAGAATATTGAAAAAGCATGCGAAGAAGCATCGTCAGAAAGTGAAAAAGTATGGATAGCCAATTATAACGCTCCCGGGCAAATTGTTATAGCCGGAAATACAGCCGCTGTTGATAAAGCTGATAAACTTGTTATTGAAAAAGGCGCTAAAAGAGTTGTAAGATTAAATGTAAGCGGACCTTTTCATACTATGCTTTTAAAGCCGGCGTCAGATAGATTAAACACTGAATTGAAAAATATAGGCATAAATGATATGAATATTCCTGTTGCTACAAATTTAACAGGGGATTTAATTAAAGATAAAAATGAAATTATTGATATACTTACAAAACAAGTTATGAATCCTGTAAGATGGGAAGAAACAATAAATAAGTTTATAAGTCTCGGAGTTGATACATTTATTGAATTAGGCCCAGGAAAGGCACTTTGTTCTTTTGTAAAGAAGATAAGCAAAAATGTAAAAGTTTTTAATATTGAGGACATGAAATCGTTGGAAAAAACGTGCAAAGGAATTGATGAGAAATGTTAAAAGATAAAGCCGTAGTTGTAACAGGAGCATCAAAAGGAATAGGAAACGCTGTTGCTTTGGAGTTTGCCAAAAAAGGTGCTAATATTGTAGTTAATTACAGAAGCAGCGAACCAACTAAACTTATTGAGGAAATTAACGCTTTAGGAGTTAAAGCGCTGGCAGTTAAGGCTGATGTAAGTGATTTTGAACAAGCTAAAAGTTTAGTAGATACTTGTATAAATGAGTTTGGAAATTTAGATGTACTTGTAAATAATGCCGGAATCACAAAAGATACTCTTATTATGAGAATGTCTGAAGAAGATTTTGACAGTGTTATAAAAACTAATTTAAAAGGCGCTTTTAATATGATTAAACACGCAAGTAAGTTTATGATTAAAGCAAAAAGAGGCAGTATTATAAATATGTCAAGTGTTGTTGGTTTGACGGGAAATATGGGGCAGGCTAATTATGCTGCAAGTAAAGCAGGTATAATTGGGCTGACTTATTCAGCTGCTAAGGAATTTGCACTTAGAGGGATTACATGCAACGCCATTGCACCCGGATTTATAAAAACAGATATGACGGATGTTCTTTCTGATTCAGTTAAGGAAAAGATACTTGAAAATATACCGCTTAAGCGTTTTGGACAGCCTGAAGAAGTTGCAAGACTTGCTGTTTTTCTTGCTGAAAACAGGTATATAACCGGTCAGGTAATGAATATAGACGGCGGTATGGTTATGAATTAAGGAGGATTATATGGAAAGACGAGTAGTAGTAACAGGCATGGGAGCAATTACTCCGATTGGAAATAATATTGAACAGTATTGGGATGGACTTAAAAACGGAAAATTAGGAATCGATTTTATTAAAGGTTTTGATACAGAAGATATGAAGGTTAAAGTTGCCGGAGAGGTAAAAGATTTTGACCCAACTGTATCAATAGATAAAAAAGAAGTAAAAAGAATGGATAAGTTTAGTCAGTATTCTATTGCGGCGGCTGATGAAGCCGTTAAAATGAGCGGTATTGATTTAGATAAAATAGATAAACATAGATTTTCCGTTATTGTAGGCTCTGGTATAGGAGGATTAGGAACTATTGAAGAACAAGTAATAAAGATGTATGTAAAAGGCCCGGGAAAAGTAGCTCCTTTATTTATACCTATGGCAATAGGAAACATGGCGGCAGGACAGGTTGCTATTAAATTTGGAGCAAGAGGAACATGTCTTGATGTTGTTACGGCATGTGCTTCAAGTACAAACTGTATAGGAGAAGCATATAGAAATATTAAACATGGATATTCAGATTTAATAATTGCAGGAGGCGGAGAAGCATCTGTTACAAAAATAGGAATTGCTGGTTTTACTTCTTTAAAGGCGCTTGCGGTAAGTGATGACCCGGCTCGTGCTTCAATTCCTTTTGATAAAGACAGATGTGGTTTTGTAATGGGCGAAGGTGCTGGTATGCTTTTGCTTGAAGAACTTGAGCATGCTAAAAAAAGAGGTGCTAAGATTTTAGGTGAAGTTGTAGGTTATGGTTCTACATGTGATGCTAATCATATGACAAGCCCGCTGCTTGATGGCGAAGGTGCAGCGCTTGCTATGGAAGAAGCTGTAAAAGAAGCCGGTATTTCAAAAGATGAGATTAATTATATAAATGCTCATGGAACAAGTACGCAAATAAATGATAAAGCTGAAACATTGGCTATTAAAAAGGCGTTTGGAAGTCATGCATATGATATTGCTATAAGTTCAACAAAATCAATGACAGGACATCTTTTAGGTGCAACTGGAGCAATAGAGGCTATTGCGTCACTTCTTGCACTTGAAAATGGTTTTATACCGCCTACAATAGGATATAAGAATAAAGATGAGGAATTAGACCTTAACTATGTTCCAAATAAAGGAATTGAAAAGAAAATAAAGTATGCTTTGTCCAATACTTTGGGATTTGGAGGACATAACGCTGTAATTTGCCTTAAAAAGTGGGAGGACTAATATATGGAATATGATAAGATAAAAGAACTTATTAGAATTATAGATAATTCTTCGATTGCCGATTTCGAGTTAAAGCAAAGCGATATTTATTTAAGAATGAGCAAGTTTAAAGGAATATCGAATGACAATTCGATATTACAAGAAAAGTCTGTAAAGACAGTAAAAAGCGTTCAAGCTATTGTTCCAGAGGAAATAAAAGAGCCTATTACAATTATACCAGAAGACAAAGTTGAGTTTAAAGAGGGAAATTTAGTTAAAGCGCCTATTGTAGGTACTTTTTATAAGAGTACTTCTCCTGACAAACCTCCTATTGTAAATGTAGGCACTAAGGTAAAAAAAGGTGACCTTTTATGTATAATTGAGGCAATGAAAGTAATGAATGAGATTAAAAGTGAATTTGACGGAGAGATAGCTGAAGTATTAGTTGAAAATGAGGAAATGGTTGAGTTTGGGCAGCCTATGTTTAGGATTGTTTAAATTTTTGATAAAAGAAGGGTATTAATTATGATGGATATAAAAGAAATTATGGATATAATACCTCATAGACATCCTTTTTTGCTTATTGACAGGGTGCTTGAAATTGAGGAAGGAAAGAAAATTACAGCTATTAAAAATGTTACTATGAATGAACCTTTTTTTCAAGGACATTTTCCAAATGAGCCTGTTATGCCGGGAGTTCTTATTATAGAGGCAATGGCTCAGGCTGGTGCTGTGGCTATACTTAAATTGGATGAATATAAAAAAAAGACGGCTTACTTTGGGGCTATTAATAACGCTAAGTTTAAGGCAAAAGTTGTTCCGGGGGACACACTTCGTATAGAGGTTGAGATTGTTAAGCTTAAAAAGGCGGCCGGAATGGGCAAAGGTATTGCTTATGTTGGTGATAAAAAAGTTTGTGAGGCAGAATTAACTTTTATGATTGGATAGGGGTGAAAGCCGGTGTTTAATAAGATTTTAATTGCGAATCGTGGTGAAATAGCAGTAAGAATTATACGTGCCTGTCATGAAATGGGTATAGCTGCAGTAGCGGTTTTTTCGGAGGCAGATAAAGATGCTCTTCATGTGCAGCTTGCCGACGAGGCTGTATGCATAGGACCGGCAAAAAGCGCTGATAGTTATCTTAATATGCAAAATATAATAAGTGCTGCATGTCTTACTGACGCTCAGGCAATTCACCCAGGGTTTGGGTTTCTTTCCGAAAACAGTGTTTTTGCTTCTATGTGCCGTGAGTGTAATATAAAATTTATAGGACCTGACGCTGAAACGATAGACTTAATGGGAAATAAAGCTAACGCAAGAAAACTTATGATTGATGCAAAAGTTCCGGTAACACCGGGAAGTGACGGCGTTTTGAATGATGTTGAAAAAGGTAAAAAACTTGCAGAAGAGTTTGGTTATCCTATAATGATAAAGGCATCTGCCGGAGGCGGAGGAAAGGGAATAAGAATTGTAAGAACCCCCGATGAGTTTGAGGACAGCTTTGTCAACGCAGTAAATGAGGCAAAGGCAGCTTTTGGCGATGGCAGCGTATATATGGAAAAAATGATTGAAAACGCAAGACATATAGAAGTTCAAATACTTGCGGATAATTTCGGAAATGTTATTCATTTAGGTGAGAGAGACTGTTCATTGCAAAGAAGAAACCAAAAGGTTCTTGAGGAGTCTCCATCTGTCGCAATTAATAATGAGACAAGAAAAATTTTAGGAGAAACAGCTGTAAGAGCTGCTATTGCTGCTAAATATAAAAGTGCTGGAACTATTGAGTTTTTATATTCTTCAAATGAAAATAAATATTATTTCATGGAGATGAATACTCGTATACAAGTTGAACATCCTGTTACAGAAATGGTTACAGGAATTGATATAGTTAAAGAACAAATTAAAATAGCAGCAGGAGAAAAACTCTCTATAAAACAAAACGATATTTCTATTAATTCACATGCTATTGAGTGCAGAATTAACGCAGAAGACCCAGATAATAATTTTGCACCTTCTCCGGGAAAGATAAGCTATCTGTTTATGCCGGGAGGAGGAAATGGGCTTAGAGTTGACAGCGCCGTTTTTGCCGGTTATACAATACCGCCTTATTATGATTCAATGATTGCTAAGGTTATTACTCAAGCATCTACAAGGCAAGAGGCTATTGCTAAAATGAAAAGAGCATTAAGTGAATTTGTTATAGAAGGAATAAAAACAAATATTGATTTTCATTTAGAATTGCTTAATAATGAAAAATATATAAAAGGTGACTTTGATACGTCTTTTATTGGAAAAGAGTTTGGGAAATACTGAGTTTATCGGTGTTTCCTTTATTGATATTTAAAGTTAACAGGATAGGGGTATGATTTGTGAATTTATTTAAAAGAAAACAATATGTTTCTGTTAATGCTTCAAATATAAATGAAGATTCAAAAGAAAAAAAGAATAACGATGTAAAAAGCGGACCGGCTGTGCCTGATGGAATGTGCGTAAAATGTACGGGATGTGGAAAGACTGTATTTAAGAAAGAAATAGGCGCTTATAGAATTTGCCCAGAATGCGGACATTATTTTAGAATAAAAGCGTCTAAAAGAGTAAAAATGATTGCAGATGAAGAAACATTTAAAGAATTTGACGAAAAAATGACATCTTTAAATCCATTAAATTATCCTGATTATGAAAACAAAATTCAAACAATGAAAGAAAAAACAGGATTAAATGACGCTGTAATAACAGGAATATGTAAAATAGGAGGTTTTGATTCTGTTTTATGTGTAATGGATTCTACTTTTATAATGGGAAGTATGGGCTCTGTTGTAGGTGAAAAAATAACAAGAGCATTTGAATACGCTGCTGAAAATAAATTGCCTATTGTTATTTTCACAACTTCCGGAGGAGCAAGGATGCAAGAAGGAATAGTATCGTTAATGCAAATGGCTAAGGTAAGTGCTGCTGTGGCTAAACATTCTGACGCTGGATTATTATATGTTACAGTTCTTACAGACCCTACAACAGGTGGCGTTACGGCAAGTTTTGCTATGCTTGGAGATATTATATTAGCTGAGCCAAAAACTCTTATAGGTTTTGCAGGTCGCCGTGTAATTGAACAGACAATTAAACAGAAACTGCCTGAAGAATTTCAAACGGCGGAATTTTTATTAGAACATGGATTTGTTGATAAAATTGTAGAAAGGGAAAATATGAAAAATGTACTTACCGAAATTCTACGGCTCCATAATCCGAAAGGTTGTGAGTTTAATGTCTAATGCTTCTGATATTGTTAAAATTGCGAGAAAAATTTCAAGACCATCGGCACTTGATTATATTAATCATATATTTACAGGATTTATTGAATTTCATGGAGACAGAAATTTCCGTGATGATAAAGCTATTGTAGGCGGTATTGCTTTTTTTAATGATATGCCTGTTACTGTTATAGGTATTCAAAAGGGGCATACAACTGAAGAAAATATAGCAAGAAATTTTGGAGCTGTTCACCCAGAAGGTTATAGGAAAGCATTAAGGCTTATGAAACAAGCTGAAAAATTTCATAGACCTGTTATAGTTTTTATAAATACTGCCGGCGCTTTTTGCGGAATAGGAGCAGAAGAAAGAGGACAAGGAGAGGCTATTGCGAGAAACTTGTTTGAAATGAGCAGACTTAGAGTTCCTATTATTTCTATTATAATAGGAGAAGGCGGAAGCGGCGGTGCGCTTGCGCTTGCTGTTGCCGATAGAGTTTGGATGCTTGAAAATTCTATTTATTCTGTACTTTCTCCAGAGGGGTTTGCAAGTATTTTATGGAAAGATGCGTCAAGAAGTAAAGAAGCTGCTGAAATTATGAAAATTACCGCAAACGATTTATATGAACTGGGTATTATTGATAAGGTAATAAAGGAAGCAGAAGGCGGCGCACAAAATGATTTTGGATTTACCGCTAATATTTTGAAAAGTAAGCTTGAATCGGAATTTGAAATTTTATGTAAGGAAGATATAGACACTCTTGTTGAGAAAAGATATAAAAAATTTAGAGTAATGGGTGAATTTACAGAATAAAACAGATTTAACTGTTGACATATTGTATTTATTTGGTGTATAATAATTCTGTTTTGAATGCCACTTATAAATCCGTTAGCCCCGGATTTTTAAATATAGCGTTTATGATTGTTTATTTTAATCAGGAGGTCACAAAAATGAGAACAACTTATATTGCTAAAGAAGCAGATATTGAGAGAAAATGGTTTGTTGTAGATGCAACTGACCATACTTTAGGTCGTCTTGCCTCAGAGGTTGCAGCTATTTTAAAGGGTAAGAATAAACCTATTTATACTCCTTTTTTGGATACAGGCGATAATGTTATTATTATTAATGCCGATAAAATTAAAGTTACAGGCAAAAAAATGGATCAGAAACTTTATAGAAAACATTCGGCTTATGTAGGCGGTTTTAAAGAAGTTACTTTAAAATCCATGATGAGCAAAAAGCCTGAAGAGGTTTTAAAACATGCAGTTAAAGGTATGTTGCCTAAAAATGCTTTGGGAAGAAAAATGTTTAAAAAGCTTTATGTTTACGCAGGTGACGAACATAATCATCAGGCACAGAAACCTGAGGTTCTTGAGATAAATTATTAATTATTAAGGAGGTTTAATAATGACTGCTGCAAGATATTACGGTACAGGCAGAAGAAAAAGTTCTGTTGCAAGAGTTTATTTATTTCCGGGAAATGGAAAAATTACTATTAATAAAAGAGATATTGACGATTATTTTGGACTTGAAACTTTAAAACTTATTGTAAGACAGCCTCTTGAACTTACAGGCGTTTTGGATAAGTTTGATGTTAAAGTTAATGTTTATGGCGGAGGTACAACAGGTCAGGCTGGAGCTATAAGACATGGAATTTCAAGAGCGCTTATTGAAGCCGATGCTGATTTAAGACAGGCACTTAAAAAGGCCGGTTTTCTTACTCGTGACCCTCGTATGAAAGAAAGAAAGAAATACGGTTTAAAAGCTGCACGTCGTGCTCCTCAGTTCTCAAAGAGATAATTTTATATTTGAATTTAATTTTTATAACCCTTGAAAAAGTCAGGGGTTTACAGTAATTAAGGAATTATTCACAAAAATTCATCGATAAAGTTGATTGATAGGCTACAAGCAGAAACATAGAGTTAATCACTTTCAAAAGTGGTCGGCTCTATGTTTTATTATTGTAAATGGGTAATATTATTTAATTTTTTTCTTGTGTTTACAGGAAAATTTATATTCATTACTCCCATTTAAAGAATTTAACTGAAACCCATATACAAACAGCAAATGTAACTACCATAATAACAATAAGAAATAAAGCATTATCAATTGTCAAGCCAAGAAATGTTGATTTCATTAGTTTAATGCCATGTGTAATTGGAAATATATTTACAATTTTTTGTATAGCTGTCGGTAATATTTCAAAGGGAAGTGTAGCACCCGAAAAAATCAACATTGGGAAGTACATTATACAGGTGATAACATTTGCATTCTTTGAATTTTTTGCAATACCACCCACCATCATTCCAATACTTAGAGTAGATACTATTGTTAAAATAAAGCTTCCTAAAAAAGCTAACAAAGAGCCGTTTATATTTACATTCCATATAAGCATTGCTGTAATAATAAGTGTAAGCATAGATATAGGTATAAGTATCAATAAGTTTTTTATTTTTTTTAAATGGGATGGTATTATATAGGATAAAATAAGAGTTTATAAAAAATATTATTTCGGTAATAGAAAAAATTATTAAAGTCGGGTTATTTATGAAAATAATTTTAAAGATAAGTTTTATGAAATGGACGAAAATAAATGGGTAATAAAAATCAACAATCAGTTGAACCCAATATTTCTAATTTAGCAAACGGATGGCTTAAATCTTATGGTTTAGATTACAAGTTGCAGCAATAATGTTTAAATACGAAGATAGATAATGCTATTAATGAATATTATTTCAAAATTAGAGATAAAGGTGGAAACAAGCCTGATACTAAACTTTTACTTTAAGATAAAGCTTTGAATTACTATCCTATTCTTATTGAATAAAAAGGGAAAAAAGATAATTTAGTAAAGCTTGTTGATAACGGTCAAGTTTGCAATAAAACAAAAGATAATGAACATCATTTTAAAAATATTATTTCGTATGCTGTTAATGGAGCTGTATATTATGCAAATGCGTTGATTAACTATACAAGTTATACGGATATAATTTCTATTAGTATAACTGGTTTTAAAAATGACAGAGTCTGCCTTGTTGCTGTTTCAATTATTGCGGTAATAGGTATTTCCGAAAAGGTTGCACCTCTTAAAAAATCTGATTTAAAATATTCATCTAAAAAAGGCAATTCGGATGGGGACATTATTATTAGAAAAATAAAAGAGTTTTTAAACGAAAAGAAATTGTATGAAGATAAAAAAGAACTTATTATAAAAACATTGCATATGTTGAATTTTAAACAATATATAATATATATAGGATATTTTTCAGTAAATATACTGGAAAGTGTCCTTTTATTTTATATGGTATTAATTATATTTATAAGCTCCTTAAAATTAAAAAAGTTATATATTTTTTCTTTTAGTATTATATTTTAAATAATGATTTATAGTAACATTGATATTGTACAAACATATAATGATAAGGGGATGTTTTGAATTGGGATAATAAAAATACTTTTCCTATATATAGGCTATATAAAAGCTGTTTTAAGATACTCCCTAATATATTAAGGAAAGGAGTTATGGCAATGAGAAATAATGTAAAGTACTGCTGTTTGATTTTAGCTTTAGCTTTAATTGTTGGTTTTATAGTTTATATTTTAGCTGCCGGAGGACTTATAGTAATTAATTTTACTTTGCCTATATTTACAGTAGCGTCAGCAATTTCATTAATTGCAGTTACGGTTTTAGCTGTTTTTAGTGCATCAAAATCTCACAAATTAAATGAAGCTTTTTGTTGTTGTGGAAATATGTCTTTAATAGGTGGAGTAGTCCTTGTAATAATATCAATTTTATCAACGCTTATTCCCATAGGCATTGTTTTTAATATTGCTGTTGGTATAATTTTCTTTTTGTTAATTGTTCAGTTAGGTGGTATATGGTGTTTTTTACAAGCATATGCAGGCTGTAATGACAAAAGTGGTTGTTGTAATAATGATTATGAGTAAATTTATCATTTATTATTTTTGGCAGGCTTAATTTAATCGATGGAAGAAGTCCACTGCTATTTTAAGGGGGTACTTACTCTTATATTCAGTGGGATTTTAAGTTCTCACTGAATATAAAGGTGAATGTTTTCGTCCGTCGATTACGAGAATTTTTGTGTAACAAAAATTTGAGTAGTCTTTATAAGGTATATTGACAAATATTTTAATATGTTGTATAATTGACATATGACATAAACGGAGGAATTTTTATGCCAAGACCAAAAAAATGCAGAAGAATTTGTGCAATGCCTGAATCAGAAGGATTCCAACCAATTTCTCGTGAAAAATTCGGTGAAAAGAATATTTTGACGATAGATGAGTATGAGACAATTCGTCTAATTGATTATGAGGGATGTTCACAAGAACAATGCGCTTTAAAAATGGACGTAGCAAGAACTACTGTTACGTCAATATATGAATCAGCCAGATTTAAAATTGCAGACGCAGTTATAAACGGAAAGATACTTGTTATTTCAGGCGGAAATGTGAAACTTTGTGAATATAGTGATAAATGCTGTAATAAAGTATGTGAAGTAATAAACAGGAGGAATAATTTATGAGAATAGCTGTTACGTTTGAAGATGGTAATATATTTGGACATTTTGGAAAAACAAAAAATTTTAAATTTTATGATATAGATAATAATAATGTTTTAAATAGTGAAATAGTTGATACAAATGGAAACGGACACAGCGCTTTGGTTGGTTTTTTAAAAGAAAAAAATGTAGATACTATTATATGCGGCGGTATTGGCGAAGGTGCTAAAAACGCTCTTTTTAATGCCGGAATAAAAGTATATTCCGGTGTTGAGGGAAAAGCGGATGAAAGTGTCCAAATGCTTTTAAATGATTCTTTGAAATATAATCCTGATGTTGTGTGCAGTCATCATAAAGGTAATTGCAAAGAGCATAAATGTAATTAGTAACGAGCAGTTTTAAAAATATATGATATATAAATTTAATTTAACCGACAGAGTAAGTGAGAGTTTAAACTCTTACTGAATACAAACGCAAATACTTTCACCGTCGGTTACGAGAATTTTTGTGTAACAAAAACTCTCGTAGTTTTGACTAAACAAAAGTTTATATCCTATGCCGTTAAAGTTTTGGTTTTTATATGGTATAGGATATATTTATATAGTTTTATCATTTTTCTTTTTTTAATATATAAATTTATTTTCTTTTATATAAAAATTATCATAACTTTTATTGAAACTAATGGTCTATATGGATTGTTCTATACTAAAAGTCAATGTCTTTATTAATTTCTTTTTCTCATAAGTATGTTATCATATTTTTCAGTGGGGAGGGGGTGCCCATAGACACTAATTTCCATACTTAAATAAATTTGCATAAATGTTATAAACCCTCTTGTTATTCCTGTCAATCAGGCGGTTAAGTTATACATCATTTTGGAGAAGTTTTTCTATTTTGAATATATTTATTACATCAGCATCTGGACAGCAAAATCGAAAATCATTTTCTAATGAAGTAGGTAATATGCCGCCATATCTCAAAATATCTATCATTGGGAAAAGAGTATGTACCGCCATAGGACACAAACTACCTCTTTCTGTGTCCCAATCCCAAGAATCACCTATCTTATGTCCACGATGACAACCTATTTTTCCTTTCTTGTCAATTAGGGTAATTTTAATTTTTGGTTTACACATCTTTTATCAGCTCCTTTACTCTATAATTCTATTTTTGCTTCCACGCTTAATTTGAAATGGTTTTTTTGATATTGGAGTATTTCTTGTTTTTGGAGTTTAGATAATTCCACTGACATAGCTGCTCGTTCTACGCAAAGAAAATCTGCCAATTGCTGCCTGTCATAAGGAATATCAAATTCAAGGCTATTTTGACGCAAGGACTCTGCGGAAAGATAAGACAGAAGTTTTTCTCTTGTGGTCTTTCTGCTCATATGTGTAACTTTTTCATTAAATGCAAGAACTTTTTTAGCCATAATAGATACAAGGTTTTTCATAACTTTAATATGATAGGGACATACAGATTGGCATGTAGTTAGAATACGATTTATATTTAAAAACAGAATGTCACAATCCTCATTTGCAAGTATGTTTAGATTGATAGCTATATCTGATGAAGCAGCAAACGGCTCTGCGAATATCTCACCTAAATTTTGTTTTGCAATTATATTTCTTCTTCCCCATAAATCCTCTTGAACGAGAAGAACACTTCCATAAAGAACCAGTCCCATAGAAGTAATTACATCACCTTTACGAAAAATGTAGGTGTTCTTTGGGAAACTCTTTTTTTCTGCCATCACGCATTTTAATAACTGTTCTATTTCAGCTATATCAACTCCAACAAAAAGTGGAGTGCACGAAAGTATTTTCAAATAGTTATCCATAAAAAAACCTCATTTCGTTTGATTTCAAACATACACATTGATTTTATTATAGTATAATTACTTTAGAAAAGCAAGAGATATAAAAAATAACTAATTAGGAGGTATGCAGATGAAACGTAAAATAATTCATATTGACGAGGATAAATGCAATGGCTGTGGAGCTTGTGTTACAGCTTGCCATGAGGGAGCTATTGGCATGGTTGAGGGAAAAGCAAAACTATTGCAAGACAATTATTGCGATGGACTGGGTGATTGTCTTCCTACTTGTCCTACTGGAGCTATCACATTTGTGAAACGCGAAGCCGCCGCATATGATGAAGAAACGGTGAAAGCAAACAAGCAAAAACAAACTAATGCGCTGTTCTGCGGCTGTTCAGGAACGCAGTCTAAGTCTATTTATCGTAAAGTACTGTCTAACAAATCGGATGAAATTACTAACGGATTTGCCAGTTGTTTGAGTCAGTGGCCAGTACAAATTAAACTTGTTCCGGTAAATGCACCTTATTTCTCCAATGCCAAACTGCTTATAGCAGCTGATTGCACAGCATATGCGTATGCGAAATTTCACGAAAAGTTTATTGATGGACATATTACGTTAATTGGATGTCCGAAATTGGACGAGATAGACTATTCTGAAAAATTGGGGGAGATTATTCGTAATAATGATATTCAAAGTGTTACTATTGTCAGAATGGAAGTCCCTTGCTGTGGGGGTATTGAAAATGCTGTAAAAACAGCTTTGCAAAACAGCGGTAAAATGCTGCCATGGCAAGTATTTATTGTTTCAACAGATGGACAAATTATTCAAAGATAAGGAGAGCAAAAAATGGATAAGAAAATGTTTTGTTATCAATGTGAGCAAACAGCAGGCTGCGTCGGATGTACTGGCAACTTCGGTGTATGTGGAAAATCTTCTGATACCTCTAAACTTCAAGATGAATTAACAGGTGCACTGATTGGACTTGCATATGTCGCAAATAATGGAGATACAAATCTTACTGACAGCACATATAAGACTGTTATTGAGGGACTATTTACAACTGTTACAAATGTGAACTTTAACAATAAGGCAATCCGCAAGCTAATTGAAAAGGTGCATAAGGAAAAGGAGAAACTTATCCATCAATGTAACTCTTTTGTTTCTCCTTACGGAAGAAATAACGACTACAATATGGATAAGCTGTGGTCAGCGCAGGAAGATATTCGCTCATTAAAGTCTTTAATCCTGTTTGGTATCCGCGGTATGGCAGCATATGCACATCATGCAATGATACTCGGTTATGTGGATGAAGAAGTAAACAGATTTTTCTATAAGGCGTTATTTGCAATCGGAGAGGATTTAGGAATGGAAGAATTACTTCCAATTGTTATGGAGGTCGGAAAATACAATCTGACTTGTATGGAGCTTTTGGATAGAGCTAATACTGAAACCTATGGCACTCCCATACCCGTTAATGTGCCATTGACTATCGAGAAAGGACCGTTCATTGTCATTACAGGGCACGATCTATATGATTTGAAATGTCTGCTTGAACAGACAGAGGGAAAAGGTATAAACGTCTATACACATGGTGAGATGCTTCCGGCACATGCTTACCCCAAATTGAAGAAGTATAATCATCTGAAAGGAAACTTTGGTACAGCATGGCAAAATCAGCAAAAAGAGTTTGCGAATCTTCCCGCACCAATCATTTTCACTACAAATTGCTTAATGCCGCCTAAAAATAGCTATGAAGACCGTGTTTTTACAACGGGAGTTGTTTCGTTCCCCAATGTGATGCATATCGGTACAGATAAAGATTTTTCGCCTGTAATTGAAAAGGCATTGTCTTTAGGCGGTTTTTCCAAAGATACTATTTTTACTGGAATGAATGGCGGAAATATGGTTTCAACTGGATTTGGCCATGGCACAGTTCTTGGCATTGCCGATCAAGTAATTGAAACGGTAAAAACGGGAGCAATCAAACATTTCTTTCTTGTAGCTGGCTGTGACGGCGTTCGTTCCAGCAGAAGTTACTACACAGAGTTTGTGAAGAAAACACCTATAAACAGCATTGTACTAACGCTTGCATGTGGTAAGTATCGTTTCAATGACCTTGAGCTTGGTGCAATTGGTAATATTCCTCGTTTGCTGGATATGGGGCAATGCAATGACGCATATAGTGCAATTAAAGTTGCAGAGGCTCTTGCAGAAACCTTTAACTGTGGAGTAAATGATTTGCCGTTGTCTATGGTGTTGTCTTGGTATGAACAAAAGGCTGTGTGTATTCTTCTAACATTGCTATATCTTGGGATAAAGAATATTCGTCTTGGTCCATCGTTGCCAGCGTTTCTGTCTGAAAATGTTTTGAATTACTTAGTCGAGAATTATGGTATTACGCCAATTACAACTCCTGAACAAGACTTAAATGAACTGCTTGGAAATGGTTAATTCTACATTAGTATAACAAACAATAACAAAAGAAAAAAAGTTATCGTACAGCAGTCGTATTTCTATGCCTAATATAAGAACGGCGGCTAAGGGAGATAGCCGCCATAAAATATAGAGTGCATCGACAATTTTTAATTATTTTTAAACTGTCAAAAAAATTCGTTCACCGTCGGAGGATTTTCTGCCATTGAAGATAGACTAAAAAACACATATACAGCAATATTTTATACTTTCGATTTTCGCCCGTTCAGTTTTTTAGTACAGGCGATTATAATTATGTCCTTCTTTGCTTGGTCTAAAAGGAGTAATTTGAAATATACAAAAAAGCAGATTGAGCATGCTTTTTGCGGTTTTTGTAAATTAACTTTATCTTTTATTATACAATTATTTTTATTATTTTCAACCATTAATTTCCCTATTATAATATGTTTTAATAAGTAAAAAACCATAGCCTATACTGTTAATATACAGTTAAGCTATGGTTAAAATTATGCTTATTATCCTCTTTCTTTTTTAAATATTCCTGCCCATACTTCATTTTCCCATTTTATGCTGTCCATTAAATCGGAATAATCTGCAGCAAATGCCCAATCAGTATCAATAAGAAGAAATATAAAAATAAACTTATTTTCTTTTATGTAAAATTTATCATAACTTTTATTAATTGAATCAAAATAATCAACTAATTCTTCAGAATTTGGTTCTAAATATGAATCTGTTGTTGTTTTTTCATAAATTGTATTGTATACACATAAATTTAATTTATCCCATCTTAGAACATCTTTAAATGAATCTTTAAGCAAATCATTAATTTTTATTTTATTTCCTGTTTTTAAATTTATATTTACAGAATTTATTATATTTTGAACCACAGCAGCTCCTTTTGTATATTGACATATTCTAAACACTACACTTATTACATTTTCATCTATATATTCTATTGTATAATCTGACTCCAAATAAATACTTTCAGCAAAATTTTTTTCTTCATCATCATCCTCTATATTAGTAAAATATTCTCTATAACTATAATAATTTTTAAGTGCTGAATCTTCTATTTCCTTATTTACTTTATTCTGAAGTTTTTCATTTTTAAAACCTGTTATATATGGATATTTTATTACCACATCTCTAATTAAATCTCCATTTTCTTCCTTTATGTCCTTGAAAATCTTCATATCTACTCCATATCCTAATTCTGATATAATTGGATTTGTATCATTTGGAAGTAAAGAACCTGTCTTTTTATAAAAATCTTCAAATTTTTTTATTTTTATTTCTTTTGTATTATATTCATATGAATTCGGTAAATTAGTTTCTTTCTTTATAATATAATCTGATTTTGATATTATAATTTCTTTTACTTTTTTAACAGCCTTTATATTATATAAATATACCAACATTATAGTTATAATTGAAATAAAACCTAAAATCACTATACTTTTTTTCATTATAATTGTTCTCCCTTAACTATAATCTATTTTGATGCCAATTGCTTTATATTGTTATTTTACTTGAATATTTTATATTATCACATACTACTTTATATCTGTTTCTTCTTCTTTCAAATGAACCATTATCTTGTTTTCCACCTACGATTTTAAGAGATACCATATCTACAATATAATCAGGGTCTTTTTCATTTACAGTATAATTAGAGTTATCTTTAAGTAATTCTTGTAATTTTCTTATTTCAGTCCAAAAGCAACCTGCACTTTCCCATGCATAATTATTAGCTACATAATTTGATGAAATAAACTCTTTATCTTCTTTACCTTTTTTTGAACTTATTGTAATCATTTCATCATTTATTCCCTTTTTTTTCAGACAATCGCTAAATGCAATATAATTCGATTCCCATGTCAAATGGATATAACCAGCACCTATAAATGGATAATATCTTTGTTCTTTTTCACCTATTTTTTCAGTCAGTTTAGAACCATAGTCACTCTCATAACTGCATTGAGCAATGAAATGCTGTATACTTTTTATATTGTTTATACCATATTCCCTATGCAATGCCAACAACTTAAGGTTTTTGGCAATTACCCGGAATATAAAATG
>CAMTZM010000037.1 GCA_947086655.1 uncultured Eubacteriaceae bacterium
TCAATGGAGAACAACGGACAAAACAATACAGACTCTATCGAAAATCAGCAAAGATATATTGAGGATAATCTTTATCGTTTTGATGATATAAATGTTATAAAAGTATTTGTCGATAACGGTTTTTCCGGTACAAACTTTGAGCGTGACGGCTGGCAGGCATTATTTAAAGAATTACAGAATAACAATATAAACTGCGTTATAGTAAAAGACTTTTCAAGACTTGGCAGAAATATCGTAGAATGTGCAAACTTGATTGAATCAGTATTTCCTTTTATGAACGTGCGGTTTATTTCAATTAATGATAACTTTGACAGCAGAAGAGAAAGACTTTCACACGAAAACCTTATTATAGGATTTAAAAGCCTGATGAATGAATTTTATTCAAGGGACATTTCAAAAAAAATAATAGCAGGAAGAAACGCAAGACGTAAAGAGGGATTTATTATAACTAATCATATTCCCTATGGTTATAAATTGTCTGAGGATAAAAGACAGCTTGTTATAAATGATGAAACTGCTCCTGTTGTAAAGAAAATTTTTGAATGGCGTTTATCGGGAACAAGACTCTCTGAAATTATAAAAAGACTTAATACTCTTGCAGTTCCATCACCTGGAAAGTATCTTTATTTAAGCGGCAAAGGCTATAAAAAATCTGCTAATTCTATTTGGTGTTACTCAACTTTATGTGATATTCTTTCAAATAGAAACTATACAGGGGATTTAATTCAAAATCTTACAAATGACAGAATTTTTGAAACAAAAAGAGCAGTAAAACTTCCGGAAAGCGAATGGGATATAAGAGAAAATGCTCACCCTGCCCTTGTTTCAAAAGATGACTTTGAAAAAATACAGTTAATCACAAAAAGATCCTCGCATCTCTCTAAAGAAAAAAATCATCTTGTAAGTAAAGTTAAATGCGGTTTATGCGGTTACAGAATGATAAGAACATCTGTAAAAAACAAAAAATACTGGAGATGTCAAAGCCACGGAAGTCAGCACAAAGAAAGATGCGACACCCATACATCGGAAAAAATAATAACAGATATTGTCATATCTGCATTAAATAAATATTACGAATTAACAGTTGAACACCTTAAAATCGCTGATAAGATATATAAGTCGGAGATAATGAAAAAACATATCAATGATATTGATAAAAGAATTTTTCAGCTTAATAATAACTTGGAAAAAGTCGGTTTAAAAATGCTCAATCTTTATAATGACTTAAAAAATCAAATTATAACTAAAGATGAATATAAAGCAATAAGAAACTCTTATATCGACCAACACTCCGAATTAAAAGAAAATATCTTGAAAGCTGAAAAAGAACGCAGTAAACTTTGCGATACAAACAGATTTAAAAGAAAACTCAATAAAATAATTTCTGAAACTTTTGATATAAAAAATACAGAATTTGTTTTTTCATTAGTTGATGAAATAATTGTTTTTCCCAAAAAAATCATTGAAGTAAAATTTAATTTTCAGAATGATTTTGCCCAGCTTGACGAATTTATCAGACAATGGGAGGGAATCATATGAGCTATACAACAGCGGTTTATTTAAGACTTTCAGACGATGATTCCGACCTTGATTCAATAAAAACAGAAAGCAATAGCATATCGGGACAAAGAATAATAATCAGAAACTTTATAAATAATCATCCAGATTTAAAAAATTCCATTATTAAAGAATATTGTGATGACGGGTACAGCGGCATTAACTTTAAACGACCTGGTATTATAAAACTTCTTGACGATGTAAAAAGTGGAACAGTAAATTGTATCATAGTAAAAGACCTTTCCCGTTTCGGCAGAAATTTTATTGAAGTCGGAAATTATCTTGAACAGATATTTCCTGTTTTTAATATCAGATTTATAGCAGTCAATGACAATTATGACAGCAATATAAAATCTGGTTGTATGTCAAACATTGAAATAGCGTTCCGCAATCTTATGAATGAGGAATACAGTAAAGATATTTCAGCAAAGATTAAAGCTACAAAGGAAATTCAAAAAAAGCAAGGGTTATATATAAATGGTATAGCCCCTTACGGATATAAAGTTAAAGATAAACAGCTTGTGGTCGATAATTATGCGGCTGAAATTGTCAGACAAATATTTAAAATGGCAGAAATGGGAATATCTTGTATGAATATAGCAAAAGCTCTCAACTCCGAAAATATACCAACAAGAAGTGCATATATGAAAATGCCAGACAAAAAAGCCTACTGGAAAGCAAATAATATATCAAATATTCTCCATAATGAAGTATATATAGGTACTCTTATAAATAATCGCTGGGGAAGTAATTTCCCAAATGTTTTCAAAAGAAATTCAAGTGAAGACTGGATAATATTTGAAAATCATCACGAAGCAATAATAAGCGTTGAAACCTTTGAAAATATCAAAAAACGTCACCGAAAAATTAAGAATAGAAAAAGCAGCAGAAATAATTATACGGAATTTAAAAAGAAAGTATATTGCAAAGGCTGTAAACAACCGCTCCAGAAACACTATACCAAAAACATTCATAACAAAAATACAAACGATATATCATTTTTTTACAGATGCGATTACGGAAACACCGATAATTGCTGTAAAGATAAAGTTAATATATCACATTTAAAAAAAATGACTTCAATATCTATAAAAAATTATTTAAACATTATATCAGATAAGCTGAATTCTTTAAAAATAAAACATATTGAAAATAAAAAAAATACTTATAAAAGTATATTAGCTATTGATGATAAGATTAAACAGTTTGAAAATAAAATCCTTATCGAATACACAAATTACCGAACTAATACAATTTCAAAACAGGAATTTATATCAAGACGTGGGAAATTATCCGACAAAATTTACGCTATGAATTTGGAAAAAGAAAAAATAAATTCAGATTCAACCTTACCGGAAAATATTATTACAGCAGAAAACATTGTCAAAAAATTCAACTCCGATAAAAGTATTTCTGATGAAACAATTGATATGTTCGTAAAAAAGATTTTTATTTCCTCTAATGAGGAGATAGAAATTGAATTTAATTTCAAAGATATATTTGACACGCAGATATAATTTTAATTTAAAAAAAATATTTTGTACCTACTTGACAGTTTTGTATGTCAAGTACAAGCTAAAAAATTTTTAAAATATTTTTTCAGATAAATCCCTGCACTTTCCAAACGACCTCAACTCTGTTATCTGGATAGACGAAAACCTTGTCGATTAATAAGTCGCTTAATGTTTGACTAAGGGTACTTTCATTTGAGATAATATCGGAAACATTTTTTAATGTTTCCATATTATCCTTTTCACTCTTTAACATTTCAGCTTGAAGCGATATTTCAGAAAGGGAATGTTTAAAATTGTTTATCATATTGTCGTATTCAACTTTTAATTCATTATACGTCTGCAAATCAATTTCTTTAAGCAGCAGTTTCTCGTATAAATTACGCTTATTTTTATAACAATCTTCTATTGACTTCTCATAATCAATTTTCTTCTGAATACTTTCATCATAGTTTTTTACATTACTCAAATTATCAGTATTCAAAAGAACAGCGGTTTGTTTTGAAATTATATCAAACAACAAACTGTGCAGTTTGTTTTCTTCAATTTTCAAGTTATAGCAAGACGCTTTTTCATCAGTTAAAGAATGACAGCAATGAAAAACAGGAGATTTTAATCTTTTTCTATTCATAGTATGCTTACAGCATCCGCATATAACCTTGCTTCTCAAAGGATAAATATGCTTTATCTTTTTGTCACACTTAAATGTTCTCCTTATTTTTTGTGCCTTTTCAAAATCTTCTTTGCTTATAATTGCCGGGTGATGGTCAGGTATTTTTATCCAGTCTCTTTCGTCTTTTAATCTCATTTTGTGACCGCCTACATCCGTTACCGCACGTTTGCATATAATATATGTTCCCGTATAGCGTTCATCGGTTATCGTTCTTGATATTGCTGACAAGTGCCACATACCGCCGCACCTTGAAACATCATAATTTCCCTCACCCTTTTTTGCTTTAAATTCGCCGGGCGTTGGTATTTTCTTTTTATATAAAATTTTGATTATCTGAGCGTTGCTTTTGCTTTGTAAAACAAGCTGAAATATCATTTTTACAATTTCCGCTGATTCATCTTCTATTTCAAGACGATTATCTTTCCCTTTTTTATATCCAAAAGGGCAAAGTTTACTTTGATATTCTCCTTTTCTCATTTTTGTGTATTTAGCCGTTTTTGATTTTTTTGATAAATCAATGCTGTAATATTCATTTATCAAGTTTTTAAAAGCAAATTCCATTCCTCCCGTATCGCCGTTATAATTATCAGTATCAAAGTTATCATTTATCGAAATAAATCTAACCTTAAATAATGGAAAAACTTGTTCTATAAAGTAGCCTGTTTCTATGCTGTTTCTTCCGAATCTCGAAAAATCTTTTACAATTATACAGTTAATCTTAAAGTTTTTTACAAGCTCCAAAAGCTCCTGAACCGCAGGTCTTTCAAAATTTGTACCGCTGTACCCGTTGTCCACAAACTCCATAATCTCATAATCATCTGTGTCAACAAGCGTTTCAGCGTATTTATTAAGAGCAAGTTTCTGATTATGTATACTAAAGCTGTCCACTTTAGCGTCATCCAACGATAAACGAATATACAACGCTATTATGTACTTTTTATTCACCGTAAAATACCTCTTTTACAATATTTTCAAAGCGGAAAAATATTTCAGCTCTCCTGTCGGAGTAAACTAAAATCTTATCAATAAATTTATCAACCAATTCAGCCGTCAAAGATGTTGTACCGTAAATTTTAGGTATATGTTCTTCCATATCGCTGTATTCCTCAACTTTTTTCCTCAGTTTCTTTTGTTTATCTTCAAGACTTTTAATTTCATTCAGTGTGTTGGTTATTTTATTTTCATACTCCCGTTTCATTTCAGAATATTCGCTGTCTGTAATTATTTTGTTTATAAGACTTTCATACAAACTTTTAAGAAACATTCTGTTTTTATCAAGCTTTCGTTTCAGCTCTGATACCGCACTTTCAAATTGCATTCTGCTTGATTTTGACAAATCATTTTTTTCAAGTTCCAGCTTTTTACCAATAAAGCTACCTGATTCCTCTTTTATGCTTTTAATGACAATTTTAAAAAGAGTTTTTTCAGATATATAAGCAGACGGACAAGTTTTTTCAGCTACTCTTTCATTTGCAAGACAATGAAAACTGTATATATTGTGTCTGCAATCTCTTTGCCTGTGCAGGCTTCTTCCGCAGTGACCGCAGAATATTTTACCCTTGAAAACATTAGGAGTATAAGGTTTTGCGGCAATACCTTTATATTTATCAGCAGCTTTCTTATTGTAATTATTAACGGCTTCAAACATCTCTCTGCTGATAATAGGCTCGTGAGTATTTTTTACTGTTATCCAATTTTCTTTCGATACTTTGATTTCATTATGATTTATCGTTTGCTTTTTTCCCTGCACCATATCACCAACATAACATTCCCTTGATAAAATACTTTGTATTGTTCTTGTCTGCCAATATTCCTTACCTATAAGGTTTTTGTAATTGATAATACCTTTGCTTTGGGCATATCTCTTTGGAATCATAATCTTGGCTTCATTCAAATTTTTTACTATCTGATTATAACTTACGCCCTCATATCTCCATTGAAATATTTGCCTGACAACCTTTGCCGCTTCCTCGTCAATAATAAGTTTATGACAATTGTCGGGAGCTTTTACATATCCGTATGGCGCTCTTGCACCAATAAATTCGCCGTTTTTCATACTTTGTCGAGCCTGTGCCTTTATTTTCCTGCCAATATCAATAGAATAGGCTTCATTTATCATATTTTTTATGGGAAGCATTATTCCGTAACTGTCTTTGTTATTGGTATCAAAATCATCATTTACCGATATAAAACGAACATTATTAAGAGGAAAATATTTTTCAATATAATAACCGGTATCAATAGAATTTCTGCCGAGTCTTGACAAATCCTTTACAATTACGCAGTTTATTTTTTTGCTTTCTATATCGCTTATCATTCGCTTAAACTGCGGTCTTTCAAAATTTGTTCCTGTTGTTCCGTTGTCGATATAGGTATCAAACACCTTTATATCTGTATTCAGTGCAGCAAAATTTTCTAAAATGCTTTTCTGCGTTTCTATTGAGTTTCCGCGCTTTTTGTTATCTTCAACGGAAAGACGAATATACAACGCTGTATTATATATTCTTGCCGTATTGTTTTCTTTTGCCGCTGAAATATTTTTTCTGCTTTTTCTTGCCATTTAAACCACCGCCTTATTTTCTGTTAATATTGATAAAGCCTTTTCATATTCAAGCTGATAATTGAAGTTAATCTGTATTTCATTTTTACTGAAAACTTTAACACTTCGGATTAACTGAATTACCGCTTTTCTGTTTATTTCTTTCAAGTCGGAATACTTCTTAAAATGTTCAATCCACTTGAAATTTTCGCCCCTGTTATTCATAACGTCATCAAGTTCCCGATGTAATTCTGAAACCGCACTTTCTAAGCGTATTTTATCGTCATCATACATTTTTTTGTAAACCGTATAATCTTCTTTGCTGATATTTTTGCTTACAAGATTTTCATAAAGTCCCGCTTTGTATTTTTTGGTTTCCTCAATCAGAATTTCATTTTCTTTTATTTGAAGCATTAATTTATTTACAAGTTCTTTGTTAATTCTTTCAGCATTTATGCTGTTTACCAATTCTTCAAAAGAAATAATGCTGTTGATATAAGCCTTTAAATTTTCAGAAACGCAGTCAATCAAATCGCTTTCCTTAATCATATTTGAAGAATTACAGCCGTTTTTCTTACCTGTCGGGCAATAATAGTAATAATAGTTCTTACCTTTGTACGGAACGCTTTTTCTTGTCATACGATTGCCGCAGCCGCCGCATATTAATATACCCGAAAACAAATACACATTCGTTTTATTAGGCGAAGTCCTTGTATCAAGCTGCATAATTCTCTGAACAAGATCAAAATCGTGTTTTTTGACAATAGCTTCGTGTGTATCTTCTTTTCGTACCCATTCCGAAACAGGCTTGTTAATCAGATTTTTCAATTTGTAATTATAAGTGTTTTGTTTGCCTTGAAGAAGCACATCCGTATAAGTTTCGTCTTTCAATATGCGTATAATAGTTGTAGCAGACCATTTTGCGTTGTCCTTGTCAGCGTATCCTCCGCTTGGGTGAGGAAGTCCCTTATTTTTCTTATACTTAATAGGAGATAAAACACCCATTCGATTCAGTTCATCGGCAATCCTTGCGGCGCTTATGCCCTCTATTTTCATTCTGAAAATATCCTGAACAATCTTTGAAGCGTATTCGTCAATTACAAGATGATTTTTATTTTTTTCATCTTTTTTGTAGCCATAAACGGTACAAGCCCCAACATAATTGCCGTTGTTTCTTTTCGTTTCAAGAGCGCTTCTTGTTTTCACCGAAATGTCACGACAATACGAATCATTCATTATGTTTTTTATTGACATTGTTAAATCATCAGTGTTTGAGTCTTTCAGTGTATCAATATTATCGTTTATCGCTATAAAGCGAACGCCGTAGGCAGGAAAAATACGACGTAAATATCTGCCTGTTTCAATATACTCTCTGCCTAAACGAGATAAATCCTTGACAATTACACAGTTGATTTTACCGGAAGAAATATCGTTCATCATTTCCTGAAACGCAGGACGATCGAAAATAATTCCACTGTACCCATCGTCAATCTTTTCGGAAACAACCTCTATATCGGGTTTGTCTTTCAGAAATTCGTCAATAAGCTGACTTTGGTTTATTACACTGTTGCTTTCTCTGTCCTTTTCGTCGGCATAGGAAAGACGAACATACTTTGCCGCTTGAAATTTTTGCATAAAAAAATCACTCCTTTAAAATTACGGACATAGCCCTCTCAAGAGTGATAAAGTTTGCACTATATTAAATTAGTACCCGAAAGATGTCGGGCGGCAAAGCCGCTTTTGCTGTCAGGCAAAAGTACTGAACACTTCTTTTTCCCTAAAATCATTTTAGCGCGCTTCTCTTGAAATGTCGAGGCCTTTTTCAAAAAAATTTTTACAACAAAATACTTTTTAAACAATCCTCCATAGTAACGCCGTTTTCAGCAAAACTTGCTTTTACAACAAATTTCCCGCACCGATAACAGAAAGGATTTTTTATCTGCCTTACAAATTCCGCAATCCTTTTTTCTTTCGGCAAATCTTTACTGACAGATACATCTCTTATATCAACAAGAGTATTAATGTCAATATCTTTAATCGGCATATTTTTCATATTATCAAAATCCATATTTTATCCCCCGTTTCTGCAAAATACTTTGTTAAGCCCTACACTTATGGCAAGCGCCTTATCAACTTTAATCATATTTTTATTATCAAGACAGCCTATGTACTCTCTTAATCTGCTTCTGTCAATAGTTCTTATCTGTTCCAAAAGAACAATAGAATCCTTTTTCAGATAATCAGCATTTTTAATTGTAACGTGGATAGGAAGTTCCGATTTTTTTCTGTGGGTTATAGCGGCAACAATAACAGTTGGACTGAATTTATTTCCCACATCATTCTGTATCACAAGCACAGGTCTAATATCGCCGCCCTGTTCCGAACCAACAACAGGATTCAAGTCCGCATAGTAAATATCTCCTCTTACAGTTGTGTGCATAAAATATTCTCTCCTTTTGCTTTTTTATACAGACCACTCCTGATATACAGAAGCAATCTGTAACTTTATTTACAGTATTTAAGCCATATTTGCCACGCAACCTTGGCTAAGGAATAATTCAGGCTATAACTTGGCAAAAGTTATATCATAGTTCCGCAATACCGTTTTAACGAATATCTTAGAAGCTCCCCGTCAAGTCTGTGCGGGGCTGTGAAGAAGTATCATTATAACCTATACATATCATCGCATTTGACTGCCACATCAATTTCATAACACCGTTTATCGCTTCGGTTCCGATCTATCCTCCTTTATCAGATTGACCATCTTGGCGCCGTTGTTATACCTGCTCAACATATAGGCAACGTACCTGAATTATTGTATATACAATATCGCTTGCATATTTATTAATAGCGTAATCGCTTTTTTTATAATTTTTCATATTTGTTCCTCCGAATTGTTTTTTGATTTTCAAAACAATTCAGAGGCGGAGGACTTCGGTAGCGAAAACGGTCATAACTGTACAATTTTTTTGTGTTATAAAATTCAGGCATATAATAAATATTGAAATATTCTGCAAGGATATTTGGATATATCAGCAATTTTGTCGAAAATAAAAGTGCCGCAATCCTCGTAAGAACTGCGGCACTTTTATTCACAAGATAAATTTTAACTTTTTCATCATACAAAATATTTCCACCTATTTATAAAAATTGTTATATTCGCCAACTGACGGCAATAATTATATATAAGTGGGATTATACTTTACCAAACTCCAATTTAACTCCTATTACGCTCCGATTTGACTCCAATATATCGCAAATTTTCTATATATTAAACAAAATATATCAACATAAATGCTATTTTTTCATAATCTTATAATTATTTATTTTTATTTCTTTTTAATAGACAAATAAAAAAGTCCTGTTCCTCATTTGAGAAAACAGGACTAAAAATAATCGGTTGATTTTTTAATTAGTTTGATTTCAATTTGTATCCTACACCTTTTATACATTCTATGTAATCGCATTTACCTGAAACATCAGCTATTTTTTTCTTTAAATTGCTTATTTGATTCCAAATCGCATGATGTCCTCCTATGCAATATTCTTCACCCCATACTGTTGAAATAATTTGTTCAAAACTTAACACTTTATTTTTATTAACAGCTAAATAATATAAAATATCAAATTCTTTTTTCCTTAAATATATTTCCGTATCATTTACAAAAACTTGCCTGTATTCAGGATAAATGTTAATATCAGCGTTTATTCCTACACCTATCAGATTATCTTTATAATACAATTTTGTTCTTTCCTTTATATTTAAAGAGCCTAATAAATCAAGACCTTGCTTTTTTAATAACTCTAAGTTATCATCAAGATTAAAATTTTCTTTTTCAATAGATAATAAAAGCGCTTTCATATAAACACCTCCCTAAAACGAAAATTTTCTTTAACACTCCTTTTGGAATTACCGCAATCCGCATACAACACAAAAACGTGGGATTGTGTCATTTATGACCGCTTTTGTCAGTTATAATTAAACTGCGATAATTCCTTTGAATTGTTATGTTTTCAATAATTTCAAAAAAAGACCTACAAATCCTTATGGATTCAGTTTTTCAAAATTATTTAAAAAAAATTAAATCATAATTTGTGTTACATAGCTAACCGACTTAGACTCCTAAGCAATTTAAAAGCCAATAAAGCAAAGTCAATAAGTTACAACATTAAGTATATAATTTAAAAATATAATTTATAAACATAACAATTCTCATATTTTTATATATTTCACAAGAAAAATTTTTCCTATGGAATATTCAATTTTTATTATATTTTACATTATAATATTTACAATAAACCCTGTGCAAAGCGAAAAAGCAATAACAAAAGCAATATATAAAGCAAAGTTTTTAGCTCCAAGCACAATTTTCAAAGCACTCAAATTTGTAATCTTTGTTGACGGTCCCGTTATCATAAAAGAAGCTGCCGCACCCATATTCATACCGCTTACAAGCCACTGCTGCAAAAGAGGAATAGTACCTCCTCCGCAAACGTAAAGCGGAACGCCTATCGTTGCCGCCATAAGCACGCCAAATCCACGATTATTTACAAATAAATTTGCAAATGCTTCCTGCGGAATATGAATCTGATACAATGCCGTTAAAAAAATACCTATTAAAAACCACAATCCTGTTGCTCTTATGTTTCTGCCTATGTTTTTAAGAAATCTGATAAACATATTAGGGTCGGTATCTCTGCTTGCTCTTTCAGCAAAACCTTTAAAGTTAAAAAAAGATTTATCTTTATAAAATATTCTAACAAACAATCCTGCCGCAATTCCGCATAAGAAACACTCAATAAATCTTATTGAAAGAGCTGTTCTGCCAAGAGCAGAACTGTATATTAGAAGCTGTGGGTTTAACAAAACGGACGACATCATAAAAGCCGCAAGGTAATCGTCTTTCATACCTTTTTGAGAGAATGAGGTCGCTATCGGTATTGTTCCATACATACAAAGAGGAGATAAAATTCCTAAAAAACTTGCCGGAATAAGACCTATAATTCCCAAATGTTTTTCCTGAATATTTACAAAAATATTATGTATTTTATCCTTGCAGAACACCGATACAAACGAGCCTATTACGATACCCAACGCCCAATACGGCAATATTTGTCTTAACTGTATTTCAAAATAATAACACAGATATATAAATTCTCTTTGCAGTATTTCAGCCATTTAATTACTCTCCTTAAGAAATATTAATTCAAAGTTATTAAAAATAATCTTTTAAATATGAAAATTTCGTTTACGTGTCATTTTTAATAAAAATAACACTATCACTTCATTTTCTTAAAAAATTATTTTTAATTTTGAATTATTCAATATTTCTACATATGATTTATCATACTTGCTGTATATCCGGCACCAAAACCATTATCAATATTTACAACCGTAACACCGCTTGCACAGGAATTAAGCATTGACAACAGTGCCGACACGCCGCCGAAAGAAGCTCCGTAACCAACACTTGTGGGGACAGCAATAACGGGACAATCTGCCATACCGCCTATAACGCTTGCCAAAGCGCCCTCCATTCCGGCAACGGCAATAATTACCTTTGCTTTCATAATATCCTCTGAATGAGCGAGAAGTCTGTGTATTCCCGCAACTCCTACATCATAAAGCCGTACAACTTTATTTCCAAGCACTTCCGCTGTAACAGCAGCTTCTTCCGCAACAGGCATATCGCTTGTACCTCCCGTTGCCACAACAATCGTTCCTTTAGTATCGGCTTTTGGAAATTTTCCCACAACTCCTATATTTCCGACGTCGAAATATTGTATATCAATAAAACCTTTTACAATATCGGCTTTCTCTTTTGAAAATCTTGTAATCAGTATCGTTTTCTGACCTTTATCATAAAGAGTCCTTGCAATTTCGGCAATCTGTTCTCCTGTTTTTCCGGCACCGTAAATCACCTCGCCAACGCCTTGACGAAGTCCACGATGAGTATCAATTTTCGCAAACCCCAAATCCTCAAAAGGCTGATTTTTAAATTTAAGCACTGCCGTGTCTATATCTATATTCCCATCAGCAACCTGTTTCAAAATATTTTTAAGTTCATTCTGTTCCATAAAGACCTCCTTTTGTTAAAAATGCTGCCGTAAAACAATAAACTATATTACGACAGCATTTAAAATATATTAAGAGAAAATTAAAAATAAAAAATTATTTGCCTTTTGTTAAAGCCTTTTTTAATCGACCGTCAGGATCTTTTATGAGAATAATAACAAGCCATATAATTAAGCCAAGCAATACAATGCTTGCACCAAGATAAGCATCATTAAGCATATCAGAAGCAACCGGTGTAAAATATTCAGCTCCAACTTCAAGGTATTCGATAACAGCGTCAACGAACCACATTAAAGCGGCGCCCCAATACATAAGTGCAAGCGTTCCTATTTTCATATTGCTTTCTGTTTCTGCCTTTATATACCATAGAACAGTTGATATAACAGCCGCAAATGCCGTAATAAGCAGTGTCATAAATTACCTCCTGCGCAAAGGAATAGCTTCGGAAACAGGAACAGCTTTTTCAATATGTTTAGCCGCCATTACCATAACCGCCCATACGGTCGTAACCAAAACAGCCATACCTACGCCGGTTGTTGCCATTTCAAAAATCATTTCCTGAGCGCTTGCAGGGTCGGCAGCATTTGTCAAAAACGGAAAGAAAGGTACAACTTCGCCGTGCCAAATGTGTTCAAAAGCAAGAAGCGCCGAACCGCCCCAAAGCATATTATTAAGCCAATTCATTTTTTCAATAAACATATTCTGTTCTTTGCCGACCTTGTGATTTTTATCAGCTTTCTTTTTTACTATTGTTGTAATAATAGCTTCTGTTGTTGGTACTATAAAACAAGACATAATATATCCTCCTTTGATTTTCATTCATCAATACTGACTAATTGATATTCTCTGCTGCCATATCCTATTGTTTCAGCGTGTTCAAGAGTGTGAATTGCGTGTTTATCTTCCATTCTTGCGATAAGAGTTCCGCTTTCCTCACGAGGAGTATTATAAACAATATCCACGCACGCTTGGTCAAGCGCTACCGGGTCTGTTGAGGCAAGTATACCAACATCGTGCATATCAGGCTCGGCAGGATTGCCATTACAATCACAGTCTATAGAAATACGGTTCATTACGTTTATGTAAACAATACCGCCATTATTCTGTTTATCGTTGTATACTGCCTGTGAAGCTTCTGCCATAGACTCAAGGAATTGGTCTTGTGTTCCGAGTCCAACAGCAGCCTGAAACATATCACGAGTAGATTCGGGAGTATCGGGAACATATTCTTTATAAGAATCATCATCAAATGCAGTTTCTGTGTGACCGCTTGAATGGATATAATTTTTACCTCTTTGAGAGCTTACACCTATTGAAGTATTTTTTATAGCTCCTCCGAAACCACCCATAGCGTGACCTTTAAAATGCGATAAAACAATCATAGAATCATAATTATTATAATGAGAACCAACAACATCATATTTAAGATTTACCGCTTTATCACTTACAGGAATTTGTATAGAACCATCTTCGTCCATAATATCAACTTCCGCAATATCAGTAAATCCGTGGTCTTTAGCAACCTGTTTGTGCATAGCCGTTTCTATTCTCGAACCTCCGTAGGCTGTATTACACTCTACTATTGTTCCATCAACGCTTTGCACTAAATCTTTAATAAGATTAGGGTCAAGATAATTGCTTGCGGGAGGTTCGCCTGTTGTGAGTTTAATTGCTACATTTCCTGTCGGCGTAAAGTTTAATTTGCTGTAAACATTCATTAAACCTTCAGGCGAAATATCCGTTGTCATATAAACAATAGGAGCATTTTCATCTGTTGTCTGATGAGAAACATATTCTGTCTGTTCCGAATTGCCGCTGTCTGTAGTTTGCTCTGTTTGTACGGAATTTTCGACAGCTTTATTGTCAGCAACCTGTGAACAGCCGATAGCCGCACCACAAATAACAGTTATTGCAGCCGCAAAACAAAGCCCCTTTCTTAAATTTTTTTTCATTGAGCAATTCCTCCTTTAATAAAATTATTTTTGAATATAATCATCTATTTTGTTTATATCGTCAGGCTGTGTAAAAAGTCCATCGTGTACATTGGCATTTTTTGCACAGTCCTTTATAAACTTCATAGAATTTTCAAATTGTTCCGTATCCATAGACGCCGACTGCGTAAAAGGATAAATATCTGCACCGGAAAAATCGCTGCTTTCAAGAAATGTTCCGATAATCATAGGAGCTGTATGCCACCATATGGGATAACCAATATATATTGTGTCATACTCATCAATGTTATCAGGCAGATTGGCAATTTCGGGACGGACATTGTCGTCACGTTCAACCTTTGCAACTTCTCCGCATTTGTTATATTCATTCGGATAAGGAGTCTTAGGTTCAATTTTATACAAATCACCGTTTGTCTGTTCTGCGATATATTCTGCCATTTCTTCGGTATTTCCCGACCAGGTGAAATATGCGACAAGTACCTTTTTATCGGAAACGTCATCTTTTGAATTTTCCTCTGCTGTCTGTGGATTAATTTCTTGTTCGCTTTCAGCTTGTTTTGTTATTGTAATTGTTTGCGTATCGGGATTCCATTGTGTTAAAAATCCGAATTTTTCTGCTATAAATCTGATTGGGAGCATTGTTCTGCCCTCAATTATCATAGGTGCTGTATCAAGAAAACTTTCTTCATCATTATAATAAGCCGCTGTGCTGTCAACTGTAAGACTTATTGTATCATTTTTGTAACCAAGAACAGCAGTACGAGTATTGCTATCCCATTGGACACTTCCTCCCATACTTTCAATAACGGCTCTTATAGGAACAAGAGTTCTGCCGTTTACAATAACAGGAGCTGAATCAAGAGTTTTGTTTTCACTGCCTATATTCATAACATTACTGTTTATCTGTAATTTAATTTCGATATTATCTGCACCGTAAGCTATGTTAAATGACATACAAGCAAATGAAAACAAAACGGCTAAAATCAATATTATTTTCTTCATAATTTATACCTCTTTATTCTTCTTCGGCATATGCGGAGTTAATAATTGAAAGAGCGTTTAATGTTCTCGGATAACCCATATAAGGCATACAAACAGTCAAAACTTCCATCATATATTCTTTTGATTTGCCCAAATTTTTGTTTCCGTTTGTATGACCTGTAAGCTGGCTTTCACAGCCACCCAAATTCGCAATACATACCCAAGTCAAAAGCTCGTGCTGTTCGATTGTAAGCCCTGTTCTTGTATAGAAATCACCGAAACAGTAATCCGGAAGATAGCTTCTGCCAAGTCTGACTTCTCCTTCGGCAGGTTTTTCATCTCCCATATTGCCAAAAAGTTCCGTTTGTGTTTTCTTTCCTCTTTCAAAGCGGTTTTCTTCCGTAACAGTTGCCGTACTTTCAGGCATTTTAATTCCCTTTTCATCAAATACGGAATTTACGACTTCTATTGCTTCAAGGGATCTTGCGGCTCCGATATAAGGCGTACAATGATAAATTGTTTCCATTATCTCAACAGGCTTCAATCCTGCGTTTAAAGCTGAATAAACGTGAGTTTTAAGCATTGTATTCGTTCCGAGAGTTGTAAGGGATGCAAGGGCAATCATTTCTCTGTCTTTATCCGTAAGCTGTCCCTGTTTATAAATATCGCCGTAAATAAGATTATTTACAATATTATATAACTCTGACTCCGCAATATTTTCAGGTATTTTTGCATTTTTATAAAGCTCGTTAAATTTTTCCGCCGCCGCTTTTTCTCTATCTGACATATCTTCTTCAACACCTTTTGTAACAGTTACATAATTTACATTTCCCGACTTTCCCGCCTGTTTTATTATATCTGCCGCAAACACATTTGCAGACATAAGCATTACAGCTGAAATAGTTAAACAAACAAATCTTTTCATAATTTTTATCCTCCAATTTTTTATATATTTATTTTTTTGAGGCTCTGCCTCGTTCGCACTAATTTAAGAAAAACCTTGGGCTTTCAGCCCAAACCCGACTTCTTTTTTCAAAAAAGAAGCAAAAAACTTTTATGCGAAACTACGTTTCGCTAATTGAAAATATATTTTTTAAGCAAAACGACAGTTTTGCATATTAAAGTTTTTAGGTCAAGCCTTTTTTCAAAAAGGCTTGCAGGGTGTGGGACAGCGTCCCATGGTTTTTAAAGATTTTTGCCGTAAAAATCAACAAGTTTTCCCGTTGCTTCTTCAACGTATTCAGGTACCCAATAAGTTTGAATATGACTTGCTCCGTCAATAAGATATAATTCTTTGTTGTCCGTTCCTGTAGCCGCATTGTAAACTTCTTCTGTCAAATATAAAGTATCGGCATTGCTTCCCGCCATCATCAAAAGCGGCTGGTCGATAAGTTCGGCATTATGGGTTGCGTCAAAAGAAACGAGTTCCATTAAACTGCTTTCTGTATAAGTAAATGTTGAATTAGGGTGTTTGTGAGTTACTCCATAATAAAAATATCCCTCTTTATACATACCGTCCGGCAGTTTGTTTGCTTCTTCCTCTGTTACGGTATCAAGCATATTTGTTGTATAGGGAATATCTTCTCCTGCCGCTTCTTTTGCTCTTGCATCAGAAGTTGATTTAAGTCTTTCCTGTATTGTATCAGCCTGACTGTTGGCAAGTCCGTTTTTTCTTACTACACCGGTGTTAAACATTGATAATGTAGCAACAGCCTTTATTCTCTTATCTGTTTGAACAGTTTTTATAGTATAACCACCGCCGCCGCATATCCCCAAAGCGCCTATTCTCTCCGAATCAACTCCGGGATATTGCGATATAATGTCAACCATACGATGAATATCCTCAACACGATTAGCAGGATTGTCTATATTTCTTGGCTGACCCTCGCTTCCTCCCTGATATAAAGCGTCTGCCGTTATGGCAATATAGCCGTTTTCAGCCAAGTTCTGAGCATATAACCCCGCAACCTGTTCTTTTACTCCGCCGTTAGGATGAGCAACAACAACCGCTGGATATTTCTTATCAGAAGTTTCATCATATCCTGCCGGAGTATATACGTTAGCGGCTACTTTCCAGCCTTTTAGTTCATAAGATATTGGGTGAATATTTACCTTTCCGTCAACATTTTCTGTAATCGCTCCATCATAAACAAGACCGAATTTATTATCATTATGAGTATTTTCAGCCTTTATTTCTTCATCTGTCTTAAACTTAAATACAGCTTTGCCGTTTTCACCATTTGCGGTAACTGTTTTTGTTTTGTCATTCCACTCCACGTCATAGTTAAGAGCTTCAAGCAAATCTCTTATAGGAATCATAGATTTTCCGTCAACTGCCTGAACGTCAGCGTTTACCTTATTTCCATTAATATTAAATTCAGCGGCATACACATTTGATGATAAAATTGAAAGTGAAGCCAATGTTATTGCTATAAATCTTTTCATAATATTGTCCTCCTAAAATTTTATATATTTTATTTTTCTAAACTGTTGTAATAATCTTGGTCTACAGGTTCAAGCCACTCTGTACCAAATTCCTCCATACCCTCTGCAAGAGGTCCTGAAATCGCCGTATGAGTAAACTGACTGCTTTTTGTTGCCCCGTGCCAGTGCTTTGTGCCGGCAGGAATTACAACAACATCACCGACAGTTATAAGCTGAGCGTCTTCACCCTCTATTTGAGCATAACCCTCGCCCATAGCACCCATAAGGATTTGAACGTGGTCGTGTATATGCCATTTATTTATGCACCCTTTGTCAAATGTAACGTTAGCTATTGATACTCCGCCGTTGTTGGCTAAGCTGTTAAGATAAACCTTGCCTGTAAAATTTTCTGATGGATTTTCTTTTCCAAGTCCGAAAATAGGCTTTGCATTGGCAAGACTGCCCTCATTTTCAAGAGTTATATCGCTGTTTGCCACAACTGTTTTCGTTGAACTGTCCCAGCCTACATTATAGTTTAATGCTTCAAGCAATGCTCTTAACGGCATTATTGTCTGGTCATTAGAAATTTCAATACCTGTATTTACTGTTTTGCCATTCACGTTAAGCTCTGCCGCATATGTATTCACTGATAATACAGCACTGCAAGTTAATGCAAGTAAAAAATGTTTTTTCATTATTCATTACCTCCGTTTATTTGATTATTTATCATTTATTCTGTAAACCCATTTTCTTGTAGATATTCAAGAATAGCGTTTATATTTGAATATCTTGTAAACAAAGCTTCGTGTACATTTGCATTTTTTGCATTTTCCTTTATAAATTCCATAGAATTTTCAAATTGTGTTCTATCCATAGACGCTGACTGAGTAACTGGATATATATTTATATCCGATAAGTCATAGCTTTCCAAGAAAGTTCCTATAATCATAGGCGCCGTATGCCACCAGATAGGATAACAAACGAATATCGAATTATACTCGTCAATACTATCCGGCAAATTTGCAATCTCAGGACGAAGATTTTCATCACGTTCGACTCTTGCGACCGCCCCGCATTCTTCATAAATTTCCGGATAAGGCGTTTTAGGCTCAATCTTGTATAAATCGCCGTTTGTTTGTTCTGCTATATATGAAGCCATTTTTTCACTGTTTCCTGACCAAGAAAAATATGCGATAAGCGTTTTATCCTTTTTATCCAGTATTAAGGGTGGATTTTCACAAGGCATAGTGTAACTCTTATCAAGTACTTTTTTTAACACTATTACTGCGTCATTTGTCGTTAATTTTTGGTCATTGTCAACATCTGCATATCTCATATAGTCATTTGTAATATTCTCAATCGGCATAACAGTATTATTTATTACTTTAGCAAGAATAAACGCTGAATCTGTTGCTGTTAAAATTCCATTTCCGTCAACATCTCCAAATAGCATACTATTTCTACTATCATTTGTATCTGCATAAGTTATATTTACTGAAAAAACAAGTATCAAAAAATATAACAACGACAGTATTAAACTTTTAAAAGATATTTTTTTCATATATGCTTCCACCTTTTGATTTTTAATTTTATAAACTATTATTTGTTTAAGTATTCTAAAATATCGTCAGTATCAGAAGCTTTCGTAAATAAACCATCATGAACATTTGCATTTTTGGCGCTTTCTCGTACAAATTCCATAGAGTTATCAAAATGTTCTGTATCCATAGAATCAGATTGAGTAAAAGGATAAATTTCAACGCCTGAAAGGTCATAGCTTTCCAAAAACGTTCCGACAATCATAGGAGCTGTATGCCACCAAATAGGATAACCAATAAAAATTGTGTCATATTCATTAATGTTGTCAGGCAAATTTGCAATTTCAGGTCGAACATTTTCATCACGTTCAACCTTTGCAACATCTCCGCATTCACTGTAATCATCAGGATAAGGAGTTTTTGGCTCTATCTTATATAAATCACCGTTTGTCTGCTGTGCAATATATGAAGCCATTTCTTCCGTATTTCCTGACCAAGAAAAATATACTACTAAAGTTTTACCATATTTATCTGCTTTAATATCTGATTCCTGCTGATTTTTTTCGCTTTCGCTGTCAGGTTTATTATCATTATTTACGCTATTTTGCCCGCAAGCGGCAAGAGAAAAAATCAGTATTAACATCATCATAATACCTATTGCTTTTTTCATTTAATCACTCCTTTTAGGCTGTTATATTTTTTCAATGATCTATAAAAAGGGCCTTCTAATCCTTATGGATTCAATTTACAAATTATTTAGGAAATTATAAATTAACTTGCATTATATTATTATTTTTTGGCTGACAGATTACAGTTTATTAAAAAAACAATTAAAAACTGAGAGAGCGAAGCCTATAAACCGAAAAAATTTAAAATAACAATAATTTATTACAAAACCATAAAAATTAAATTTATAATAAAACTTAAGGAGAAATTTCAGGTGTTTAATAGTTTTGCAATAAATTATCCAATATGCGGAAAATTAATTTTAATTTCTAAATATAACAGCCTTTTTATTTTTATATTATTTCACAAAAATAAATAATCTTTGTGGAATATTTTATTTAAATATTTTGCCCCATAGCATAAACCTTACTTATATGCTTACTATTTTTTACTTCTCCTTTTTCATAAACTCCATCTCCATATAATATACCTTTCACATCAGCACCATTTACACAATCTGTAAATCCTTTTAAACTTTCAACAGCTCGTTCTATGGCGTGTTTATCTTCGGCAGCTGTTACTATAAAATAAAAATCCTTAGCCGATATTTCTTTATAATATAAAGGCAATGTTCTGTCGATAAATGTTTTCATTTGCCCTGACATAGAATAAAAATAAACAGGTGTTGACAAAACAATTACATCAGCATTAATTATTTTTTCAAGTATTGCCGCCATATCGTCATTTTTGCAGCATTTGCCTGTTTTCTTGCAGGCATAACAAGCTTGACACCAATCAATTTTAAGTTTATTTATATAAACCTTTTCAATTTTGTGATTTTTTTCTTTTGCACCCTTTATAAATTCATCGCATAAAATATCCGAATTTCCCTGTATTCTTGGACTTCCCGATAAAACCAAAACATTTTTAGTCATATTCATTCATCCTCAATAATTTTTATATTTAAACTTTTCTATGCTGCTGCAAGGTTATCAAAACATTCCTCTAATATTTGAAGTATTTCTTTACTACTAAGCTTTTTACAGCAGCCTGCTGTTATATTACAGGATTTGGCAACAGATTCAAAACAACTTTTATTTGTAATTCCCATTTCTCTTAATGTTGTAGGTAAACCGATTTCTTTTATAAAATCTGCAAGTGCATTTATACCCTTTTCTGCTGCTGATTTTTCATTTTCCTCTTTTATTTTCCAAACTTCTTTTGCAAAACGAGCAAATTTAGAAATACTTTCGCTGTAAATATGACGATATAAAACAGGGTGAATTACAGCAAGTCCCTGCCCGTGATTGCAGTTGGTATAAGCGCCTAACTGGTGCTCAATCTGATGAGCCTGAAAGTCTGTCACCTTGCCGATTTTAAGTATTCCGTTTTCAGCCATTGCAGATGTCCACATAAGTTCGCTTCTTGCGTCCATATCCTCGTGATTTTTAAGTAATACCCTTATATTTCTTATTGTATTTCTCATAACAGATTCATTTATTTCATCTGAAATAAAACATTCCTGAGGTTTTCCGAAATATGTTTCCATACAGTGGCTTAACGTATCAAAGGCACCCGAAATAACTTGTTTAAAAGGTACGGATAAAGTATAGGCTGGGTCTAAAACGGCAAATTTGGGCGCCCCGGCAAAAAGACCCGTTTTTATATTTAGTTTCTCGTTTGTAATAACAGCGCCGCCGTTCATTTCAGAACCTGTTCCCGATACTGTAACAACAGCACCTATAGGAATTGCTGATTTTGGAAGCTGTCTTTTTACAAACTCCATTTCCCAAATATCCTCATCTGTTTTAGCCTGAGCAGCAGCTATTTTACAGCAGTCAATTACAGAACCGCCTCCAACGGCAAGTATGAAATCAACATTATTTGATTTTGCGATTTCTGCTCCCTCTTGCACCTTTGCGTAAGTTGGGTTTGGCATAATGCCCGAAAATTCAACAATATTTTTTCCAGCATTTAAAAGAAGTTCTTTTATTATGTCATAAATACCATTCTTTTTAATAGAACCGCCGCCGTATGCAAGCATAACCGTTTTGCCAACGTCCGCAAGCGCTATATTTAATGCCTGTGCAACGCTTTCATTACCAAAATATACTTTTGTTGGATAAGAAAAAACAAATTTATTCATTGCAGTATCTCCAATCTTTTTAATATTTAACTGTATAATAAGATTGTATCAACCGATAGTAACTATCTGTCAAGACCTTTTTAAAAAAATTTTTAAAATTTTTTTATTCCTCTTGATTTCATTTACATTTGGGTGTATAATGAAATTGTATCAAGCGATAGTAACTATCTATTAAAACTTTTTTGCTCTTAAATCATTTATTTCTGATTTCATTGCTGCTCAAGTGTATAATAAAATTGTACTAACCGATTGTAACAACCTGTCAAGACTTTTTTATAAAAAAATTATGAATAATTTGTAAACAATTTAAGGAGGAATATTTTATGTACACAATGATGCAGGTATGCAAAGAAGCAAATATGACTTATCAAACATTGAAATATTACTGTAATGAGGGTTTAATTCCTAATGTTAAGCGGGATAAAAATAATCGCCGTATTTTTGATGAAAGCAATTTAAGATGGATTAAGGATCTTGTGTGTCTTAAAAAGTGCAATTTAAGCATTCAGGAAATGAAAGAATATTTGAATTTATGCCTTGAGGGGCAGCCTACTATTCCTCAAAGAAAAGAAATGCTTGCCAAAAAAAGAGAGGAACTTTTGGCTGAAATTGAAGAATTAAAAGCCAGTGTAGATTATATAGACTGGAAACAGGAATTTTATGACGATATTCTCTCAGGAAAACGCCCTTATGTTAGCAATTTGATAAAAGTTGATAATTCGGAGAAAAATTAAAATTATAACATAAAAAACAACTGTCGCAAAATACACTCTGCGACAGTTGTTTTTTAACAGACTGAGTAAGTACCCCCGCTTCTTTAAGCGGGGGTACTTACTCTTATATTCAGTGGGAGTAGTCGCTCTTACTGAATACAAAGGCGAATATTTTCTTCGTCGGTTACGAGAATTTTTGTGTAATAAAAATTCGAGTATTCTTGACTTATATACATCAATAATTTTTTCAAAAATGATTTATATAACATTACCTTATATTACTTGCTTTTTCAAATATTCAAGAGTCCATTGAACTGTCTGTTTAAAATCTTGATTATAAAAACCATGACCGGCGCCGTTAATAATTTTTAATTCTGCTGATTTATACTCATTTAAAGCTCTTTCCGAATATGAAACAGGCACAATATCATCGTCATCGCCGTGTATTATTAATATATCCCTATCAAATTTACCTATATTTTCAAATATATTATATCCTATAAGGTTCTCAAAGTAAGCACGTCCTACCGTCATCCAAAGATAATAATATGAATCGGGAATTTCATTAACACTTTTGAAAATTCTATTTACGTCATCAGGTATGGAAAAGGCAGGATATAATAAAATCTCACCACGAATTTTATCTTTGTTTTCTTCCGCTGTTATTGCAGACACAAAACATCCCTGACTTGAACCCATTAAAAATATATTATTTTTGTCTATATAGTTAAGACCTTGTGCCATAGAAATAACAGCTTCCAAATCCTCCTGCTCAGTAAAAACAGACATATCAAGACGAGAACCATCGCTCCTGTTTCCACCGCCGCCACAGAAATCAAATGTATAAACAAAATACCCTTTTTCCGCTAAGGCTTGTGCATATTCGGTACCTGTTCTATAGGAACCTCCATACCCATGTGAAAAAATTACGGCAGGCAATTTTTTATTTATATTCTGAGGTATATAAGCGACGCCATAAATATTATTGCCGCCACGTTTTGCATAAATATCTTGTGCTGCAACTTCATAAGTAACATCGCTTTCTTTTTGGTTATCAATTTCAAAATAAACATCAACAGATTGCCTATTTGCATTTTTAAACACATTAATAAGCGTATTATCCATTGTGCCTATTACTACCGAACCGTCCTCTATGACAGTATCTTCATTAACATTATAATATCCTGTTACCCAACCAATGCCAACAACTTAAGCAAAATGTTGGCATTGACCCCGCATAAAAAATCA
>CAMTZM010000038.1 GCA_947086655.1 uncultured Eubacteriaceae bacterium
CTCGTGGAAAAACATTCAAGAGAGTGTGGAACGAGAACCCCGCTGCTTTAGTAGTGGGAGGTTCAGAAAACAAATCTTGACAAGTCTAAACTTACTTTTATAATGAAAAAGGGAAACGGAATTAATGTTTCTGATTTTTTACTTAATAAATATGGTATTATGCTTGAATATGTCTCTAAAGGTCATTTTATTGCTATGACATCTCCGGCAGATACTAAAGAAGGTTTTGAGAGACTTGAAAAAGGAATATTTGAAGCTGATGAAAAACTTTATAATGAAAAAGATGCCGAATTTATAAAAAGTAATTTTTATTTGCGTAAATATAAATTAAATATGAGAGACGCTTTTTTTGGGAAAAGTGAAAAAGTTAATTTTAAAGAAAGCGCCGGAAAAGTTTCGGCTGATTTTATTATACCTTATCCCCCCGGTATACCTGTTTTAACTCCCGGAGAGGTTATTTCAAAAGAATTAATACAATATGTTAATAATTTAAAAAGTCAGAACGCTGAAATAATAGGAATCAACAAAGGAGTGATAAACTGTGTTTATAATGAATGACAGTTCATGCGTTAATGCTATTGATTCGCTTATAATTTATAAAAATGTAAAAAAAGACCCGGCAGTAACGCTTATTAAAAAATATTGCCTTGAAAAAAAGGAGGGTATTTTAAGCGAAGTGCTTTGCCATATGATTTATAAGGCAGAAGAAGAATGCTTTGAAGGCAATATTATTAAAGGCTATATTTATAATCTGTTTTTAAATGATGAGAATATGTTTACTCTTTCATTGGAAAACGGAAATAATTTATTAAACTCATCAATGCTTGAAATAGCTAAAAATGATTTATATAATATGATAACTTTAGCCGAAGCGTTTTCAGAAATTATTACAAGTGATTATGTATGCAGTTATGTTGAAAAAAATATTTTTTGGTATACTCCTGTTAATAAAGAAAGTGATAAATTTATTAATAAGGTTATTAAAATTGAGGATTCGGAAAGAATAATAGATATGTTTATAAATTATGCTAAAACATATGGATGCGGTGTTTTGTCTTGTTTTAAAGCGTTTCAATATAATTATTCAAAGGCAAAGCTTGAGGGTATAAACGATTTTGATAATGTAACATTTGACGATATAATAGGTTATAAAGAACAGATAAAAGAACTTAGAGAAAATACAGAGGCTTTTATAAATAATCTTCCCGCAAATAATATATTGCTTGCAGGAGCAAGGGGTACAGGAAAAAGTACTTCGGTTAAAGCGCTTGCAAACGAATATTATAATAAAGGTTTAAGACTTTTGGAAGTTACAAAGGAACATATACAGGAATTGCCGAAACTTTTAGATGTTTTAAGAAAAAGAGGAAGAAAATTTATTATTTTTATAGATGACCTTTCTTTTGATGAAAATGAAAGACAGTATAAATATATGAAATCAATTATAGAGGGAGGTTCAAGGAAAAAACCGGATAATGTTATTTTTTATGCCACAAGCAATAGAAGGCATATTATAAGCGAAAAATGGAATGATAGATTAAGAGGTTCGGAAGATGCGGAGGTTCATACTTTAGATACTTTAAACGAAAAACTTTCTCTCTCTGACAGGTTTGGAATAACTATAACATTTCCAAAGCCTAATGCCAAAGAATATATAAATATGGTTAAAATTATGGCAAAAAAAAGCAATATAATTATTGATGATGATATTTTGCAAAAAGAAGCTATGAAGTGGGAATTAAATCAAAAGGGAATGTCAGGACGTACAGCAAGACAATTTATAAACGATTATATATGCAAAACAAAAAAATTATGAAAAATATAGTCAAATCACTTGAAAAGGAGCAAAAGGAGGTGGGATAAAAATTGTTTTTACAAGGAAGAGGCTGGTCGTAAAGCTTCGCTTTACTGCTCGCCCATGCGTCCTGGGAAGGAGAGCGTAGTCGAAAGCCTACGCCGACTGACGATGACACAGTAAAAAGGATTTTTAGCCGCCGAACTTGTTCGGGTTTTCAAGTGATTTGACTATAAAATATGCTGTTTTTAATATTGCCTTGAAATTGATTTTTATAATTATAAAAACACATGACTATACATTTTAGAAAATTTGTGATATAATATATTAAAACTTGAAATACACCTTAAAGAAAAATTATAATTGGTGTTTCTTTTATTATTTTGTTAATGTGTTATTTGGAAATTAAACTTTGTTTGGGATGATTTTACACAAGGAGGTGTTTTTATGTCTTATAATTTAACTTTTTCTATAACTTATGGCGATATTTTATACGCAGCAGTACTTGCATTTTTTGTTACGTGGTTATTGCGTTCATTTATAAGATTTGTGAGAATGTTTAAAACTCCTATAAATGAATTTGGATATACTGCTAAGGATATTAAACAAATTCTTCAAAGATGTTATAAACTTTTTCCGGTAGATGTTATAAATTTTCATGGTGTTACTTATAAAAGAGGTATGAGAATTAAGATAATTACAATGCAGAAAAAAATATTTGAAGGCGAGTTTATTGGACTTAATGAAAAAGATATGGTTTGTATTTTGACTAAAAAATATATTATCGCTCATGAAATTAATAATATCGAGGAAATACAAATTATAGATAAACCAACAATATAATTATTTTGCCCATATGCCTGTTTTTTATAAAACAGTTGTATGGGCATTTTTTATCTGTTATAATATAATAATGTTTACGTTATAATATTTTTGTAAAGGGGTTTTAAAAATGGATTATGTTATTGGTATTGATTTGGGTACAAGCGGTGTAAAATGTCTTTTGGTTGATGAAAATGGAGTTATTTTAGGCAGTGAGTCATGCAGATATACTCCGGAATTCGGTTCAAATGGATATGTTGAGCAAGAGCCTTCTGTTTGGTGGGAAAATACAAAAGAAGCTGTTAAAAAGCTTTTAAATAAATTTCCAGAGGCTAAAAATAATGTTAAGGCTTTAAGCTGTTCGGGACAAATGCATAGCTCGGTTTTTCTTGATAATGACGGAAATGTAATAAGAAAAGCTATTTTATGGAATGATACAAGAACTACTAAACAAGTAAATGAAATTTATGAAAAAACAGGCGGACTTGATAAGCTTTTGAAAATGTCATATAATAAAGCACTTGAGGGCTTTACTCTTCCTAAAATTTTATGGCTTCGTGAAAATGAGGAAGATAATTATAAAAAGGTTAATAAAGTTATAATGCCTAAGGATTATATTAATTATATGCTTACAGGCAAAATAGCAACAGAGGTTTCAGATGCCGCCGGGACTCTTTTATTTGATGTTAAAAATAAAGTATGGTCAAAGGAACTTGCCGATATTTTAAATATAGATATTTCTATTCTTCCAGAGGTATTAAATTCAACAGATGTTGTCGGAACTGTTAAAGATGAGATGTCTAATGAACTTTGTTTGAAAAAAGATGCCGTTGTTATAGCAGGCGGAGCTGATAATAGCTGTGCTGCTGTTGGAAACGGAGTACTTAAAAAAGGACAGGCTGTTGTAAGTATAGGTACAAGCGGTACAGTTGTAGCTTATCTTGATGATATTTCAGCAGAAGTAACAGGAGATATACATTTATTTAATTACTCAATTGTAAATAGTCTTTACGCAATGGGCTGTATGCTTTGCGCAGGCGAGAGTCTTAACTGGTTTAAAAGAACTTTTGCTGAAGATAAAAGTTTTGAAGATTTGAATGTATTTGCTGAAAAGTCGCCGGCTGGAAGTAAAGGCGTTGTATTTCTTCCTTATCTTTTTGGTGAAAGATGTCCTTATTCAAATAGTGATGCAAGAGGTGTATTTTTTGGAATATCAGGAGAGACAGGTTTCGGAGAAATGGTTCGGGCTGTTATGGAAGGCGTTGCTTTTGGAATAAGAGATTTATTTGAACTTGTAAATAATTTTACTGATGTAAAAGAAGTATTTATAACAGGAGGAGGGGCTAAAAGCGACGTTTGGGGACAGATAATATCAGATGTTCTTGATAGAGAACTTAATATACTTAATGTTGAAGAAGGTCCAAGTTTCGGAGCGGCTGTTATAGCGCTTGTAGGAGCAAAAATTGTTGGAAGTTTTGAAGAAGCCATGAATAAAAGCGTTAAAATTATAAAAACAGTTAAGCCAGGAAATAATAAAAATATATACTGTGAATTTGCTAAGGTATATAAGGCTTTGTATGAAGCAAATAAAGATAATTTTAAGCTTTTACAGGAGAAGTTGCGGAGGTAATAATTAATGAAAAAATGTTTTGTTTTTGCCGCTGTTTTCTGTTTGTTTGTTTTTGCCGGCTGTGCAAAAGAGGATGAAACTGAAACTATTGAGTTAAGGCTTGCGGAGATGCATCATGAATCTCATATTACAACCCAGGCAGATTATGAGTTTGCAAGACTTGTTGAGGAGAAAAGCAATGGTGAAATAAAAGTTACTGTTTATCCTGACGGCGAACTTGGAACGGCTGACCAAAATTTGCAAATGCTTTATGACGGTGAGCTTGATTTTGCAAGAACATCACCTATTAAATTTGCCGAATTTTCGGAAATGGCGGATATACTTCAGTTTCCATATCTATTTAGGGATTCGGAACATATGTGGCGTACTGTTGAAACATATATAATACCTCGTATAGATGCCGATATATATTATCATAATGCGAAACTTCTTGCATGTTATGATGCCGGAGCAAGAAATATTTATGCAGACAGACCTATTGAGACTATTGATGATTTAAAGGGTTTGAAAATCAGAGTTGCCGATTCTGAAAAAACAGGCGTGTTTTTTAACTCGTTTGGAGCAAATCCTGTCGTTATGGATTATATAAATGTTTATGATGCTTTGAAGGCAGGAACTGTAAACGGAGCTGAAAATAATTTTACAAGTTACTATAATTCAAAGCATTATGAGTATGCTAAATATATTACAAAAGTTGAGTATTCACGTGTTCCTGATATTTTGGTTGTTGATAGAAGTATGTTTGATGCTTTGACTGAAAGTCAGCAAAACATTATAATATCAAGTGCAAATCAGGCAAGTTTGTATCAAAGAAGTTTGTGGCAGCAATATGAGACGGATATTGAAAATAAACTTACATCTTTTGGCTGTGTAATTACAGAGCCGTCTCAGGATTTTGTAAGCAAGCTTAGAGAATGCTCAAATTTAATATATAGCGAGTATCCTAATTACGCTGATTTAATTAATCAAATTAAATCAATACAATGATTGTTAAAGACTAAGAGTATTTAACATAATTTTTATAAAAAATTTATAATTAGCTTTTTTTGAAAATTAAATTAAAATCCTTGAGAATTATTTATTTTCTCAAGGATTTTATCTTTACATTAAAAGAGCTGCCGTTTCGTCAGGCGAAAGTGTTGTTGAAGGATATTCATCATCATCGAATATATTATTTTTTTTATCTGTTTCTTCTAATGTTTGATTTAGGGTTAATGGTTCGGCTGTAATTGAAATGTCGTCAATAAGATTTTCAAGCTTGTTAAGTTTTGAGAATATTTCGTCTGTGGCTTCTAAATTAATGGGACTAAAGTATTTTTTCATAAAATTATCATAATCGTTTTGAAATTCACGAAGTATTCTTTTTTGATTTGATATGTTTGTTTTTATTCCGGCAATTTGATTTAAAGTGGACTGCTGTAAATTTCTTGCATTTTCTTTGGCTTCGTTTAAAATATTTTCGGTTTGTATATGAGCCTCTTTTACAATGTTATCGGCTGCAATCTGTGCATTTATTATAGCTTTATTTATAGCAGAACTTTTTTCTTTATATTCATTAAGCTGGAGAAGAAGCTTGTTTATATAGGAGTCAACTTCATTAGGGTCATAGCCTTTTTTTACTATCGTAAACCCGTTAGTCATTTTAAACACCTCTTTGCAATATTTTAATTATTTTTTTCGTATTTATTATTAAGGAAATATTGTGGTTTTTTAAAAGAAGATTTATTATATGTTAGGAATACTTCCCTGTTTCCTATATAATAACATTTTGAAACGGTATGTGCAAGGGTAATTAAAAGGAAGGCATGGAAATCAATTTACGGCAAAAAGGAGGGATATAATTAAATTGGATGATTTGTTCTTTATGCAAAAAGCTTTTGAACTTGCAAAAAAAGCATATAATATAAACGAAGTTCCAATAGGCTGTGTTATTGTAAAAGATGACACTATTATAGGATATGGATATAATAAAAGGAACACTCTTAAAAATTCGCTTGCTCATGCTGAAATAGAAGCTATTAATATGGCGTCAAAAACAATAGGAGATTGGAGAATTGAAGATACGTCATTATATGTTACAATTGAACCTTGTCCTATGTGTGCAGGAGCTATTATACAGGCAAGAATAAAAAAAGTTGTATTTGGAGCTGAAAATAAAAAAGCCGGCTGTGCCGGTTCTATTTTGAATATTTTATGCGAGGACAGGTTTAATCATAAATGTGATGTTATAAAAGGAGTAATGGAAAAGGAATGTTCTATGATTATGTCGGATTTTTTTAAAAGATTTAGGAGGATACAATAAATGAAAGGGTTTGAGGGATTTATATTTGACTTAGATGGTACTGTGGCAGATTCTCTTTATGTTTGGAAAGAAGTTGACAGAAAGTTTTTTAAAAGGCGTGATATGGAAGTTCCAAAAGGATATGAGGAAAAAATAAACGCTATGAGTTTTGAACAGGCAGCAATATATACAAAAGAGGAGTTTGGAATTAAAGAAAGTATTGATAAAATTAAAAAAGAATGGTTTTCAGATGCAGTATATGAGTATTCTAATAATGTGAAATTTAAAGAAAAAGCAAAGGAATATATTGAATATATAAAAAAGCAGAATTTTAAGACCGCACTTTGTACAGCATCTCCAAAAGAACTTTATGAGCCGTTTCTTAAAAATAGAAATTCACAATATCTTTTTGATGTTATTGTAAGCGGACAAGAAGTCAATAAAAACAAAAGTTTTCCTGACATATATTTGATGACAGCACAAAGGCTTAATATTCCGCCTTCAAAATGTGTTGTGTTTGAAGATATATCAAGCGCTGTTTTAGGAGCAAAAAAGGCAGGCATGTATACAGTAGGGGTTTTTGATGAGGCTAATAAGTTTGATACTGAAAAGCTGAAAAAAGAAGCAGACAAATTTATTTTTAATTTTACTGAAATATATTAGTAATATTATTTTTGGTATTTTGGTGGTATAATAATAGTAGGGAAAGCTTTTAAAAGTTATGCTGCATATGTTTACGGTTTGTTCTGAAATTAAAATTTGCACTTAAAATTGTAATTGTTTTAAAAGTATTATTACAAAGCTGTTCTGAAACTTATTTTTACATAAAAACGGTTTTAAGACAATCCCTAAAAAATATTGTTTTAAGGAAAGGAGTGTATTTATATGATTAAATTGAAAATGAGAAAGTTAATAGCGTTTTTTTCCATTATAACTGTTATTTTTTCTGTTGTTCCATCATACGCATTTAGCGAAGGCGGTTATGAACTTATATTTGATGCTAATGGAGGAACTGATTCGGCAATAACAAAAAAACTTGTTGAAGAAGGCATTGATATAAAAACAGTTTTAACATCAGGAAATAATGCTCCGACAAGATTAGGATATACATTTGTTGGATGGGGAGAAACACCATCAAGCATATCTCCTATTGAAAGTAAACTTATGCCAAAGGCAAGTGTTAAGCTTTATGCTATTTGGAAAGAAATAGATATATCTATAACAGGAGGTTCTGAAAGAGCAGTTGTAAACGATAATGTAAGTGAAAACTTAATAAGCGTTTCGGGAGGAAGTGGAAGTTATAGTATAAGTGTAGCTGAAGGACAGCTTCCGGAAGGCATTTCTATTTCTAAAACAAATTTTACAGGTACATATTTAAGTGCTGGAGAAAAAACCGTTACTATAATGGTTAAAGATGATATTACAGGTGTATGGGATACGGCTGTAATTAAGTTTGATATAGTAAATCCTCCTGTTTTGGGTGAGGTTATTTTTCCGGAAACTAATGACACTTTATATGATTACGGAACTAAATTAGGAGATATACCTCTTATAAATGGAGTTGGATATGGTACATTTGCATGGGAAGACCCGGAAATAATTCCTGATGTTGTAAATGATGGATATAATGTTGTTTATACTCCCTCAGATGAGTACAGTACTGAAAATTACACATACCCTGAAGATTTTGAATTTGTAAGAAAAGTAAAAGTGAATGTAAAGCCTTTGCAGCCTACGGCAAACGAAAAACTTAAACTTTATTTAATACAAGGAAGCTGGCTCGGTACTACAACTAAAACAGTAGTTGGAAAAATTTATGGAGTAAACGGTGAAGCACTTAAAGGAACATATGAATATAATGATTATAATAAACGTATGTCAAATGTGGGAACATTTGTAGAAAAGGCTGTATTTAAACCAGAAAATACAAATTATTCTCCTGTTGAAGTTGAGGTTACTGTAATTGTAAATTCAAGTTCAAGTTCAAGTGATTATGATTATTATGATGTTTACGCATCTTCTTCTGATGGAGGAAGAATTGAGCCTTATGGTACAGTTGAAGTAAGAGCAAACTCAAATAAATGGTTTGATTTTGAAGCTGATGACGGATATGAAATAAGTTATGTAAAGGTAAATGGAGATATTATTGATGAGGACGATTATTATAAGTCAGGATACAGACTTAGATATGTTGACCAAGATACATCTATATATGTTAAATTTGTTAAAAAATCGTCTTATTCTTCAAGCTCTTCAAGTTCATCAAAAAAGAAAAAAGTAACAGAAACAACTACCGAGGAAACTACAATAAAAGCAGTTGTAAATACGTCTTCAAATAAATCATCAAATAATACATCTTTGCAGACAAAGAGCAAAAATGATATACAAGTTGAAGATATATTTAATGTAAAAGACCATATTAAATATATAGAGGGATATTCCGATGGTATGTTTAAGCCAAATAACTATATAACAAGAGGAGAAGCTGCTGCTATTATTTCTAAAATACTTGCCGTTCCTATTAAAGACGGAAATAATTATCCTTTAAGATTTTCTGATGTAAGCCCGTCAAGCTGGTATGCCGGATATGTTGGATTCCTTTCTGAAAGAGGATATATAAACGGATACTCAGACAATACATTTAAACCGGAAGGAAATATTACAAGAGCAGAGTTTACAGCTATTATAGCAAAGGCACTTAATATTGAGGATAACTCAGGCTCAGCTTTTTCGGATGTGTCAAATACTCATTGGGCTAAAGGTTTTATAAATGCTTCAAAGGCTAAAGGTTTTATTGCGGGATACTCCGGAAGTTTGTTTAAACCAGAGAATAATATAACAAGAGCAGAAGCTGTTGTAATTATAAACAGACTTTTAAATCGCAGCATATCAGACCCAAGTTCATTTTCAGGTTTTTCGGTTGTTTCATTTTCTGATGTAAACTCCGGAGATTGGTATTACAATGATATTATTGAAGCATCAAACGGGCATAATTATATGGTTGCCTATGGTAAAGAAGTTTGGGCTAAGTAGACATGTCATTTTGTGCGGTAATTATTTATTGACAAGCTTTGAATTAAGGTTTATACTATACAGGTAATTTTAATTTGTTTATGTATTAAATTTTCTCGTGATAGCCGGGGAGATGGCGGTGCCCTGTATCCACAATCCGCTATAGTGGAGGTGATGCCGGCCTTAGACGTGTTTGTTTTGTGGTTAGCCCCGTATGAACGGTGCTGACGGTTGAGTCTTACGCAACAAGAAGCTGTGAATCGTGTCAGGTTCGGAAGAAAGCAGCACTAAGCAGTAAATCTTGTGTGCCGTAAGGGCGCTTGACTTGAGCTGCGAGTACGGCAAGCACATGGGGCTTCACGGCGACGGCTCGGTTCACGGGATTTCATATAAAAATTATTGGGGCGGCTTTTGCCGCCCCTATTTTTATAGGGAGTGCTTTTTAATGAGTTATATCGCTTTGTACAGAAAAAAGAGACCTAAAGAATTTGACGGTGTTATAGGACAGGAACATATTATAAAAACACTTAAAAATCAAATAAAAAGCAAAAGAATTAATCATGCTTATTTATTTTGCGGTACAAGAGGCACAGGTAAAACATCTACGGCAAAAATATTTGCTAAAGCAGTAAATTGTCAGTCTCCAAAAGACGGACAGCCATGCGGTGAATGTTATATGTGTACAGAAATAGAAAATCAAAGTTTAATGAATGTAATAGAGATTGACGCAGCAAGCAATAACGGTGTTGACAATATAAGAGATATAAGAGAAGAAGTAAAATATCCGCCTACGGAGGGAAAATATAAGGTTTATATAATAGACGAAGTTCATATGCTTTCAATAGGAGCATTTAACGCTTTGCTTAAAACATTGGAAGAACCTCCGGAGCATGTTGTTTTTATACTTGCTACTACGGACCCGCAAAAAATACCTGTTACTATTTTATCAAGATGTCAAAGGTTTGATTTTAGGCGAATTAGTGAAAAGGAAATAGCAGATACAATAAAGAAGTATATGCCGGAAGAAAATGTTGATATTGATGATGATGCGGTTGAATATATAGCAAGGGTATCCGATGGAGCAATGCGTGATGCGCTTAGTATACTTGACCAAAGTATTTCATTTTATTACGGAGAGAAAATAACTCTTGAAAAGGTCCTTATTACAGTGGGAGCGGCAGATGACAAAATATATTTTGAGCTTGCAGAGGCTATTTTTGAAGGAAACAGCGCTAAATGTATGCAAATAATATACAGCGCATTTGAAAAGGGTGTTGATGTAAACAGATTTGCCGAGGATTTTCTTGAGCATTTAAGAAATGTACTTATTGCAGCGTCGGTTGAAGATGCCGGAAAAGTTATAAATTTATCTTTGGAAAAGATTGGTGTTATTAAAGAACAAGCTAAAAAAGTAAAAAAAAGAAGGCTTATTAATATTGTTAGTGAATTTACTGAAGTAAGCGGACGGCTTAAATATTCTCAAACTCCAAGAGTTGTTTTTGAAGTTTCATGTATCAAGCTTTGTGAAATTGATTTATATGAAAAAGACAAAGAATATGATATTTATGAAAAAAAAGACTATAATAATACCATAAATGTTAAAAAAGAAAATTATACACAAATAAAAAAACCAATACCTATGCCTATTGATGAGGAATTTAAAAAACTGATTGTGAAATGGAAAAGTATTGCTGAAAATTTTAAAAATCTTGACAGGGCTGTTATATTGCAGGCAGAACCTAAGGCTTTAAACGGAAAATTTTATATTGTTTTTCCAAGTGACAGTCATATAAATATGTTTGGGAGAATAAAAGATGAATTTATTATGATACTTGAAAAAAAGTACGGCTTTAAATTCGATTTTAATATTGTTTTAGAAGATGAGTATAAAAAAGTTTCAAGCGGATTTGATATGTCAGAACAAGAGAAAGAGGAAAAAAGCATTAAATCTGATATGGGAGAAGTAATTAATACAAATATTTTTTGGGATGAATAGTAAATAACCATTTAAACTATGTTTGGCATAAAGTATTGACCTATTCGTTTTGTAATTGTAAAATAAGGTGAACGCTTATTTTAGCTTGTTTTATAAAATAATTTTAAATTTTTTAGGAGGGTTTTTAAATGGCTAAAGGTTTTGGAGGAATGCCCGGCGGCATGAACATGAATAATCTTGTTAAACAGGCTCAGAAGATGCAGAAGAAAATGGAGGAACTTCAATCTCAGCTTGATGAAAAGGAATTTAATGCATCTTCAGGCGGCGGCGCTGTAAAAGTTGTTGTTACAGGCAAAAAGGAAATTAAAGAAATAGTTATTTCACCAGATGTTGCCGACCCTGATGATGTGGAAATGCTTCAAGATTTAGTTTTAACAGCCGTAAACGAGGCGTTAAGAAAGGCTGACGAAGGCGTTTCAAATGAAATGGGTAAAATAACTGGAGGCATGGGTATGCCTGGAGGATTGTTTTAGGAGTTAATTTATATGAACATATATGGAAGCGGTGTTACAAATCTTATTGAGCAGCTCTCAAAGCTTCCGGGCATAGGAAGCAAGTCGGCGTCAAGACTTGCTTTTTATATTATAAATATGCCTGAAGAAAACGCAGAACTGCTTGCAAAAAGTATTATAAATGCAAGAAAAATGGTTAAATATTGCAGTGTATGCCAATGTATAACTGATTCTGAAGTATGTCCTATATGCTCGTCTAAAAGCCGAGATAATTCTATTATTATGGTTGTTGAGGATTCAAGGGATATGGCGGCTTATGAAAAGACAAGACAGTATAAAGGGCTTTATCATGTGCTTCATGGGGCAATTTCTCCTATGAACGGAATTACGCCTAATGAATTGAAAATAAAAGAACTTCTTGAAAGGCTTAAATCAGATGATGTTAAAGAGGTTATAGTAGCTACAAACCCAAATGTTGAGGGAGAGGCAACAGCACTTTATTTAAGCCGTATTATTAAGCCTTTAGGAATAAATGTAACAAGGATAGCACATGGCGTGCCTGTTGGCGGCGACCTTGAGTATGTAGATGAAGTGACGTTGTCAAAAGCGTTAGAGGGACGTACAAGTATGTAAATATATATAGGAGTGTTTGTTTTGAAAGCTATTTTGTCGGCTGATTTGAATTGGGGAATTGGAAATAAAGGAAAACTTCTTGTTAAGATTCCTGAAGATATGAAACGCTTTAAAGAAAAAACAATAGGAAATGTAGTTGTTATGGGAAGAAAAACCTTTGAGTCTCTCCCTGATAAAAAACCTCTTAAAGATAGAATTAATATTGTAATGAGTAAAAAAAAGGATTTTGAGGCAGAAGGAATTTTGAAAGCAGATAGTATTAATAGTGTATTTCATATATTGCATAATTTTAAAGATAAAGATGTGTTTGTAATAGGAGGAGAGTCTGTTTACAAACAGTTTATGGATTTTTATGACGAAATATTTGTTACAAAAATAAAAAAGAATTTTTGCGCCGACAGATTTTTTATTAATATGGATAAAATTGATGGATGGAAAATTGAAAATGAACAAAAATGCCATATTTACAGGGATATTTTATACAGTTTTATAAATTATAAAAAAATTTAAAAAATTTTCAAAAAAAGTGTTAAGTAAATTTAAAAGCTGACGATATATAAATTGTAAGTGATAATAATAGTACAATATAAGTACCCTAGACTTTATTGTATTGTTATACATAAACTATAAGAGTGTAAAAGGATTTACACTAAAAAAAATTAAATCAATGGAGGGATTTATTATGGCAAGTAATACAGTTATTAACACTAATATAAGAGGTTTAAATTCTCACAGAAATTTAACAGGAGTAGGTAATAAGCTTTCAAAAGCAAGCCAGAGACTTTCAAGCGGTAAGAAAATCAATTCTGCTGCTGATGACGCTGCAGGTTTAGCTATAAGCGAGAAAATGCGTGCTCAAATTAAAGGTCTTGATATGGCTTCTAAGAACGCTCAGGATGCTGTTAGCTTAATTCAGACTGCTGAAGGTTCAATGAGTGAAATCGAATCAATGCTTCAGAGAATGAGAGAGCTTGTTGTTCAGGCTGCTAATGATACTAACATGACTGCTGACCGTGGCAAAATTGCTGACGAGTTAACACAGCTTCAGGACGAAATCACTAACATGGCTGGAAGAACAGAATTCAATGAGAAAGTTCTTGCTACTGGTTCTTATGCAACTCAATCACTTAATTTCCAGATTGGTGCAAACTCAAATCAGAAAATCGACCTTACTATTAAGAGTTTAACTGCTGAGAGTTTGGGTGTTGATAAAATAGCTTCAGGCGTTGCTGCTAAGACTGCTACTTACAGCTCAATCACTACTATGATTGATACTATTGATACTGCTATCAGTACTGTATCAGACGAAGTAAGTAAACTTGGTGCTAAACAGAACAGACTTGAATACACTGATAATAACCTTAAAGTTTCATCTGAGAACCTTTCAGCTGCAAAATCACGTATTGAGGATGCTGATATGGCTAAAGAAATGATGAATGTTACTTCTGCTAACGTTCTTCAGCAGGCTGCTACTTCAATGCTTGCTCAGGCTAACCAGTCAATCAGCCAGGTTACTCAGTTATTAGGATAATTAGTATCTTTTGATATTTATTATATTCAAGCTGTTATAACTAGGGATGGCAGCTTTGAGGCGGTCGGAAACGACCGCCTTTTTTTTGTTTATGTAGAATATAATTTTTTTTTGAAGAAAAAGCATTGACAAAGTAAATTATTATATGTAATATGAAAATGGATTAAATTAATATTAAATATATTTTTAAAGTATAGAAATTATCTAAAAATTAAATAAAAACTAAAATACATATAAAAATTATAAAAAATAAAATAAAATTGAATCGTTCTTGTTTTATTTTTTACAATTTTTTGAATATTTTTTGTTTTATAAAGCGACATAAATTTTTTAGATATGATATAAGTTAAATAGAGTTTATTTAATTTAACCGGCTAAGTAAGTTCCTTGTGTTTTATATGTTGGGTACTTGCTTTTACATTAAAGAGCAAATATTCGTTTGGCGAAAATTAAAAAAGGAGTGTGTTTTTGTTGAGTACATATAATAACCCTGTTTTAAGGGGTTTTTACCCAGACCCATCTATTGTGAGAGTTAATGATGATTTTTATATGGTTAATTCTTCTTTTCATTATTTCCCAGCTATACCGATACACCATTCAAAGGATTTAGTGCATTGGGAATTAATAGGACATGCTATATGTGAAAATGATTTTCTTGATTTAAGTAATATTTCTGATTCTCATGGTATATGGGCTCCAGACATATCTTATTATAATGGCGAGTTTTATATTTTTGCCACATTGAGATTAAATGACCCACCGGAAAACACAACAGGACGACTTCGTCAGACTCTTTTTATGAAATCTAAAAAACCAGAAGGTCCGTATTCGAGACCGGCTGTACTTGATATAGATAATATTGATTCTGTTCATTTTGCAGACGATGATGGTACTCATTATTGTGTTACCGCTCCGGGAGTAACTATTACAAAACTTAGCGACGATTGCTGTTTCGTAGCCGGAGAAACTGTTAATATATGGCCCGGAACAGGTTTGAGATGTCCCGAAGGTCCTCATATTCTTAAAAAGGATGGTTATTATTATGCTTATCTTGCCGAAGGAGGAACAGGATTCGGACATAGAGTAAGTGTAGGAAGAAGCCGCAGTCTTTTTGGTCCTTATGAAGAGTCTCCTTATAATCCTGTATTAAAACAGACAGATGAAAATGCTGTTATTCAGCGTTCGGGACATTGTGATTTAGTTGAGACTCAAAATGGGGAGTGGTGGGCTGTTTACTTATGCGGAAGACAGAATGAAGGCCCTTATTGTACAATAGGAAGAGAAACAGCGCTTGATAAAGTAACATGGACAGACGACGGCTGGTTTATTATAAATGATTTGAAAGGTCCAAGTACAGAAAATGTATGTCCGAATTTGCCGGAAACAGTTTATGAAAAACAAGGCTTTGATGATTTTGATACTGACAGATTTTCTTTTGAATGGGAATTTGTTAGAAATCCTCATTTAGATAAAATATTTATTGAAAAAGATAGAAGTATGCTTGTTATTAAGGCTGGAGAATATGATTTGAATGACAGAAAAGCCTATAATATAATACTTAGGAGAGAAACAGAGCATAAATATTGTGCAGTTACAAATATGTCTTTCAACCCTTCTAAAAATGGAGAACAAGCAGGAATTACATGCTATTATGGAATTTATAATCATATAAAGTGTTGTGTTGTTTATGATGAAGGTATTAAGGTTAGGGTATACGAAAATAGAAATAATGTTATTTCAATTTTGGGAGAAAAGGAAATAAAAAATTATAATGGACAGATTTATTTAATGGCTCGTGTTTTAAAACAAACAAGAGAGTTTTTTTACAGCTTTGACAATGAAAATTGGATTCTTGTTGGACGTGCTGTTGATTGTTCGTTTTTATGCGATGAAGGTGTAACAATAGGAAAACATCATACGGGTACTCTTGTAGGGCTTTACGCTTATGACGGTAAAAATAATACTAATATTTCAGCCGAATTTGATTGGTTTGATTATAAAGTTTTTGAAAAATAAATTATAATAAATAATAATTACAAAATATAAAATATCCAAAAAACAAAAATGCTGTTTTTTGGATATTTTTTTAAAAAAAATTATATTTATATATTACTAAATTTATCTATTATTTTTATAACTTCTTTTACACCATTTGTTAAATTTGCGTTATTCATTTTTGATATATATTTTTCTTTTTCTTTATAAAGTGATAATAAGTTTTCAGTAAGCGTTTTTTCGTTCAAATTTTCTTCGTAAAGGACTTTGCTAAAACCTTGTTTTTCAAACGAATTAGCGTTTAATATCTGGTCTCCACGGCTTTGTGCTTTTGGAAGCGGTATAAGCAAATTTGGCTTTTTTAATGCTAAAAACTCATATATTGAGTTTGCTCCTGAACGTGATACAATAATGTCACTGTATGCAAATAGATGACATAATTCAGAACTTACATACTCAAATTGCTTATATTCTTGTATGTTTATGTTTTTATCTATATTTCCTTTACCGCATATATGAATAATATTAAAGCTTTTTTTAAGCTGTAAAAGTGCATTTCTTACAGCCGAGTTTATTTTAACTGAACCTTGACTGCCTCCTATTACGAGTAAAACAGGCATATCGCTTTTGAAATTTAAAATCTGTTTTCCTTTTTCATAAGAACCGTTAAAGAGCTCTTGTCTTATTGGTGTGCCGGTTAATACCGCTTTTTTAGAAGGTATTTTATTTATTGCCTCGGGAAAAGCAGTACATACAGCGTTGGCAAATGGGATAGCAATTTTATTGGCAAGCCCCGGAGATATGTCAGATTCATGTATAACAACAGGTATTTTTTTTCTCCATGCTGCTATAACAACAGGCACACTTACAAAACCTCCTTTTGAAAATACTATTGACGGTTTTATGTCTTTTAATATTTTAGAGGCTTGTTTTATTCCTTTAATAACTTTAAATAAGTCGCTTATATTTTTTTTTGATAAGTATCTTCTTAATTTTCCTGATGAAATGCCATAATATTTTATGCCTTCGTTTTCTATTATGTTTTTTTCCATTCCATCAATACTGCCTATATACTCTATCTCATATCCTTTTTTCTTTAACTCCGGTACAAGCGCTAAATTTGGTGTTACGTGTCCGGCAGTGCCGCCTCCTGTTAATATTATTTTTTTCAATTTCATCTCTCCTTTTTAAAAAACTATAACATATATATTAATGCTTTTTTATTTTAAATTCAATTACTATATATTTTAACAGTTTTAATTAATTATAAAGTATGATATAATTATTAAAATTATAAAAGGTATTTCTTTAAAATGTGATTGAAAATTTTTAAACATAATATAGGAGGGCTTATCTGTGACTGTAATTATGGTTTGCGGCAGCATACCCGGTTATGATTCGGGTATAGTTTCGGTTATGAAAATAATTGAAAATACGCTTAATGAACTTGGTGTTAATACAGAATTAATAAATGTATCAGATATGGATATTCATTATTTTGACGGAGATAAGATGACGGCTGTTGAAAATGTTTTTAATAAGATAAATGCCGCAGATGGGGCTATTTTTGGATTTAACGCAGTTTTATCGGCTCCGTGTGCTATTATGCAGACATTTATAGAACATTTTAATTTTAATATATATACTAACTTTATTGATGGAAAAAAATGCCTTGCTGTTGCGTCTTCACAAGATGGCAGCGAAAGAAAGGCATGCGATTATTTACTTGATATTATTACAAAATTTGGCGGCATAGATGCCGGAAAAGTCGCCGTAGGAGCAGAATATATAGGAGAATTGGAAAATAGGGGAGTTCTTGAGATAATTGAAAAATATGCCGAAGATTATTATAGACTTATAAGGCAAGAAAGAAAGTTTTTACAGCATAAGCCCAATATGGGAATAAAAACAAATGTTAAAAATACTAATAAAAATTCAAGTGCAAAGAAAAAAATAAAAGTTGAGAATTTACTTGAGCAAATTGATTTTACAAGTTTTAACGAACAACAGGAACAAGAGATAAATGAAATTACAAAAATACTTTCAAGTCAGTATAAAAAAAGTTCGGGAAAACAGGCAAGCGTTAGCGATATGTATAAAAAAAATTCTGATGGGTTCAAAAAAGGCGATGTAGTAGCCCATATAGAGACAATTCGACAGAAAACAAAAAGCTTGCCGCATTATTTTCAGCCGCAGCTTGCCGGAGAACTTGAGGCCGTTATTCAAATTAATATAAAAGGAAACGACAAGTTTGAAGGATATATAGAAATAAAAAACGGTAAATGTGATTATAAGGAAGGCATACATGAAACACCTGATGTTACTGTTTTTTCTGACGAAAATGTTTGGGACGATGTATTAAACGGAAGATATACCACTCAAAAAGCTTTTATGGTTGGACAGTTAAAAGTAAGAGGAAACTTTGTTCTTTTGACAAGATTTGACCAGTTATTTAAAATAAATGAATAAAAGGGGTTGTTTGTTATGAAATTTACTAAAATGCAGGGTTTGGGAAATGATTATGTGTATATAAACTGTTTTGAAGAAAAGGTTGAAAATCCGCAGGAGTTAGCTAAGAAAGTAAGCGACAGACATTTTGGAATAGGTTCTGACGGGCTTGTTCTTATAATGCCAAGTGACTTTGCTGACTGCCGTATGAGAATGTTTAATGCCGACGGCTCGGAATCGGAAATGTGCGGAAACGCTACAAGATGTATAGGAAAGTTTGTATATGACAGGGGAATTATTAAAAAAAATGAAATTTCTCTTGAAACCCTTGCCGGTATAAAACATATAAAAATTAAAAGCAATAGCAAAAATGAGGCTGAACTTTTAACGGTGGATATGGGTGAACCTGTTTTAAAGGCTGATGATATTCCTGTTATTTCTAATGAAAATCCGGTTAAAGGACTTAAAATAAAAGCACTTGATAAAGAATTTGATTTTACATGTGTGTCTATGGGAAATCCACACGCCATTACATTTGTTGACGATGTGGAAAATTTTGATGTATCAAAATACGGTCCTGTACTTGAGATTGATAATCATTTTCCTAAAAAGTCCAATATTGAGTTTATACAGGTTTTGGACAGAAATCATTTGAAAATGAGGGTTTGGGAAAGAGGAACAGGTGAAACATTGGCTTGCGGAACAGGTGCTTGTGCAACGGCTGTTGCTTCAGTTATAAACGATGTATGCAACAGAGAAGATATATATATTAAACTTCTTGGAGGAGAACTTATTATTAATTGGGATTCTAAAGATAACCATGTTTATATGACAGGACCGGCTGAATTTTCATTTGACGGCGTATGGAATAAATGATATTAAAGCATAATAAGAGGGCTTTTTAAGCCCCTTTTTAGTTTTAGTATAAATTTATATTTATTATATTAACGAGGTGCTTTATGAATAAGAAAATTTTTTTGAAAATGTATAATACCGCAAAAAGCAATAAATTCATAAAGGAAATTACAATAGGTGTTGCAAGAGTATCTTCATGGGTGTTTTTTCTTGTTTATGCTTTGCTTATTCTTACTCTGTTTTTAGATAAAAATGATAAATTGTATATGGTAATAATTATACCAATGCTTACTATCGCCGTAAATATGCTTGCAAGGAAAATGCTTAGAAGACCCCGCCCGTTTGACGAACTTAATATAGAACCTTTGATTTATCATTCAAATGCATATTCATTTCCAAGCAACCATTGCGCAAGCGCTTTGATTATTGCTGCTTCTGTGTACTATGTTAATCCTTCTTCGGGTATGTGGGTTGCAGTAATGGCTGTTGTTACAGGTTTGTCAAGAATAGCCGCAGGAATTCATTATCCAATTGATGTGCTTGCCGGTTACATTGTGGCTATCGTTTTTGCATTAGCCGGATTTGTATGGGGGTGAGTTTATGGTAAATATTGATGAATACGAAAAGTTTATTGTACAATATGAAAAGCTTATTTATAATATTGCTTATAAAATGTTTCTTAATCAAGAAGATGCAAAAGATATATCACAAGAAGTTTGTATAAAAATTTATAATAATTTTAATAGATTAAAAAAAATAAGTAATATAAAAGCTTTTGTTTATACTATGACTTATAATACTTGTATGGACGAATTTAGAAAAAGAAAAGGAAAAACTACCATAGATTTACAGGAGATGCCTGAAACTGCCGATTCTGAAAAGAATCCTGAAGAAAAATTTATTGAAAATGAAAAAAATAATAATATTTATAATGCTATGAACGATTTGTCACCGGAACATAGAGCTTATATTATTTTAAGAGATATAGAAGGCTTGAGTTATTCAGAAGTTTCGGCTGTTATGGGAATTAATATAGGTACGGTAAAATCAGGCATTAGCCGGGCAAGGAACAATTTGAAAAAAATAATCGTTAAAAAAGGTAAAGAGAATTTCTTTTAATTGTTTGTTTAAAGGAGGCATGGTTATGAAAGATTGTTCCGATTTTGAGTTTTTAATTTCTTTGTATATAGATAATAAACTTGGGCATAATGAAAAACAAGAGCTTGAGAAACATTTGAATGATTGCGAAAAATGCAAAAAGCTTTATGAAGATATGAATAGCATTATTTCGGAATTAAATAATCTTACCGAATTAGATTTGCCAAATGATTTTCATGAAAATCTTATTGAAAAAATTAATCATGAAAATTTAAAAATCAAAAGGATAAATTATTTTAAAAAGTATTCAGCGGCAGCGGCTGTTTTCTTTGTTGTTGCTTTTGTTTCATTTGGCGTTAAAATTTATAAAAATGATTACGAAAATAATGATATGACAGTACAAAACGATTCTTTGGAGGTTAAAGAGGAAGTTTCAAATGAATTTGAAGCCGCTAAAGCATCAGCAGCCGATATCGGTAAAGGGAGAGCCGCCGATGAAACTGATAAAGATTTAGGAGAAATTAATCAAAAGAATGTTAAGGAAGACCTAAAGGCTTATTCTCCGCCAATTAATGAAAGTGAAGATAAAGAAGATGTAATTGTATTGGATATAAAAGAAAGTGAATTTAATACAGCAGAAAATGAAATTTCAGAATATATAAGCGAGATTGAAAAAAATTATAACGAAGATGGAGTTACTATTGAGGGAACTGTATTTTCAGAACATGTAAAAAACTTTGTATCGTTAATTGAAAACTATGGGGCAAACGCAGATAATTACAAAATAAATCAAAATTCGGATATTTATGTTAAAATTTTTATAAAAAAGTATTGACAAAATTTTAAAATTTTGATACAATAAACGAGCTTTTGAATTAAAGCTTTGGAGAAGTACTCAAGTGGCTGAAGAGGCTCCCCTGCTAAGGGAGTAGGTCGTTTGCGCGGCGCGAGGGTTCAAATCCCTCCTTCTCCGTTATAAAAAAGCTTTTGCTTTTTTATTTATATTAATATACTTTGTTTTATTTTTACTAATTATTTTTTTACAAAAAAATAAAAAAGTATTGACAAAGTTGGAATGTTATGTTAGAATAAACGAGTTGTTGTCGAAAGAATGTTACAAAAAAATATTTTACAAAAAAATAAAAAAAGTTCTTGACAATAATAAAAAGATATGATAAACTAATCAAG
>CAMTZM010000039.1 GCA_947086655.1 uncultured Eubacteriaceae bacterium
AAATTTTATAATCCCTTTGTCTTGTTGTGTCCACTCTATAGGGTACATTATAGATTTAACATAATCTACAATAAAGTATCTTCCAAAATTATTTCATTAAATTATTTAACTATTATATAATATTATACATATATATGCAATCTCAATTTTCGCAAATTTTTCTAAATTTATTTAGTTTATACTATTCTAACATTTTTTCTCTCCGCTTTCAAAACAATCTCACATATTTAAGTATCACTACCTTTATAAATATATATTAATAACTTTATACCATTGTCTTAAAAAATTCATATTGACAATATTTAATAATAGGTTTATAATCATAAATACATGTCTAAGACGTGTTTATTTTTTTAAAATTTTTTAGTTTCTCATGCAACTAAGGTGTATTTAAAAATTAAAATATGTGAAAATTGTACAATTTCAGTCACATTTAATGAAATGTTAATTATTTCTTTTAAAAAATAATCAAAAATCAAAAAAGTTTAAAAAATATTTTATAAGGAGGAATTATATGAAATTTAATATTATTACAATAAGCCGTGAACATGGCTCTGGTGGAAGACTAATAGCTAAAAGGCTTTCTGAAATGCTTTCAATACCATTATACGATAAACAGCTTATTGAAATGTCAGCAAAAGACAGTGGATTTACAGAGCAATTTATTAAAGAAACAGAGCAAAAAAGAACAACAAGTTTTTTATATAATCTTTACTTTAGCAGTCAAAATCTGCCTGTAAATGATCAGATATTTTTAAAACAATCAAAAATAATAAATGAAATTTCATCTAAAAAAAGCTGTATTATTGTAGGCCGCTGCGCTGATTATGTTTTAAGAGAAAGAAAAGATATTTTTAAAGTATTTATATATGCACCTTTAGACGAGAGAATAAAAAGAATAACAGAAACATATGGAGAAACTGTTAAAAATCCTGAAATATACCTTATAAAATCAGATAAAAAACGTTCGTCATATTATAATTATTACTCTGACAAAAGATGGGGTGACTCAAAAAATTATCATATTATGATAAATAGTACAATAGGGATAGAAAATGCCGCAAAAGCAATTTATCAAGTTATAGCTGACAAGGAGGACAACTAATTATGGGAGCTTTAGCAGAACAAAAAGAAAATAAAATGGGTGTTATGCCTGTAAACCGTCTTTTAATTACAATGTCAGTACCAATGATTATATCAATGCTTGTACAGGCGTTGTATAATATAGTAGATAGTATGTTTGTTGCTCAAATAAGCGAAAATGCTCTTACAGCAATTTCACTTGCCTTTCCCGTACAAAATTTAATGATAGCCGTAGGTATGGGAACAGGAGTTGGTATAAATGCATTATTATCAAAAAGTTTAGGAGAAAAAAACTTTGAACGTGCTGATAAAACAGCAAATAACGCTATTTTTCTTGCATTAATAAGTTTTATTTTGTTTGCAATTTTAGGTGCTGTTTTTTCAAAAACTTTTTTTAAAATACAAACAAACGTACCTGAGATAATAGATTATGGAAATGATTATTTAACTATATGTCTTGTATTTTCTTTTGGAATATTTTTCCAAGTAATACTTGAAAAGCTTCTCCAGTCAACAGGTAAAACAATTTATTCAATGATTACTCAAAGTTTAGGCGCTATTACAAATATAATACTTGACCCTATTTTAATTTTTGGATATTTTGGATTTCCTAAAATGGGAATAAAAGGCGCTGCAATAGCTACTGTAATAGGGCAAATTTTAGCTGCTGTTTTGGCATTATATTTTAACTTACGAAAAAATAATGAAATACATATTTCTCTTCGCAAATTTCGCCCTGATTTAAACATAATAAAACGCATATATTCTATTGGAGTTCCTTCAATTATTATGGCATCAATAGGTTCTGTAATGACATTTGGAATGAACAAAATACTAATTGCGTTTAGCACAACTGCCACAGCAGTTTTTGGAGTATATTTTAAACTTCAAAGTTTTGTTTTTATGCCTGTTTTTGGACTTAATAACGGTATGGTTCCAATTATAGCGTTTAATTATGGAGCGAGAAAACCAGATAGAATGTTGAAAACATTAAAACTTAGTATTATTTATGCTATTTCAATAATGATAATAGGATTTATTATATTTCAGCTTTTTCCTAACAGTCTTATAATGCTATTTAAACCTTCTCCTGAAATGCTTGATATAGGCGCTACGGCTTTAAGAATAATAAGCGTGCATTTTATAATTGCCGGTTTTAGTATTATATCCTCATCGCTTTTTCAAGCTTTATCTCATGGTATGTTAAGTCTTATAATATCATTAATAAGACAACTTATTATACTTTTACCTGTTTCATTTTTGTTTTCTTTAACTGGACAGCTTAATTTAATATGGTGGGCATTCCCTATTGCTGAAACAGTTGCTGGTATATTATGTTTTATATTTTTAAGATATATTTATAAAAAAGAAATAAAAGCACTTACAATAGAAAATGTTTAGGAACAAATTTTAATATTTTTAAAATATTAAAAAATACTCATAACCGATGTTTTCTAACGAAACTGCTGATAAATAAAAAATACTTAGTTTCTTTTAAAAGAAACTAAGTATTTTTTATTTTCTTTAAATATTTTCAATTTTAACAGCCTCATAGCCTTTTTCTAAAACAGCAGATACAATATCACTGTCTTTAACATTAGCTGTTGTTTCAATAACAGCGCACTTATTTTCAAGGCTTACCTCAATATTTGAAACACCATCAACAGATTTAAGAGCATTTTCAACATGCGCCACACAATGACCGCATGACATACCTTCTATATCTACTCTTTTTTTCATAATTTTTTCCTCCTTATTATTAATAATATTATTATTTTCCAACACATCATAAGCTTTAAATCTTCTAAGCCTTAATGCATTGGTTATTACCGAAACTGAACTAAGACTCATTGCCGCAGCTGCAATCATAGGATTTAAAAGCGGCCCTCCAAAAATATAAAGCACTCCACATGCAACAGGTATTCCTACTGTATTATAAAAAAATGCCCAAAAAAGATTTTGCTTTATATTTCTTATTGTACTACGGCTTAATTTGACAGCCGTTAAAACATCCATCAAATCACTTTTCATAAGTACAATATCAGCTGATTCAATAGCGACTTCTGTACCATTTCCTATTGCTATTCCTATATCTGCTTGAACAAGCGCCGGAGCATCGTTTATACCATCGCCAACCATTATAACTTTTTTGCCCTTTTTCATAAGTGATTCAACAACATTTGCCTTATCTTCAGGCATAACCTCGGCAAGTACATTTTTAATTCCTACCTGTCGACCTATTGCCTCCGCCGTTTTATTATTATCTCCTGTAATCATATAAATATCCATGCCTTCTGATTTTAACGCCTTTATTGCATTTATACTGCTTTTTTTAAGTATATCGGCTATGGCTATTATTCCGGCAAACTCTCCTTTAATACTTACAAATACTGGTGTTTTTCCTTCTTCCGCAAGTTTTTCCGCTTTTTGATTTGTATTAATTACAACATTATATTCATCTAAAAATTTTTTATTGCCTATAAGTACCTCGTCTCCATTTACAATCCCTTTTATTCCTTTTCCTGTAACAGCAGAAAAATCCGAAAACGGAAAAATATTTATATTTCTTTCTGAGGCTTTATTTATAACAGCTTCTCCTAATGGATGTTCTGAGGCTTTTTCAATAGATGCCGCAAAAGATAATATTTTTTCTTCACTAAAACCATTACTGCATATAATATCTGTTACAACAGGTTTTCCTTCTGTAATAGTTCCTGTTTTATCAAAAATTATAGTATCCGTTTTATAAACGCCTTCAAGTACGTTTCCTCCCTTTATAAGAACACCATATTCTGCCCCTTTTCCTGTACCAACCATTATAGCCGTAGGAGTAGCAAGACCCAATGCACATGGGCATGCTATAACCATAACAGAAACAAATATTTTAACACAAAACTCAAAATTCTCTCCCGAAACAAACCAAAGTACAGATGATAAAAGCGCTATTAAAAAAACTATTGGAACAAAATATCCGGAAACAATATCCGCAAGTTTCGCAATAGGCGCCTTTGACCCCTGTGCTTGCTCAACAAGTTTAATTATGCCTGACAATACTGTATCTTCTCCTACTTTTTCTGCTCTAAATTTTATTACGCCGTTTTTATTTACGCTTGCTCCTGTTACAAAGTCACCTTTATTTTTTGAAACAGGCATGCTCTCACCTGTCAACATTGACTCATCAACACTTGTGCTTCCCTCAATAACTATTCCGTCAACAGGTATCTTTCCTCCGGGTTTAACAATTACAATATCTCCTTTTTTAACATTCTCTATCGCCACAGCCTTTTCTTTTCCATTTTCATCAACAATTAAAGCTGTCTTCGGAGCAAGACCCATAAGTTTCTTTATTGCCTCTCCTGTTTTAGCCTTCGACCTTGCCTCAAGGTTTTTGCCTAACATTACAAGTGTTATTATCATAGCCACAGATTCAAAATACATACTATGAGCATAATGTACATCACCGCCGTATATTTCAATTACAGCGTAAAAACTATATAAAAATGCGGCTGTTGTTCCCATAGCTATAAGCGAATCCATATTAGGACTTCCCTTTAATATAGATTTAAATCCAACTGTATAAAACTTACTTCCGGCAATCATTACCGGTACTGTTAAAGTTAGCTGAAACAAACCATATCTTAAAGGAAACTTTTCAGGAGAAATAATTGAAGGTATTGGTATACCTACCATATATCCCATAGAAACATAAAACAATATAACCGTAAATATAGCGGCTATAACAAAACGAATCGACTCACTGCTAATACCATTACTTTTCAAAACCTCTTTTTCGTCTTTAGAAACACCATAACCGGCTTTTTCAACAGCATGTATAATTTCTGTCTCGTTTGTTCTATTATCGTCAAAATCAACTGAAAGTTTCTCCGTAGCAAAGTTTACAGATGCCGTACTAACTCCATCTACTTTAGATACAGCCTTTTCTACTGCCCTTACACATGCACTGCATGTCATTCCTTCTATTTTTAAAACCTTGCTTGACATTAATTTCACCTACCTTTAATAGCATTTTATGAAAATTGATATTTAGTATAATACATCATATTAGCACCACCTACCTTATTTTTTATAATTATACAATTATTATTATCAAATTGCAATTATAATATTATATTTTTTATTTCACAAAAAAAAGTTAGCCTATTATTATCTACCTGTTCTTAACAGATTTCAAATAATAGACTAACTCAATATCTGTGATGTTTCAGACGCTTCTATTTTAAATCACAGCCTTTCATATAATTTTTTTAATTAAATTTTCCTATGCTGATATTTTTTTAATTAATCTTTTAATTACAAAGCCTATTTCTATTCCGACACAATTTTGAAATACCCTAAATATATATAAATTTTTTAAATTTTTAATATAAATAACATTCAAATACCCGTATTCTATTTAAAGTTACTTATTAATTTAAAAAAGTATAATAATCACGATAATTGCTATAATCTTTAATAAATTTATTATGAAATTTATTCCCCAAATAAGATTATAGAATTTATTTAAAATACACTGAAAAAAATTTCAAAATTTTTAATTTACAGATTTACAACCCTACCAGCTTTACATATAACATCTACTGTAAACAAATAAGCTTTATAAAAAATTTTTAAAATTAGTTAATTAAAATAAATCAGCTAAACTAACCTTTTTGGTGGAATCCTCTCCCTTCTCTCTATTTTAACTTTATAACAAATTAACAACTTTTCATCAATATAAACCATTATTATATTTATATTAACTTAATGTGTTGTTTCTTTGTTGTAATTATATTATACAATTAATATAAATTATTGTCAATAGTTTTTTTAAATTTGTTTATAATTTATATTAATTTAATCTTTATATAAAAATTTTAAACAATAAAAAAACAAAATCAATTTAAAATGTATTGATTTTGTTTTTTTAATCAATATAATTTGTTTTCAAATTTTTCCGTATCTCTTATAAAATGACCAGCACACGGAACTTTATCTGTTCTAAAATACTCATAATCATTTGATACAAAACTATTCTTTAAAATAAGCTTTGACATAATACTGCCTTTTTTTAAATTATAAATCTGTATTCCAGATGAATTTTTTAACGCTTTTTCAGTTATAAGAGAAGAATTAAAAAGCATTGCTTTATCATTATCTCTTATAGCCATAAAATCTTCATCATCATTTATAAAAAAAATTCCCGTAAGCGCTGCCTTATTTGAATAAGCATTTATAAGCCTTTTACGATTTACTTTTGTCATATACGAAGAAAGAGGTATTTTTGATACTTTTCCGTTTTCATACCCAAAAATCATATAGCCAGTATAATTATTTGTAGCAACTATATAAATAATTCTTTCATCTTCAGCCATATCTATAACATTATTAAGATATTCTCCCAAACTTTTTGCCTTACACTCTGCAAGTTCATAAATTTTTGTTTTATACACATTAAATTTATCTGAAAATAATAATAAATCCATTTTATTGTCGGCTGCAATTTCTTGAACTATTTCATCATCTTCTTTTAGTTTATGTTCAGAAGCATATCTAAGAGAAGAAATAGAAATTTTTTTAAAATAATTATGTTTTGTCAAAAACAATTTTACTGCATAATCTTCAATAAGTTCTTCCTCGTCAATTTTTACAATATTGTCTTCATAAATAATTTCTGTTTTTCTTGGTATACCATACTTTTTTGATATTTCCTTTAACTGTTTAATTATTATATCCTTTATAAGTTCCTCATCATCTCTTATTCTCTCAAGTTCTTTTATATCAGTTTCAATTTGATTTCTTTCAGAAATTCTTTTTAACAGATATTCTTTATTAATATTTCTAAGTTTCATCTCAGCAACAAATTCTGCTTGAATCTCATCAATATCAAAACCTATACAAAGATTAGGAATAACCTGACTTTCTTCTTCTGTATTTCTTATAATATTAACAGCTTTATCTATATCCAAAATTATTTTTGAAAGTCCTGTCAAAAGATGATATTTTTCATTTTTTTTCTTTAAATCAAAAATAGTCTGTCTTTTTATACAATTTATCCTGAAAATAATCCATTCATCAAGAATTTGTTTAATACCCAAAGTTTTTGGAACGCCATTAATAAGTACATTGAAATTACAGCTAAACTTATCACTTAAAGATGTCATACTAAAAATTTTACTCATTAAAATGTCAGGATTTGCATTTTTCTTTATATCAATAGCTATTTTAAGTCCACTTAAATCCGTCTCATTTCTTATATCATTAATTTCTTTAATTTTATTTTGCTTTACAAGGGCTATAACTTTATCAATTATTACCTCAATAGTTGTACTATAAGGAATTTCATATATTTCAATCAAATTATTTTTTTTATCATACTTATATTTTCCTCTTAACTGTAAACTTCCTCTGCCTGTATTATAAATTCTATCTATTTCTTCTTCATTATAAATAAGTTCTCCTCCTGTCGAAAAATCAGGAGCTTTTAAATATTTTTTAACATCTATATTTTTATTTTTAATATAATTTATTGTAAGAGAACAAACCTCTTTAAGATTAAAACTGCATAAAGTACTTGCCATACTTACTGCAATTCCTTGATTAGGTGTAACCAATATATTAGGATAAGCTGTTGGAAACAATACAGGTTCTTTTAACGAACCGTCATAATTATCTATAAAATCTACTGTATCTTTATCTATATCTCTAAAAATCTCATTACATATACTATCAAGTTTAACCTCTGTATATCTTGACGCCGCATAAGCCATATCTCTTGAATATTGTTTCCCAAAATTGCCCTTTGAATCAATAAAAGGGTGTAAAACAGCATCATGTCCTCTTGTAAGCCTCACAAGTGTTTCATATATAGTTGCATCTCCATGAGGATTAAGTTTCATAGTCTGCCCTACAACATTAGTTGATTTTGTTCTTGTTCCGCTTATAAGACCCATTTTGTACATTGTATATAAAAGTTTCCTATGAGCTGGTTTAAATCCGTCTATATCAGGTATAGCCCTTGATACAATTACGCTCATAGCATAAGGCATATAATTTATTTCAAGCGTTTGAGTTATATTTTGCTCCATTACTAATTTTTTATCAGCCATAGCTATTACTCCTAACTAATTTCTGTTAAGTCAATATATTTATAACCATATTTTTCAATAAAATCTTTTCTTCCCTGTAAATTATCCCCTAAAAGCATTTCAAACATATATTGAGTTTTCACAATATCCTCAGGCATAACCAAAATAAGCCTTCTTGTTTGAGGATTCATAGTTGTCTGCCACATCATTTCCGGTTCATTTTCTCCAAGTCCTTTTGAGCGTTGTATATTATATTTTCCTGTTATTTTTTTTAAAATATCCAACTTTTCTTTTTCGGTATAAGCAAAGTATGTCTTTTTTCCGCTTGTTATTTCATAAAGCGGAGATTCTGCTATAAAAACCTTTCTTTCCTCAATAAGTGTAGGCGCAAGCCTATAAAGCATTGTAAGAAGAAGTGTTCTTATTTGAAAACCGTCAACATCAGCATCTGTACATAAAATTATTTTATTCCATTTAAGCATTTCAATATCAAAAGAATTTAACTCTTTATTATGTTTGCTTTTTATCTCAACACCACAGCCAATTACCCTTAAAAGGTCCATTATAATATCACTTTTAAAAATTTTATCATAATTAGCCTTTAAACAATTTAATATTTTTCCTCTTATAGGCATTATGCCTTGAAAATCAGCATCACGTCCAAGCATACATGCCCCCAGCGCTGAATCACCCTCAACTATATAAAGTTCTCTTTTACTTACATCCTTAGTACGACAGTTTACAAATTTTTCAACTCTGTTATTAATATCAATATTTCCTGTAAGCTTTTTCCTTATATTAATTCTTGTTTTTTCAGCACTTTCCCGACTTCTTTTATTTACAATAACCTGATTGGCTATTTTATCGGCATCTGCTTTATTTTCAATAAAATAAATTTCAAGCTGCTTTTTAAGATAATCTGTAAGAGCCTCTTGTATAAACTTATTTGTAATTGATTTTTTAGTTTGATTTTCATAGCTTGTAACAGTTGAGAAAGAATTTATAACAAGCGTAAGACTGTCCTCAACATCTGAAAATGTTATTTTCTTCTCATCTTTTTTATATAAATTATTATTTTTTAAATAATTATCTATTGCGTAAACAAAAGCACTTCTAACAGCTTTATCTGGTGAACCTCCATATTCAAGAAAACTTGAATTATGATAATATTCAAGCAAATTAACTTCATTATCAAAACAAAAAGCTATTTCAAATTTAAGTTTATATTCCGGTTTATCCTCCCTATCACGACCAGAAGCCGAAGACTCAAAATATTGTACTTGTGTAAATGCTTCTTTTTGCGTAAGTTCCTTTATATAATCTTTTATTCCATTTTCATATAAATATATAAATGTCTCTTCGCTTTCCTCGTCATAAAGCTGAAATTTAAGCCCTTTATTTACTATGCTTTGTCTTTTTAAAATATCTTGAAAATAATCAAGAGATACATTAATATCTGTAAAAACGTCTTTATCCGGTTTCCAATATATATATGTTCCTGTTTGAGTTTCCTTTGTTTTTTCTTTTTTAAGTCCGCCTACGTTTTCGCCTTTTTCAAATCTTAAACTATATTTATATCCATCTCTTATTACACATACATCCATAAACTCTGAACTATACTGAGTTGAACAAAGTCCAAGTCCATTAAGTCCAAGACTATACTCATAATTTTCTCCTGAATTATTAAGATATTTTCCTCCGGCATAAAGTTCACAAAACAGCAATTCCCAATTATATCTTTCCTCTCTTTGATTATAATCAACAGGAATTCCTCTTGCATAATCTTTTATAGTAATTGAAAAATCTTTATGTCTTATAATATCAATTTTTTCTCCAAAGCCTTCTCTTGCCTCATCTATTGAATTAGACAATATTTCAAATATAGAATGCTGACAGCCCTCAATACCATCTGAACCAAATATAACTGAAGGTCTTAAACGTACTCTGTCAGCTCCTTTTAAAGATGTTATAGATTCATTATCATAATTATTTTTATTCATTATACCATACCTTTTCTAAAAACATTCACTCAAATTATAAGATTAACTGATTTATCTTAATTTTTCAACCCCTTTTTTATTATATCGTATATGAAAACTTTACATATATTATCGAAATTATATAAAAATACAATTATTTTTAAACTTTATAAAATTTTAAAAAAATAAATTTATATCACACTGTTGAAAAAATCAAAATTTTTTTAAACTTTAATTTATGGAAAAAGCGTCGCAGACTTTAAAGTGCAAAACGGGCTTTGCCCGTTTGAGGAAAAGAGACGTTTCAAGGGCTTTCAAGCCTTGTACGAAGAAACGTCTCTTTATTCTTCTGCTTAAAATCATCGAAAACTTTTTTTTCGATGACAGCGTTGTCGACTTTGTCGACACGCTGTTTATATAAATATACGTTTAAAACTTATATTTGTAATTATCTTTTAAAAAAGAGTTGCGTTTTATATACAGAATATTATATAATAAAAACAAATAAATTATAAGTCAAATAATACATTATAATTTATTGCATTATTATATTAAAATATTTTTGTTCCTATACCAAACTTAAGGAGGGATTGCTATGGTTCAGATACTTACAGGCGAAAAAGGTGAAGGAAAGACTAAAAAGCTTATAGAACTGGCTAACACACATGTAAAAAATGCTCATGGAAATGTGGTATTTATTGACAGTAATAAGAGACATATGTATGACTTAAATTATAATATTAGATTTATTGAAACATCAAATTTCCCGCTTTCAAATTATCGGGAATTAATTGGCTTTATTTACGGCGTATTATCTCAAGATAACGATATAGAAGTTATATATATTGACGGTTTGCTTAAAATAGTAAATAAATTGGATAATGACGATATTGTAAAGCTTGTAAATAAATTACGGTCTTTATCAGAAGATAATAACTTAAATTTTGTTATAGGTGCAAATATTTTAAATGATGAAATTCCGGACGAAATAAAAGATTGTATAATGAAATAAGGTTGTTATGAGTTTTTTATATTATAAATATTCTGATTTTTTAAAAAATAAATACAACAATAAAGTTTATAAACTGCCGATAAACTTGCCTGTCACATGTCCGAATCGTGACGGTAGAATTTCTGTCGGAGGATGCAGTTACTGCGCTGAAATAGGAGCCGGTTTTGAATGTTTATCCGGCTCTGTTTCCGTAAGTGAACAAATTGCAAAAAATATGGCATATATGAAAAAAAGATTTAAGGCTGAAAAATTTATAGCATATTTTCAGAATTTTACAAATACATATATGCCATTTAACGATTTTAAAAATTTTATGAAAGATGCTTCTGAAATTGAAAATATAATTGAAATAGCTATATCAACACGGCCTGACTGCGTTTTAACAAAACAGCTTGATTATTTAAAAGAGTTAAAAGAAAAGCATAAAATAAATATTACAATTGAATTAGGACTTCAAAGTGCCAATTATCACACATTAATTAAAATAAACCGTGGACATACTCTTTCTGAATATATTAAAAGCTGTATTGAAATAAAATCCTATGATTTTGACATATGTACCCATGTAATATTAAATCTTCCAAATGATACTATAACAGATACAATAGAAACAGCTAAAATAATAACAGCTTTAAATAATAATCATGTAAAACTCCATGCTTTATATATAATTGAAGGCACAAAAATGGCAGAAGAATACAAAAGCGGAAAATTTAATATAATAACATTAGATGAATATAAACAAAGAGTTATAACATTTCTTGAATATCTTTCTCCTAAAATATCAATTCAAAGATTAATAGGTCGTGCTCCTGAAGAAAACTCATTATTTGTAAACTGGAATACAAGCTGGTGGAAAATACGTGACGAAATAGAGGAGGAAATGAAAAAAAACGGTCTTTATCAAGGACGAAAAATACAATACATTAATCCTATTGAGTATAAATAAAAAAATAAAATGAACATATTCAAAGTTCGTTTTATTTTTTTTTATTTTTTACTCTATGCAAATAAATTCTTATATAGATATTAAATATTATTATAATCATTACTATAAGTTCTAAAATTTTGACAATAAATTTTATAAAATTCCATTTATTTTTCAAAAAAAGTGACATCATAATAAAGTCACTTTCAACATGTCCAGTAAAATATGTATTAAAATACTCACCGAAGGAGGTGATTATTTATGGATAAAAGCAAGTATCCTCGTTATACAGCCAGAATTCCCAAAAATTTACTTGATAAAATGGAATTTATAGCATTGTATGAATCAAGGACAAAAAATGGAGAAATTGAATACAATCTCCGAAAATATGTCTACAATTTTGAAAGGAAACATAAATTTACTATTCCAATACCATTTGATGATAAATTATCTATAATGGAAGACCTAATAATGCGGCGTCATGAAGATACAGCCGCAAGGCTTTCTGAAAATTATCAAATATCCTCTCTCGCTTCAAAAATTTCCTCTCAAATAAGAACAATAGCTATGGAGCTGGCTTCAAATTCATTTGTCGACATAGATTTAGAATATGGCAATAATGAATCAGAGGATGAAATTGCTTCAAGTTCAGAGGATTAAAAAAACTGTCACAAGGTGATTAAAAAAATCACCTTGTGACAGTCCATAAAACATTTTTTATAAATATAGACTTAATAAAATTTAACTTGCACTTATTTCTTTATTGTTTTTCTGTTTACGCTTTTTTCCGGCTCTTAATTGTTTTCTTTCATCATTATAAATATAAGTAGGCTTTGCGTTATTTAAAACAACATCTCCTGTTATAATACATTTTTCAATACTGTCATCAGACGGTATCTCATACATTATATCCGAAATAAAGCCCTCAACTATTGCTCTTAAACCACGTGCTCCAGTTCCTTGATTAACAGCTTTTTCCGCTATTTTTTGAAGCGCATCTTCCTCAAACTCAAGAGTTACATTATCAAGTTCAAATAAATACTTATATTGTTTTGTAAGAGAGTTTTTAGGCTCTGTTAAAATTGATACAAGTGCTTTTTCGTCAAGATTTGATAAAGACACAACAACAGGCATACGTCCTATAAGCTCTGGTATAATTCCAAACTTATGCAAGTCTTTAGGAGTTATCTGTTTTAATAAATCACCAAATAAAAGTTCTTTTTTTGACTTTGTCTGTGCTCCAAATCCTATAACTTTATTGCTTATTCTCTTTTCTATTATCTTTTCAAGACCACTAAACGCTCCTCCGCATATAAATAATATATTTGTGGTATCTATTTGTATAAATTCCTGATGAGGATGCTTTCTTCCTCCCTGAGGAGGTACAGACGCAACCGTACCCTCAAGAATTTTTAAAAGAGCCTGCTGTACACCTTCTCCGCTTACATCCCTTGTAATAGACGGATTATCTGACTTTCTTGCTATTTTATCAATCTCATCAATATAAATAATACCTCTTTGAGCCTTTTCAATATCATAATCCGCTGCCTGTATTATTTTAAGTAAAATATTCTCAACATCTTCTCCTACATATCCGGCTTCTGTCAAACTTGTTGCATCAGCAATAGCAAAAGGAACATTAATAAGCCTTGCTAAAGTCTGAGCAAGAAGTGTCTTTCCAACTCCAGTAGGCCCTATCATAAGTATGTTGCTTTTCTGTAATTCAACATCCGAATCATTATTTTCAGAAGAAATACGTTTATAGTGATTATAAACAGCCACAGCAAGTGCCCTTTTTGCCTCATCTTGCCCAATAACATATTGGTCAAGCGCCTCTCTTATTTCTTTAGGTTTAGGAATATTCTCTCCAAAATCATCGTCAAAACCCATATCAGACTCAAAGCCATCCTCAAGAATTTCGTAACAAAGTTCAATACATTCATTACATATATAAACTCCCGGACCTGCTACAAGCTTTTTTACCTGCTCCTGCGTTTTTCCGCAGAAAGAACATCTTAATTTTTTCTCGTCTAACTTAGACATAAATACACTCCTTATACTTGAGGTTTAACCATAACAGCGTCAATTAAACCGTATTCTTTGGCTTCTTCCGCCGACATAAAGTTATCTCTTTCAGTATCTTGTTTAATAATATCAATAGGTTTTCCTGTATTTTCAGCAAGTATTTCATTAATTCTCTTTTTTGTTCTTATTAAATGTTCAGCATGAATTTGTACATCTGTCGCCTGTCCTCTTGCCCCTCCAAGCGGCTGATGAATCATTATTTCAGCATTTGGAAGTGCATATCTTTTTCCTTTAGTTCCGCCTGAAAGAAGAAAAGCTCCCATACTTGCTGCAAGACCAATACATATTGTTGATACGTCAGGCTTAATATGTCTCATTGTGTCGTAAATAGCGAAACCGGCTGTTACCGAACCTCCGGGGCTGTTTATATATAAGCTTATATCCTTATCCGGATCCTCCGCCGCCAAAAACAAAAGCTGCGCAACTACCAAACTTGCCGTAACATCGTTAACTTCTTCTCCTAAAAATATTATGCGGTCCTTTAAAAGACGTGAATAAATATCGTATGAACGCTCACCTCTGTTAGTCTGTTCAACAACAACTGGTACTAAGCTCATTTAACTACCTCCTATAATTTAAACAATTAAGGAAGAGATTCTAATCCCTTCCTGATATAATAATATTATTCTGTTTCAACTGCGTTGTCAACTATAAAATCAAGCGCTTTTTGAACTTTAATGTCTTTTGCTAAATTAACTCTGTCTTCTTCTTTAATAACATTGACGAGTTTTTCTTTTTCCATACCATACGCATCCGCAATTTTTTGTATTTCATTATTAATTTCTTCTTCAGATACTTCAAAATTCTCAATTTCAGCAACAGCCTCAAGCGCAAGTCTGCTTTTTACATGCTGCTCTGATATAATACGGTAAGCCTCTCTCATTGTTTCCATACTTTGTCCCATAAACTTTAAATACATATCAAGAGAAAGTCCCTGTCTTTTAATATTACTGCTAAACTCATTAATTTTATTATCAATTTCATTTTCAATCATAACCTGAGGAACATTCATTTCTGATTTTTCAGTCAAAGCTTTGAGAATTTCCTGTTTCTTTTCCTCTTCTCCATCTTTTTGCTTACGTGCTAATATTTTTTCCCTAATATCATTTTTATATTCATCAACAGTATTAAACTCAGAAACATCCTGTATAAACTCATCGTCAACCTCTGGAAGTTCCTTAAATTTAATATCTTTAATCTCTACTTTAAACATAGCCGGCTTTCCAGAGAGTTCTTTTTGATGATAACCTTCCGGAAATGTTACATTTACTTCAACATCATCACCTACATTTTTACCTATAAGCTGCTGCTCAAAAGTATCTATAAATGAATGAGAACCGATTGTCAAATCATAATCTTTTCCTTCGCCGCCTTCAAAAGCCTCTCCGTCAACAAAACCCTTAAAGTCTATGGTTACAATATCCCCATCTTGTATAGGTCTGTCTGTTATTTCTATAATTCTTGAGTTTTTCTCTCTTTCTCTGTCAATTTCGTCTTGTATTTCTTTATCCTCAACATTAATCTCAATCTTCTTATAATTAAGACCTTTATAATCGCTGACTTTAACTTCAGGTTTTGTATACACAATAGCCTCAAATGTAACACCGTCAGTATCAGAAACATTTTCCACATCAATTTCAGGTCTTGAGACTACCTCAAGATTATTTTCCTTTACGGCAGCGTCGTATGCCTCTGGCAATACAAAATTAAACGCATCGTCGTAAAAAATTTCTTTACCGTAATTAGCTTCAATAATTTTCCTTGGAGCTTTTCCTTTTCTAAAGCCTTGTATAGCGATTCTTCCTTTATTTTTATTGTAAGAATACTTTAAACCTTCTTCAAATCTGTCTGCTGAAACATTAAAAATAATTTTAACTTTGTTAATATCAATATTTTCTACACTGCTCATTTTTTTAAAATCCTCCTTAATCATATGTGAAAAATTACATGTCTTATGATTATATCATATATCTGCGGTAAAATCTATATATTTATTCATAATATTTCAATTTGTACATCATCAATAACCGCATCCGTATTTCTTTCAATAAAATTAAGCACATTATCAATAATACTGTTTACATGCGGTGTCTCATTGCTGACACACACAAAACCTATTACTATGCTCTTATGTATATCTTGCTTTTCGACTTCCGCAACAGAAACATTAAACTTATTTTTAATTTTATCAATTAAACTTTTAACAACCATTCTTTTTTCTTTTAAAGAAAATACCCATTCTGCCGTTAAATATACTTTACAACTTCCAATAACCATAAAAATCACCTTATCCTTATAAAAAGAAGGCGTCTCAAAAAATGAGAAACCTTCTTTTTTATATTTAATAAATGAAATACTGATTATATTTTTTTAATTTTTACTATAACCATTTAATTTTTACAAATTTTTTAAATAATTATAGTATTAAATCAGTGTTTCCATAAATTATTTGCCCGCCATTTTCTTTTCTTGGGCTTCTATCATTTTTTTAACCATATATCCGCCTACGCTGCCATTTTCATATGAAGTTAAATCACCGTTATAGCCATGCTTCAAAGGTACGCCTATTTCCTTGGCTACTTCATATTTAAAAGAATCTAATGCCGCTCTTGCCTCGGGAACTGCTTTTCTGTTTGAGGATGCCATAATTCATTACCTCCATATAATTTTTTTGTATAAAAATCAATTGATTTTTAATACAATCATATTATATGACTTTTTTCGATTTTAATTCTTGGAATATTCTTCTTTTATTATTTTTTCGAGCATATTACACGTTTTTCCTATAACATGCTCACAGCCACCTGTTGACGAACCTCTTAAGTATGAACAATTCAAATTCCCAAAAGTTTCCTGAAATTGGTTTAAAAACTTTATTCTAAGCCTTTTTGAATCTTCCTCACTAAATAAAAGACCTAATACCATTATTCCGGCTACAAGCACACTGCATATATTTCCTATTCCAAAACCGGTATTTACAGCCGAACATAATTTTAAGCTTTGTTTTGATATAGGTATATTATAAACGCTTTCACAAGCTTTTAAAACACATTGGGAACAATTATAACCTTTTTTATAATAATATAAAGCTTTATTTTCTAACATAAAACAACCCTCCCTATTTTATATTAGTTTAAAATAAGGAAAATTGTTACATCATATTATACTTTTTTAATCGCACGCGGAATATAATTTTTACTTTTAAAATAAGCTTCTTTTCGGCTTATAAAAAAATATACCGCCAAAACCATAATAATTCCAATTCCAAAACTTAAAAATTCTTTATATTCAAAATTATATTTATCAAATACAGCATATGAAAAAAACATACCAAACAGCATTGCTGCACATGGAATACCATACATAATAAAAACAGCATTTATAAAATTAGTTTCATCAATTACAATTTCTACATTATCGCCAATTTCAGCCTTGCATTGATTATAAGCTTTTACAATCATTTCTTTTTTAGTCATTCCGGCTGTACAGGCACGACACTTAGCACACGCTTCCTTTCTCTCAAGACTTACTACAACTTTATCATTTTCTATATCCTTTACTAAACCAATTTCAGCCATATAAACCTCCAAAAAACACATAAAAAATATAAAAAAAAGACTCTGCCGAGCCGTTTCTCAAAAAGGTTTATAACCTTTATTACAGGTGGTTGTAGCTTTTTATGTTTCCTGCTTTGTGTTAAAAACACAACCTGCAATTCCACATAAAAAAGACTATTATCCCTTTCAAAAAATGTTGGTTGTAAACAATCATGCTACGTACACGGAAGAGTTCTTTTCTTACTTATATTATAATATAAATTTTCAAAAAATCAAGCATTATTATACAAAAACAAAAATTATATTACTAATTATAAAATTTTCATACTTATATAAAAATAACAAAAACTATTACAGATAAAATTAACAAAACAGCGCTATAATAAATATAATATTTTATTTTTTCCCTCATATATATTATAAAAAAAATAATAGCTGGAACAGCAAAAAACAACTCGGCAAGCCAAACCGATATGTTTTTAAAAATATAGTAAAAAATAAACCCTGCACTTATATATAAACAATAAACTCCGACTGAAAGTGCAATTTTTTTATTTTTCATTTTATAAAGCAGTAAAAGAGCTAAACCTAAAACAGCTGATAAAATACATAAAAAACTTATTCCTAAAAAACTTTCTATTAAATATATGACAAAAAGCAGTAAAAAAATCAAACCAACTAAAAAAAAATTATTTTTATTCATAATATGTCCCGCCTTTATATTTTCAAACTATAATAATATATACAAAAAAGATAAATATAAGTCTGTGTTTAATGTAAATTATTCGTCGCATAAAAGGCGGCGTATTACTAATTTGTTATAAAAAAATATCTGAAAATTCTATTTTTTTTATTTTTAAATATATTATAAGTAATTTTATCATTTTAAAAGTCCTTTATCAATTAATAATTTTAAATAAAAATAATTAAATTCAATTTCATTTTCTATAAAATATGAAACCGTTTCATTTTTTATTTTACTGCATATTATATCCTTTTTGTCTGAACTTAAATTATTATACACACTAAAATTAATATACATAAAAATCCACCTCATTTTATATAAATTTATTTATTTATAAATAATAATCAATAAGGGGTTGTCATTATGCACATAGCTATATATACAAGAAAATCAAAATATAACGATAAAAGCGAAAGCACAAAAAGTCAAGAGGATTTTTGCAAAAATTTTGCAAAAATAAAATATCCGTATGAAAATATAATATTTTCAGTATATACAGATGAGGGATACAGTGGCGCTAATACAGCAAGACCTCAATATATACAGCTTTTAAAAGATATAAAAAACAAAACATTTGATATACTTATAACATATAAAATAGATAGAATAAGCCGTTCATTTATAGATTTTGCTAATTTGCAGCAGTTTCTGTCTAAAAATTCTGTTGAAATAATAAGCGCTGCTGAAGGATTCGATACATCAAGTCCATGGGGAAAAAGCGTTCTAAATATACTTATGGTTTTTGCTGAATTAGAAAGAACTAACGTATCACAAAGAATAAAGGACACAATGACACATTATGCAAAAATGGGGCGCTGGACCGGAGGTCTTTCTCCTACGGGATTAAAAGGAAAAATTATAAATTACAAATCAGAAAACGGAATACAAAAAAGAATGGCAGTATTGACTGAAATACCAGAAGAATTAAAAACAGTCAAGCTTATTTATAAAAAATATATAGAACTCAAAAGCCTATCAAAACTTTGCCAATATATAAATAAAAACGGAATAAAAACAAAAAAAGGAAATAAATTTTCTCCCTCTGCTTTAAGAGATATACTAAAAAATCCTGTTTACGCCGCTGCCGATAAAAATACATATGAATATTTTTCAAAATTAGGATGCGGTATATACTCTAATATATCTAATTTTAACGGTCATTTTGGAATAACTGTATACAACAGGTTTGATAAAAAACATATAAAAAAACAATCTCCAAAAAATTGGATAATATCAATCGGAAATCATAAAGCTATTATAAAAAGTGAAAATTGGATTGAAACACAAAAAATATTAAATGAAAATTCAATAAATATACCTCGTAAAGGCACAGCTAAACTTGCTGCATTTTCTGGAATGATTTACTGCAAAAACTGCGGAAGTCTTATGAGAGTTAAAAACGGAAGAATAAACAAAAAAACAAACAAAAAAGAATATTACTATGTATGTTCTTTAAAGGAAAAAAGTCATTGTACAAAGTGTGAAATGACAAATTTAACAGGAAGTCAATTTGAAAAACAATTTTACACATTTATAAAAAACTATCTAAATAACTACAAATCTACTTGCTTAAAACTAAAAAACTTAAATATAACAAAAAAAAATAATATAAAAAATAAAGAAGATTATTATAGAAAAGAAATCAGTCTCAAAAAAAAATCTCTTGATAACCTTATAATTCAACTTTCACAAACAGCAGATACTGCCGCTGGAAAATATATAACGTCTCATATAAACAAACTTGATATTGAAATATGTGCTTTAGAAAATAAATTAAAAGAAATGTCTTCAGATTCGTGTATAAATAATTCTGATTTTAACAAAATTTTAAACGTATTTCAATCCATAGATTACTTATTTACACTCCCTGCCGAAATAAAAAATTATATATTTAAGTCAATAATTTCAAAATTTGAATGGGATGGAAAAAATATTATTATTCATTTTGCAGACTTTTAATAAATAACGCTTTAGCCTCAACTAAAATGAATGGGTCGGAATCAAGAGTGCATGAATCTCTCTCTCCTTTGAATAAGTCAGTTGAAAGAACAATATCTGTTCCTATTGAACCAAAAAGAGTTACCTTTTTAGTAAATATGCTGTTTGCACGGATACAATCAATAATTTCTCCATCAGCTTCTCTAAATGTAAGTCTGTAAACAAAAACATATTTTATAGTTATATCCCAAAAACCATTTTTAAACGGATTAGGCTCTTTATCAGCTATAATTGCCTTTTTAATTTTAAGTCTGTCAATAGTTACAGTAGCTGCATTTGACGGAGGGTCAATAACGTCACCTTCATTTATTCTCTCTCCGCAAATTGTTTTACTTTCAGCAGCTCTTGCCGGACCTATAATATCAGGTGTAAGACAATCCTGCTGTAAGGACTGCAATAATATACACCCATAAAATTTTTTGTTAATTGGTTAAAATTATATTAAAATACATGGTATTTGCTTTTTAACACATCAATGAAGGTCGTTTCTTTTCAGAATCATAACCTACTGTCATA
>CAMTZM010000040.1 GCA_947086655.1 uncultured Eubacteriaceae bacterium
TGTTCCACTAACTCATGTCTAAAGTCACGAGTGTGCGTGGAACAGTTAATCAAATACAATTAAATAATCTTTATTATCGTATGGAGCTGTAAAACTTATTTTATCTTGTGTCATAAGCTCTATCATAGATTCATACATTTCTGACTTATATGCAGCAGGAGATATTAAATGAATTTTATCCACAGCATTTGGAAATTTTTTAACATATTCTACTGAATACTTTTTATCTATAAGTCCTCTGTGAACAATGCCCTTCTTGTCAGTCCAATCAGGCATTAAATAATCTGCTATATTAACACCGCCGCCTGAACCAGCGTATATATATACTCCTATAATATTTTCATATCCATCAGCATTTCCGTTATAATCAAGAATAACCTGTTTTAAATATTCAACCTGTTCAGGCGTTCTCATAGGAGATTTAATTTTTTTACCTACATCGACTAAATTAATGCAATTTACAATTCGCATACGTCTGTCATAAGAACCATCAACTTGTTTAAAATCATATATTTCACAAACAAGTATAACACTGTTGTCTCTTGAACGAGCCGGGTCATAACATATAATAAATTTTTTATTTCCTGTATCGTTATATAAAAGCGGTTTTCTTATTTCTTCATTTCTTGTTATAACAGAACGCTTTATAATAGCATCACTTCCTGCGTCTGTTGTAAACTGACAATAATATTCTCTTCTTGCTTTTTCTGGATTTGTTCTAAGTTCGTTTTCAATAACTGACTTTTCATACAAAGGATTCATTAATTTGCCATGTATAGTAGGGTGCAAAGGTACTTCACATGTAATCATAGCTGTAAAGTATCTTTTATCGCCCATAAACATTTTTTTTGAAAATTCTCTGAAAAACTCATGAAACTTTGTACCCACAGAACTTGCCGAACTAATATAATATAATTGATTAGGTATTTCTTTTGGTAAAGTTTTTAAACGAATAGAGTCAATAGAATTTCCATTGCCGTCAGTACCAGATTTGAAACTTTTGTTAACTATGGCAAATGCTCCATATACATTCATCATTTCCTCTGAAAGAAAACCGCATTCGTCGAATACTACTGAACCTCTCTTGCCTCTTTTTCTATTTATATTGCTATTAAGCGTTTGTGTAAACGAACCATTATATGTTGAATAGCTAAAACCGTTAGATGAATGAGAAAATCCATCTCCGGCTGCGTTCTTTATTTCTATTTCACTTTTAAACACAGAACCAGTAGAACCCATGAAGGTATCAATATTATCATTTGCAAGTTTTTCAAGTGTCATAAATGTTTCCTCAGCCTGAGAACCCGAACCTGACGCTATATAACACCAATAATTGCTAAACAGCATATCTTTTGCCATAAGCATAAGGTCTATTATTGTACTTTTACCAAAACCTCTTGAGCCAACAATTAATACATTGGGACATGCCCATGACTGTTGAATAATCCATGATTGTGCATCAAGAAGTTCAATATTAAAAAAATCTTTTATAAATCTAATTGGATTACATTGATAGTATCTTTGCATTTCAGCTATTCTTATAAGGGATTCAACTTTCTTAGCTGATATTGTATATATACCATCTCTTACAAAAATAATATTTTCTTGAATATTATTTTTAAAACTAAATTCTTTTATGTCTCCTTTTTCAATAAGCATTTGTTTTAGTGTCTCAAACTCATTCGTCTTTATCTATAATTTCACCTTCCTTTTCATCACAAGCAAAATTCGAATATAAATCATCTAAGTTTACATAAGAATACCCTTTTAAATCTAAATTGCTGCTGTTAATAAAATCTTTTAAATCTAAGTTCTCAGTTAGTAAAATTCTTGATATTTCAATATATTTATCAAGTTTAGATTGTAATTCTACTATCATTTCTCTTTGTCCGGCAACCATATCAGACCAATCACTTTCATCAAGTTTTAACTCTCTCATAATAGAATGATGACTAAGTTCCATCACCTGTCGCATAGCCTTGCAAGTTTCAATATCAAAGCCATTAATACGACCTTGCCTTAAATCTAAATCCTTAATTTTTTTTTAATTTACCTGTCCATGTATTTTCACCTTTTTTAGAATTTCTGTTGTTTTTTAAAGAAATACAACTTTCAGCGGCAAGATTTGTTATTATATTTGTAATTTTTTGTTTACTTTCTTGTAATGATTTTATAGCTGAAGAATTTTTTTCAATATTTTTTATATCAGACATTAAAATCGCAATTACATTATCTATTTTTGATGCTTGTAAAAATCCTCTTGTAATAGTCACACATGACGCATTTCTAACCATATCGTCATTTTCATCTCCGCCAGAATCAAGCATGCTTAATAATTGCGAGTATAAAAAAGGCTGGTCAGACAATACTTCCGTTGCAAACGGGTCATAGCCTAATAGCCTTTTTACATCTTTTTTATTCTTTTTATAATCACTTAATGTATCATCGTCCATTAATATAACACTTTTTTCATTTTTTTTATCTTTTTCTGTATCATCAAAAGAAACTTTGTTTTTAAAAAAGTCAGAATCGAAGTATGTATAACCGTTATATTGTCCCATAGCTATATTTTTTACATAAGCATCATATGGTGTTGATTTTGTTTTTCCAGCAAGAAGATTCTCAGATTCCTGAACGCTTGCGTCCCATACTGAGTTAAAAAAAGGGTTATTAAGATATTTTAAAGCAAGAAGCATAGATTCTTTTGTTACTGTTTCCTCTCCTTTCTCATTTGTATGAACTGCCAGTTTTCTTGCACATCGTTTACATATAAAACTTACCTCGCCTTTTATTAAAGAATCTGTGCTTACGTAAAAATTTTCACGTTTTTTATGTGCATCACACATAGGACAATAAACATACCCTTTTAATTCTTCAATCTTGTTTTCAAGTTCTGCAATTTTCTCTCTGGCTTGTGCTGCTGTTATTTTAGTATTCATATTTTTTTTAAGAATTGTCATATTATACTTTCACTTTAATTACTATCGCTGTTCCACACTAAATCAACATCAAAAGGTTCTGTATCAATTGGCATAAATTCATTAGTAGTATATGTGCCTAAAAGTTCTACGCACTTTTTCTCAAGTTCATCTTTTGTTTCGGCAAAAAATATAACATTTTCATAATTTCCTGTACCTATCTCAACAATTTCGGTTTTCACCTCATTTGTATCAGGGGCAGTAACTTCTTTTTCTGTACTTTCCATAACTTCTTTTTTTACACTAAGAAATCGATATAAACTACTGTTTTTAGTATCTTTAATTAATATAGCATACATTTTTAATTCATCCTCCTTATATAATTATTTCTGATTCCTGCTCAAAGGAATTATCTTCATTTCTTGCTGTTTCTAACAGTTTCACAATAGTCTCTTTTATCCTGTGTTGAAAAACAGCTATTTTTGCTTGACTAATTAAAGCTTTTGTGTTCAATACATCATTTATTTCTGAATCAACTATACGACTTGAGTCAATAGAAAATTCAATATTCAAATTTTCATCTAATACATATTCTTTAGGAACAACTTTTCCTAAAGACACTTCTATAACTGTTTCACCTGTATTATCTTCTGTTACACAAGGTTTGCCACCTGACATAATTATATTAGCTGTAAAATCAATATCTGAAAATTTAATTTTTCTTACATAATCATGAAGTGTCTCAATTTCCATAGATTCATCATCTGTAAGTGTAGTATTATATACAGCTTTTAAAGAATATTTGACAACACCATGTTCAGCATCAATCTTTTCATTAAATTTCATTTTATCACCCCTCATCTTCTTCAAATAATAATTCATTGTACATATTTTTAAGCGAAATAATATAATTTCTCAAAGTTTGCTTGTTAATAATACAATTTAATTCTGGAATACCTAAATTAGTATCACTTACAGATAATACAATAGATTTTTTATCTTCAGATAAAAAAAACTGTGCTTTTGTAGTAGGAGAAAACAATAATTCAACATATTTTATATTTTCTCCGCCATTAAACGTAATAGTTTTTACATCTCCTATATTTAGTTATTCATCAATTATATTAAGTTTTTTTATAATTAAATCACCTCTGTTAATTTATAAAATTTGAAACACACAAAGCCATATTGCCTGTAAAATCAAGTACTTTATTTTGCCTCACCCCTCTTTTATTTCTGTAAGCCGAATATCGGGCGGCAAATCCTGAATCAAACTTGCGAATTGCACCCTTAAACCAAAAGCATTTATACCACGACAATTTATCTGTTTCATTGTCAGAAAAGTCATAATCTGCCTTTCCATCCGTCCACATAAAATGGCACATCTGAAAATTACCGTTTTCTGTTATTCGTGGTTTACAGAAAAATATTTTATTATTCCAATTTTTAATTTTCGCCTTAACAGTTTCAATAAAACAGTTGGAATAATATTGTTTGGTTATAAAAGTATATTTGCTCATTTATTCACCTTCTTTCTGGCATAATAAAAAATCGGAGAGACTTTAAATTTCTCTCCGATTAAATAATTAGCTAAATTATTATCACCAAATTTCTTTAACTTTAACTTCAGATTCTTTTTCTGTTAATTTAAACTCTATTGCAACTTCTTTAACAGTATCATAAAATGAAACACCAAATTTTTTACACATCTTTACCATTGAAGTAATTCCACCCTCAATCCTGCCCTCTTCTTTAATATCTAAAATAGCTTGGCACATATCAAACACCTCCTGATTTTCATCAATTTTCAAATTAGAATTTGTAATAGCATTAATAACAAAAACGGCGTCCCTTTCAAGTCTTGAAAACTTTTCATCATTTTGTACTAATTTTCTTAGTTTTTCTTTATCATTGGAATTTTTAATATACAATAAAACCTCTTTTAAATTTGAATGAAGTTTCTCAGCCTTTTCATCATCAATCTCACTTGGTGCAATAAGGTTTATTTTATAATAATTTACGAATGAAAGTATCTCTTTGTCTTTTATTTCAAGCATATCATATATTGAACGAGGAGCGTCCCATTCATCAACACCAAAGTATATAACCAAAGTTATTACAGGTATAAGTTTGTCATTTTTATAAAATCCTGATAAAAATTCTCCTGTACTTACTCCTTTATATTCTTTATTTTTCCTATGAGTTTTTGTTGTATTCTCAACTTGTCCTGCATATTCCAAAACATCATAAAGCATATTTCTTACAGGCATAGCGTAATGAACTTCCGATTGATTCTCAACACCTAAGATAAGATAAATATTATTTTCGTCTTGTTTTATTTCTGCTGATTTTAATAAATCTCGTATCTTTTGCACAGGAGCATTGGTATCGTTGCCAAATGGAATACTTAATGCAGTTGTATCAAGAGTTTTTAAATTTTTAGGTTTTATTACTTCTTTGCCGTCATAAATAAGAAAATTAAAAGCGTCTGCAAAAACATTGTTGTTAGACATATATTTTTTAGTGTATGTATCTTTGTCTTTCAAGTATATCACCTATCTACTATAATATTATAATCTTTCTTAAATATTATTTTACTATATTTAAATCTTTTTATCAAGAAATGTGAAAATAAATTATTTTTTAAATTTTATATTTTGAACCCCTCAATCCATTATGCTGTTTCTACCATTTCCATATCTTTTGCAGTCTCAAGTAATGTATATGTATCAAATTCATCTACCAAATCATATTTTTTAATTAAACGATAAATAAACCTCAATCCTTTTGCTGTAATTAATGTAACTGGAACATTAGTTTTTTCATTAATCTTAATTTTAAAGTAACCCTGTTTAGTATACCTTCTTAAAGGAAGATTATAACCTGTTTGTTTACTTAAAACTTCACTTGTTCTAAGTAATGTACATAATTCAATTCTTCCTTTTTCAATTAAATCAGCAACCTCTTTTAATGTATATAAACCATTATACTTAATAATATCTCTTGCCATATTTGCATCTGGTATAAGTAAATTAACTTCTTGTTCTAATTTGATACGTTGTTCTCTTTCAGTTTTTAAGGCTCTACATAATTCAATCATTGTATCAGGATTTAAAATAACCTCTTTCAATTTCTCAGGTGTCATATATGCCCCATGTTTGTGAATAGATGGAAGTACTTCTGAGGTTATCCAATGTTTGATTTTTTTAGCTGTTGGTAATTTACTTGAAATGATAAGGGAATATAAACCGCTTTCATTAATAATAGCTGTTTTACTTTGTCCAATAGGCACATTCCTATTTTGGGAACGTACTATATCAAACATTAAGAATTGTTTATCTTCGTCACTAACATGATTTAAAACAGCTTTGCTTGCATTACTATAACCCAAAATTTTAGCAACATCTTTACCTACAAACCATGGTTCTTCATTAATAATTAATGTCCTAACCTTACCAAACTCCTCATTCTCAAAAATTCTTAAATTATTATTCATAATTATTTATCTCCTCTCATTAGTTAATATATTTACCTACAAATATTTATTTCTTATTTCTATCTTAAAATCCCCTCCTTATATATTTATAAATTAGACTGCCAATTCTTGTATTGATTTGACAACGTATGTATTTTGCTGTCTGCCTAAATTATCGGTGACTCCGATTGAATCGTACTCATCTTTATCCAATCTTTTTACAATTTCTCCAGCATAATTATCTTTCATTTCCAATACACTACAAACATCTTTCAACACCCACCAAATAGTACCATCTTTTTCAACTGTTCTTACTTCTTTTCCTTTATAATCAAAAACTCTTAAATTATCATTCATAATCATTTATCTCCTCTCATTAGTTTATATCTTTTCTTACAAATACTTATTTCTTATTTCTATCTTAAAATCTCCTTCTTATACTTTTATAGATTAGACTGCTAATTATTGTATTGTTGGAAGTACTTCTGAGGTTATCCAATGTTTGAATTTTTTAACTGTTGGCAGTTTGCTTGAAAAAATAAGAGAATATAAACCACTCTCATTAATAATTATCATTCCACGATTAGGAATTTCTAAAGTACCATTTTGGTAGTTTTGATTATTCAAAACCTGTCTATTTTCTATATAAATATGTCGATTTATATCTCTACTGCTATTTTCATATCCCAAAATATCAGCAACATCTTTACCTACAAACCATGATTCTTCATTGATAATTAATGTTCTAATCTTATTAAACTATTCATTCTCAAAAATTCTTAAATTATTATTCATAATTATTTATCTCCTCTCATTAGTTAATATCTTTCCTTGCAAATACTTATTTCTTATTTCTATCTTAAAATCCACCTTATACTTTTATAGATTAGACTGCTAATTATTGTATTGATGAAAGTACTTCTGAGGTTATCCAATGTTTGAATTTTTTAGCTGTTGGTAATTTACTTAAAATGATAAGGGAATATAAACCACTTTCATTTATGATATACATATTTCTGTTTTGACCTGAGTCGGTAAAACACCGACTCAGGTTATCATCTTCATCAATGTGTCTTTTTAATGCATCTGAAGTATCTAAATAACCTAAAACTCCAGCAACATCTTTACCTACAAACCATGGTTCTTCATTAATAATTAATGTCTTATCTCCTCTCATTAGTTAATACCTTTACCTACAAGTATTTATTTCTGTTTTAAAATCCCCTCCTTATATATTTGTAAATTAAACTACAAATTCTTGTATTGACGGTAATACCTCACTTGTTACCCATTTTCTAAATGGTTTTGCCTCTTCCTTGTCAGAACGGAGAATTACATTGTACAAACTACTTTCGTTGACAACGTATGTATTTTGTTGTCTACCTAAATTATCGGTGACTGGAGTTTGACTACACTCATCTTCATCAAGTCTTTCTGCAACTCTACGAGTATCTGAAATACCCAATACATTACAAACATCTTTTAATACCCACCAAATAGTACCACTTTTTTCAACTATTCTTATTTCTTTTCCTTTATAATTATTTTTACAAATTAGACTGCCAATTCTTGTACTGACTGAAGTACTTCGTCAAATACTCAACTTTCAATTTTTTCAGCGTTTGGGAGTTTACTATGAGTAATGAGGCGGTAAACATTACCTTCTGAAATAAACTTAGTTTGTTGTTTTCTTCCCAAACTATCAATGACTGGGCAAATCGTCCACCCATCTTCTTTACAATGAGTTCTAATTGCTTTTACTGTATCTTTATACCCTAAACCCTTTGCAATATCACTTCCACAAAACAAAATTTTACCGTTTTCTTAAAGGATGTCGTATTTCGCTACTCCCTTTAATCATTATGAAATTTGTCAAATACATTTTGTTATCCTTAATTAATAAACACACTAAGTTTTTACAAAGTGAGAATTACATTGTATAAACCACTTTCTCTATCTACTTTCATACCCATATTTTATTATCGCCATCAATTTCACAATACCCTACCAATTCAAAAGGTATATTGAGACGTTTTAAGGCTTTTTCAAAAGCCCCTATTCCGCTGAACAGACTTAAATATTTCAACATATCATTCTTCCTTTCAATTTATCCATTTGATAACAGGATTACCCGTAAAACCTTTCTCCCAAACAAACCATGCCTAAGCAATTGCTGAGTTGTAGAGATATTTTTCAAAATCACCGTTCATTGCGCAATTTAGACGTGAAGAACTTACATAAACAGTTTTAGGTGGGTTATGTAAGAAAAATTTTTTTCGAGTTTTCTCTTCAAGGAACTGTAATTTTAAAAACATTGCAACTTTTCTTCTTGCCTGCACACTTTTTAATGCTTTTTGAACAAATTGTAAAGCATATTTATATGGTGGATTCGTGATTATATCCCCTTCAAAATCTTCAAGATTATCTTTTAGGAAATCTAATGATTTAGGATTACCAAAGCCACGATATATTAAATCTGTGCTGATAACCTTAAAACCATGTTCTTCCAGTACCTTTGATAGATGTCCTTCACCACATGCACATTCCCATATAATTGGTGAAAACTGTTCTTCTTTAAGCAGAAGTTCCATTGCACGGGGTTCTGTTGCATAATAATCATGCTGCTGTCTGTCTTTGTCAGTATGATTAGAAACTCCCAAAGCTGCATAAACTGTTCTTTTATTGCCGTTCCAATCTTTACATTCTTTATTATCTTTATTCATGTAGCATGTCCACCTCTTTCTTATTATCATTTCATCTACAATTATCATTTTGTTCTCTTCATAAACTGTCTAAGATGAAGTCGTTTAAAACGACCTCATCTTTCAATCTTATTTTTACATACTTAGTTTTAAGGCATTACATATATTTTTAATATTGTCTGCTATTCCCCATTATGTTCTACAAGCCTTACGCCATTGTAAATCCATAAAAATCTGTATATATATATAACCATTTGTTAGTTTGGAAATATCACATTTCCTCATTTCAGCAACAATTTTTAATACTTCAAAGTCATCATCATTAGCATAATATGTCTTTTTTCTTCTTTTTTAGATGAATTTGTTTTATACAATCCCATGTGCATATTTCTTTTTATTAATTCTTCTGATTCATTTTGATTTAATTTAATCAATTATCTCACATCTCCTTTTGTTGTATTATTAGATATAATAATTAAGAAATTCTTTTAGTGAAATATAATCTAAAATTTATCCTCTCCTAAGTAAGATTAATTTCACATTTTTTTACTACTCATATGAGGGGTGAAATTTAGTACTCCAAAACTGAATGAACACGTTTTTTTGTAATTTTTTACTCAATTCCATATAATTTTATATCATTTTCACCACACGATATTTCATTTATTTTATATATAAAATTAACAATTGCTTTTTTTTGAAATGAACGATTATGCTGTTTATTGTGTAGTTTGTTTCACCAATTTAAATTACAAATTCAGAAATAATAAGCATATTTTGAGTATCTGGGCATTTTAGCTTATTTGATGTGATACTCACTTCATGAGTACCTTTATCTTTTTTATCTAAAAGTCTTGTCAAAATTTGTTCTTTTTTGACTAAACTTTTACGATTATATTTTACCTCTGCATGTCCAATAAGGATTAAATGTTTTATTCTCTCCTTATTTGTGACATACTGCCACAACCTATGCTATGATTATTCTTGCTATAAAAGGTTAAAAAACCTCTTATCATAATCAAAATCTACTCTACAATAAGAGATTTACTATTTTAAGCTATTGTTTCAAAATCTTCTTTTAATTTTTTTAGCAAAGCGACCTGACCTTTGCCGGTAATCAATGTTTTAACAAATATTTTAATCCCATAAGCAGTTTCATTAATTGTTTCTATAACTTTAAAATATTCATTTTCTATGTATTTTTGATATGGTGTATTATTATCCATAAGATATTTATTTTTTCTCAGCCAATGAAACAATCTATTTCTACCAATATTGATTTTTTCATTTTTTATAATTTTTGAAAATTCGCCTATATCAACCGCATTTTTAGAATTTGTGACATGTTTAGCAAATTCTGTATAAGGTTTATCTTTTTTTATTTTTTGAATTAACGGAACTGTCATCGTTTTAACCTCTATTTCCGTTAATTCTTTAGATGCGATTACGGCATTTTGTCCGCCGTTATAAATCGACAATAATAATTGGGCTTTTAACTGTTCACTGGAATTTAATATCTCACGCATGCTAAAATATTCATCAATCAGTCTGTCATGTACCTCCCAAGCAAAGTCTGTGTCCATTATTTTTATTAATTTAGCATACCCTCTTTCAGAAAGTATATAAATGTGTTCAGCTTGTGTAATTGCCTGTTTTGCGTAACCCATATTCAAAAGGATTTCCAACGTGCCTGTCTCGTCGACACGTTGCTTTAAGTCAATAAAATCAATATTTTCTTTGAATCTTTTAATGTTATTTGAAATTCTTTCCCTTACATGTTTATTTTGCATTTTATGTATTTCCGCAATAGTTTTATCAGAAATACACTTTTGATTTTTACCAAACCCTCCGTATACAACAGGTATTTCTTTTCCCATGAAATTTTGCTTGCCATTAATTTTTAATCCATTTATCATAATAACTTTCCTCCTCTTGCACCAATACAGTAGACACTAAGTATTTTTATTGTCATTATATTTTTAAACATGATAATTTTTATACTAAACATTTAAAAGATTAAATTTAGCAAAGATTGTTTTTACGAAGTTCTCTAATTTTACGTCTAAAATCGTCTGTAAAAACAGATGACAAATTTAAAACATACTTTAAATCTTTAATATTTTTTATTAGATTTGATTTTGATTGTTTTGGAGATATATATTTAGCAGACATTTTAAATCCATTAAATAATTTTATCTCAACGTAATTATTTACATCACTAAATATATCTTTTATTACTTCTTCAAGTGATTTTAAAACACAAATAATATCACTGATATTCTGTCCTGTTTTGAGTTTAATTTTATAAGCTATATCAATTTGACTATAATATTTTTTTTCTTTATACATTTTAATCAACTCCTTTTGTTGTATTATTATATACATCAATTAAGAAATTCTTTTGGTAAAATACAATCTAAAATTTATCCTCTCCTAAGTAAGATTAATTTCACATTTTTTTACTGCTCATATGAAGGGTGAAATTTAGTCCTCCAAAACTGAATCAACACGTTTTTTTGTAATTTTATATCCTATTCCATATAATTTTATATCATTTCCACCACAAGATATTTCATCTATTTCGTATATAGAATTAACAATTGCTTTTTTGAAACTCTTATTATTTTTTGAGTATAAAATTTTTAATAATGTATTTTTTATTTGAGAATTTTCTTTATCTTCCAGCAACAATAACAATTTATATAAAGTTGAAAATCCAATTTTTTCTCTATTAATCTCATTAAATAAGTCTTCATACAATATTTTAATTTTATTGAATTTTTCTTCTTTATCTAAATTAGAAATAAAAATATTGTTTCTGCTATTTACATATTTCTTTATCATAGATTGAATTTTACTAATTTGTTCATAGTTTACATTCGATTCTCTAAATTTTTTATTATCTAAAATTGAAATGAAAGGAAACCATTCTTTTTTATACGAATTTTTAATTTTGAATCCATTAACGACAGTATGAAGGTAATCCATAGACGTATGGTATTTACGATAGCTTTTTTTATTTGGATTATAATAGCCCTTTTGTTTTGAAATATATGAAAAGAAATGTGGAGTTTTTTTCTTATTATCCTTGTCTTTCAAAATATATTTATATTTATTGCGAATTTTGTTAAGTTCTTTAACATTATCTATATCAAATTCTTTTTTAGCTTTCTGAACCTCCCACTACTAAAGTAGCGGGGTTCTCGTTCCACACTCTCTTGAATGTTTTTCCACGAGCAATCCCCATAGTTCCTACGGTTCTTACATAAGAACCGTAAGTCCTTACTTTAGTTTCAGGAGTTTGTTCACGTTAGAACGCAACTTCTAACGCAGTCTTATCATCACCGACAGACCTCTTATGCTTTCACATAAGCACAGACTATATCTTATCCTACGTCATTACACGTTTAGGTCTACCCGCTTCCCATGTCATCAGCTTACACGGTACTTCCCTCAAGAGGAATAGTCGTTGAACCTTTTCCTGTTCGGAACTTGGCTGCTGATTGCCTATTATTACAGCACTTAGGATTTAACCATATGCTATCTTAACTATTTTTTCTACTTTCGTCACATTCACGCTTAGCTGTATTTCATGCTTACGTTGTAGTTAGTTAAGCTTTAAGGGTTTTTAGCAGTTAAAGTAGTATTGAATAGGTTTTATACCTATTTCTACATACAGATTTCTCTATATACTGACTATTTGTTCCACTAACTCATGACTAAAGTCACGAGTGTGCGTGGAACAGTTAATCAATTTCTATACCTGACATAACATTTAATTGGCAAATATCATAATATAATTCTTTAATGTCATCGTATGAGTTTCCTTGATTAAGTTTATCCCAAAGCAAAGAATTGAGTTCTTGCGAAAAGTTTATAATTTCCCCTATTTTATTTACAGATGTTTTAATATCTAAATCAGCTTGATTTTCTGATGTATAATACCTTTCTATTTTTTTTTGCAGATATAAATGAGGTTGATGTTTTAAATAAATTGTAGTTCTTTTTTGCTGCACGAAGTAAAATTTTATCATCTGTAAGTAAAACTGTATCACTATCAAAATCAGCACCGCTCAATCTTTGCAATACATTTTCACTTATCGAATTAATACATACAATCTCATCTGTGAGATTAAAATAGGAATCTATTAATTTATTTTCTGTATTGTGTGGAATCCATATATTTGCCATTGTTACATGTGGAGACCTTGAACCTAATAAATCTTTATCATATTCAAATCTTTTACTATATATATTACCTATACCAATTTGACTTTCTCCGTTAAATTTTCCAATAGATTGATACAACATTTCCATTGGATTACCAAACAAAACTGAATAATTTCCATTAACGTATACATGTCCATTTTTAAGATTTTTATAAAACGCTGTAATGAGGTTGTATAAAAAATCACGATAATATTTTGTTTTTGTAAAATTATTGTTAATACACATTAAATTATATATAACATCATTTTTATCTTTTATTGTTCTTGATAAAGGTTTAATTCTATCAAGTTCAGGATATTTAATAAAATACCTTACAACTTCGGGACGTTCTTTAAGTATTTCTACAAAATTTAGTGATTCTCTTAAAAATTCTTTTACTTCTTCTTTTGTCATTTGAATTGTATTGATAAGTTGATAATGTGTCTGAACAAGTTGTTCTTCAAAAAAATGCGTTTTTTTATCATGTTTTACAATTCCGAATTTTTGATAAAGATTATCAAGCCAATTATCAAATGTATCAAATTTTAAATATTTAATACTGCTTGGTGTGGTAATTAATTTTATATCTTCAATTTTCTTTGCCCTTGTTATCCCATTTAACTGTGATATGTCTTTAATATTATTGTCTTTAAACCACTTTTGAATATTACAATTAAAACAACATGACTTAAACATAAGGTTTCTTAAAAGCAGCATTCCATATTTCTTATATTTTCCGAATAATGATATATCCATTAATGATTGTCCATCCCAAATACTATTAGTAATCTCACAATTTTTCTCTGTCGTTTTCAGCCACCCGTTTTCATTATGAGTCTCAATAACATCATCTCTGAACACACTGTTATAATCGTCAATAAGCAAAATATTTTCAGGTAAAATAGTCAAAGTATCTATAATACTACTTGATAAAAGAGCAATGTATGATTCATAAGCCGCAAGGTTTATTGGTTGTCCTTTTTTCAATAAAATACCGCCAGAACTGAATTTTAAAAGCGGTTTAAACAATACCTCATTTATAAATAGACACTTACCTACACGGGCTGCTCCTGCTGACCTTTTCATTCGGCAATATTTAATCTCATCACATATAAAACCATTTTTATATAACTCTTTTCTTAATTGAAATTTATTTTTTAAAGTTTTAAATTCTTTTACTTTCTCATAATGTATCTGACTTTTGACATCATTAATTTCAGCAATGGTGGAAAAATATTTTGGAATATTTTCTGATACGCTATTAATTTTTTCTTTAAGTATAATACCTACAATTTCACCTTTTGAGTTTTTAGCTATACAGTCATCAAATTTTAGATTTTTATAATTATAACCAAATTTCACATATGTGTTTTTTCTAATTTGATTCCATTCCTTGACTGAATATTTAAAAGTAATATTAATTACATTTGCTGAATACATATGTTTTTCAACTTTAAACGCAAAGTTATTGCGTCTTTATTTTTTATGATAAATACTAAACAATTCAATTAAATCAAGACTATAATCAAATGTATTAATAAATTTCTTTAAATTATACTGTCCATCTTTTAATTTTAAATTATATCCATTAAAATTATCTTCAATAAAATGAGTTGATAAATAAATATCCTTAGCATCTATGGACGGTATATAAACTCCTGTATTAATCAAACGCACTCCTCTCCTTTTTTATTGTTAATTATAATTTCATATAAATAATAACTATTTACTAACTTTTATAGTTATTTGTTTTTTATTTCTTTTGTTTTCTTTGGATATACATACCATATATTATCATAATAATTATGTACAAATTTTAATTTATATTTGCCTTCATAAAGTAATAACACATCTCTGACTTGACATTCATTAAAAACATATCCGCTTTTATTTTTTTTAAGTCTGTTAATACAATTAAACACAACAGATTTATAATAATCATCTGAATCCATAATAGTACTTTTTGAATTTTCAGTTATTGCTGCCTCTAATTGTTTTATATATTTTTCTGTACTCGCATATGGATTTTTACGAAAATTTACGTTTTCGTTAATACCTGTGTTTGTTGTTCTGTTTGTTAATTTACTTCTCCAAAATCTAATTTTATTATTTTCCATTGATTAAATCCTCCTCATATATGAATCTCCCACTACTAAAGTAGCGAGTTTCTTGTTCCACACTTCATTAATTTTTTTCTTTTCATTATTTTAATTCCTCCACTTTTTTTATTAATTTCTCTAACTGTTTCTGAGGTTCATTTAAAAAAATTATTATCTCATCACAATTTTTATCTGTAATATATTTAAGTAGTTCCGCATTTCTAAATATTGATGAATTAATACTTTCAATAGCATCATCAGAAATATATTTAACCGATTTTATGTCGATTCTCATATCATAATTAAAATCCCCCTTTCTTTCTGTTTTCATAAATTTACATATTTCTTTTGTTTCTTCATCACAAGAAATTTTAAGTAAAGTTTTATCTCTTTCTTTATTTATTTTTCTTTATAGACACTGCCAATTCTTATATTGTTGAAAGTACCTCACTTGTTATCCAATGTTTAAATTTTTTAGCTGTTGGTAATTTACTTGAAATGATAAGGGAATATAAACTACTTTCATTAATAAAAATAGTTTTTTGTATTCTTCCTATATTATCTATGAGTCCCTGTTTTAAGGAGTCACCTTCATCAACATGAGCTGATAACACATTAAGTGGTTTTGTATAACCAAGTACTCCAGCAACATTTTCACCTACAAACCATTATTCTTTATTCTTAAAAATTTTTAAATTATCATTCATAATTATTTATCTTCTCTTATTAATTAATATCATTTATTTTTCAATGTTTGGGAATTTACTATGAGCAATAAGACGTTAAATATTACTTTCAGATGTAAACAATAAAATATTTTTTCTTCATAAATTATCAACGCTATCGTATTTTGCTATACCGTTATATTTACAATGTTTTTTTTAAACGAATTTGGAGTATTTGCATATCCTAAAACCTTTACAATACCACTTCCATAAAACAAAATTTTACTGTTTTCCTCAAGGGTGTCCACTCTAATCAACTCTCTTTAACCATTGTAAAATTTGTCAAATACATCTTGCTATTCTTAATTGATGATTGCATTACAAAGTGAGAATTGTGTTGTATAAATTACTTTAACTTACAATATTTACTTCTCTTTGACGACCTATGTTAAACATAGATTGTTCGTTTTAAATTTTTTTTATATCATTTGTATATTACATTTTTTTGATATACACTAAATAATATTATTTCTTTTAATAGTTTCTACTTGTTAACTTCTCAACTTAAAGATGACTGTAATTTTACGGTCATCTTTTTTTATTCTTTAAACAACTTTTCTAATCTGTGAAATATCTATATCTAATACACCACAAATATCTTTTAATACACCGCCAATAAAAAAAAGAACTCTTGCAAAAAAAAGAGTTCTTAAAAAAATATTTATAATTTATTTTAAATTTTTGATTTATTGTCTTCCTTTCTTCCCGCCAAACTTATTTTCAATTTTTAGTAATCTAAATTACAAATTTTATCTAAATCAAATTTATACAAAGGTTTTCTGCCAATTTTATATTCTTCGAGCAATTTTAATTTTTTAAGTTCTGAAATCACTTGTCTAATTTTATATTCAGAAATTTTTGAGTATGTTATCAAATCAGCTATACTTATACCTTCTCCACCAAATAAGGTCTCTTGAAAAAGAATAAATATAATTTTATTGTTATCTTTTTTCCCCTCTGACAACTTTTTTGATATATTATAATAATATTGAATAAGTTCCAGCTTTTCCGATAAAGATGAATACAAATTGTCAAGCACTTTTATTATTATATCAAAGAAATTTATTATAAAAGGAGTTACATCTCCAAGATTTTTTGATTCATTCACTATTTTAAAACTCTTATAATAGGCAGCAATATTTTCTTTAATTATATATGAAAGTCTATAACCAGTCAAAACATTAAGATTTTTTGAAAGCAGATAACTGCTTATAAAACGACTTGTTCTACCATTTCCATCATAAAACGGATGTATATATCCGAATAAATAATGAAAAACAGCAATCCTTATTAAGATATTTATTTTTTCGTCATTTAGTATATAAAGTGCCTGTGACATTTTTATATTAATTTCTTCCTCAGGCATTACACCTCTATGAATTACTTTGTTAAATTTAGAAATAATATCAACACCATTTTTTCTAAAGTACATACCATCAGGCAAATTTTCAGGATTGTCTGCGTATATTTCTTCCCATACTAAATCAGTATATATATTTTTTATATCTTGACAATTTGTTATACTTAAAATTTCATCTTCATCAAGTTTTTGATATTTATTCACAAGTCCATAAAGTCTTTTGTGTTTATTAGATTTGCCTACCCTTTCAAGAATTTCAGAAATATCCTTTTTTGTACTTATAACACCCTCTATTTCATTTGTCATTATAATTTCCTCAACAAGACATCTTTTTATATATCGATTTAAAGCTATTCCCGGTAATTCTTGAAATAAAACATTAAGGTTGTTACTTATTGTAGTAATTTTATATATTTGATTAATTATTTCAGGAGTTATTATAACAAAAGCTTGATTTTTATTTATATTTATACCAAATTTTATTGAGGAAACTCCTGTAAACCTATTTAAATACTCCGTTTCATACAGATTTTTATTTTTATAATATAATTTTTCTAATAATATGTAATCCAATATAAACACCACCTTTTTAAATATATTTACATTATTACATTTTTTCTTTTGAAATCAAGCAAAATCTAAAAATAAATAAATTAAAAAAACGTAAAAATCTCACTAACAATTTTTGAGATTTTACGTTCATTTTTTTATTTATTACTGAAAATTTTGAGAATTGCTGTAATATTTGGTGAACTGCTTAGATACTCTAAAATAATTATTGTCCCTAATAAAAATAATATCCACAATACCAAGTAAATTTTTTGGGATTTGCTGATTGTTTTTTTCATTTCATTTAACATTTCATCATTACTGAATATTTCTTGCAAATCTCCATCTGATAAAATTTCTTTATAATTTTGTTTTAACTGATTATAGCTATCATATACTTTTCTAATTTCATAATTTGACTGCAAATAACATATGATCAAATATATAAACGAACCTATTATAACACACTCTGCTAAAACAGTAATTTCTTTTGTAAAAATATTATCTAATGGTTGATCTGAAACAATATTTGCTAATATTACAGAAAATATAAAACTAAATATGGTAATTATATTTACTTTAAATTTATCTAATAATTCTGTTGCATACTCTCCTGTTTTAGAAATAGTTTCACTTATAAATTCAGCTACTTTGTTCCTCAAATCCAAATATTCTTTTACATTTTCCTTTAAATAAAGATTATAATTGGATTGTATTGAAATCATTACTTTTTCATCGACTTCTGTTATAGGTACATGTTTACAATACAAACTAATTATATTTCTGGCTATAATAGCCTTATCAATAACATTACCTTCTGTGTAAATCCAATTGTATATATTGTATAAGTTTTTATTATTTGGAAGTTGATTTATTTCATAATTATATTCTATTGTGTGCTGCCCGTTTATTATTCCTTTAAATTGAGTTTTACTTATTGAAGACGATGCTGCAATAAAACTTATAGATAATAAAGTCGTAAGTTTTTGAAAAAGTTCTGTTAAAGGATTATTTTCATAGTCAATTATAAAATTAAAATCATCAGGCAATACTTCATAAGTATCAAAATTATAAAAATACGAAACTTCCTTACATTTTTTAATTCTTTGTATTCTGTTAAATTCTGGATTAATCACTCTATTTCCAAATGGCATAAAAAACATAGTTTTAGTTGCAAACATTGTAATAGGGCTATATACATCAAACACTAAAAGTTCCTCAACTTGTTTTAGCAATCCAGAGAAAGATATCATAATTTCTTCTGTTGACAAAGATAATATATCCTTAACAAATTCATCAAACGAATAAATAGAAAAATGACTGTCTGCTACCTCTTTATCAATTTTTATTTTAACATTTATGATTTCATCAATTAATGTATCTTTTATATACGTTTTATAATTTTCTTTATCTGCGCTTGGAAAATAAAGAAATCTTTCAGTTTCGTCTTCTAAAATTATTTTAATTTTATCACGTTGTGGAACAAATTTAATTATGTTTGAAAAATAATTATATGTCGGAGCATTTTCTATATCAAACTTAAAAGATGTTTCATATATTTTCATTCTTTCTGAAACAACAATATCTTTTATTGCTGCTGCTTGAATTAGTTCTGTAAACATTCTCACACTTCCTCCCGTTATTCTTGATCTGAAAACCGCCTAAATGTCAAATCATTATCCGTTTTTATTCTTATATACCTATTTCCATCGCTATCCCTGTATGCCTTAATTGTATCATTGAAATCATCAATATAATCTGTTATCTTTAACTGAACTCCATGACAAATATCGTATACCTTTCTAATTTGAGCATTTATGGCAGAAGAAACTGTATTGAATTGTTTGTCAAAGTTATATTTTTGAGGTAACTCTCGTAATTTCTCAATTACCTTATCTAATTTTTCTTGTTCTAACTCCATCGGACAATAGTTTTTCTGATATAATTTTGAATCATTGTTCAACTTTTTCTTTTTTTAATTAAATAATTCCTTTAACTTTAATTCTGATTTTATTATATTGAACATATTATTGTATTTACAGTTATTTTTGTATGTAAATTAAGAAATTATAAATAGTTTAAGTTATACATAAATTCCATATATTACAATAACATAAAATTTATTGTTTATTATATTTGGTATTTATATTTTTTATCCCACACTAATTTTACAAGACGTCTCATACACCCCTTAATTTGCGTTCTAAGAGGTTTTATTTGAAATATGTATAAAACTAATAATATATTTAAAACGCTTACAGGCTAAATATGACGCAAATAATGGGTATTATTGTAATGGTTAGGACATGAATTGTGTTGTTGAAAATATTTGGGGCTATCTTTCTGAATTTAAGTTAAATATTCAAACAGCATACTCCTACCGCCTATACTACGCATAGAGACAAGGATTCTTGCTCAATAGCCTAAGTATTAACGAGTTAGCCCTATGCAATGCCAACAACTTAAGGTTTTTGGCAATTACCCGGAATATAAAATG
>CAMTZM010000041.1 GCA_947086655.1 uncultured Eubacteriaceae bacterium
TTGACATTCATATCCATTTCAGCGAAACCAGCCGGGAAACCTTTACGGACAAGGTGGTGCGGCTTATTGAGAATGACAAGGACAGTGTAACCGATTAAAAGAAAATACATTTTTTCTTATTCCCTACTTGACGTTTCCGAAAGGTACGGTTATATTAGAGTGCGGAAAGCTATTACAGAGGGGAACGCCTAAAACAAAAGTAAAGACTGACAAAAAAGGCAAACCAATAAAAGACAGGAAAGGAAATATTGTAACGGAAATTGTGAGAGATAAAAAAGGAAAAATTGTTTACGAGCCTTACAGAATTAAGGTTCTTAATACTATTGATTTTAAAAAGTCTATGAAATACAATCCATTTGCTTATATCAGAAATGAAAAGGACATTTTAAAATTAGTAACGGCTTTAATAGCGAATACAAAAGGCGAAGGCAAAAGCGGGGAGGATTTTTGGGAGAAAGCGGAAATTTTGCTCTATACTGCTTTAATAGGATATATCTATTATGAAGCGCCGGAAGAAGAACAGAATATGAATACTCTGGTTGAAATGATTAACGCAATGGAAGTCAGGGAAGATGACGAAACATTTAAAAATCCGGTTGATTTAATGTTTGACGCTCTTGAAGAAAAAAATCCCGAACATTTCGCTGTACGTCAGTATAAAAAATACAAACTTGCAGCAGGAAAGACGGCTAAATCAATTTTAATCAGCTGCGGTGCAAGATTAGCTCCCTTTGACATTAAAGAATTAAGAGAGCTTATGTCTTATGATGAATTAGAGCTTGATAAGGTCGGTGACAGAAAAACGGCTTTGTTTGTTATTATAAGCGATACAGACGACAGCTTTAATTTTATAGCGGCTTTGATGTACAGTCAGTTATTTAATCTGCTGTGCGACAAGGCTGACAACGAGTACGGAGGACGGCTTCCCGTACACGTTCGCTGTTTGTTAGACGAATTTGCGAACATTGGGAAAATACCAAAATTCGATAAATTAATAGCTACTATACGAAGCAGAGAAATATCCGCTTGTATTATATTGCAGGCTCAAAGCCAGTTAAAAGTTATATACAAAGATAACGCCGAAACGGTGGTCGGGAATTGCGACACTACCCTTTTTTTGGGAGGCAAGGAAAAAACTACCTTAAAAGAGATTTCTGAAAATCTCGGCAAGGAAACAATAGATATGTATAATAACAGTATTACTAAAGGCAATTCGCCGTCTTACGGACAAAATTTTCAAAAATTAGGAAAAGAGCTTATGTCTGTCGACGAATTAAGCGTTATGGACGGCAGTAAATGTATTCTTCAGCTTAGGGGCGTAAGACCGTTTTTTTCAAACAAATATGATATTACAAAACACCCTAATTATAAATATCTTGCTGATTACGATAAAAAGAATACGTTTAATATTGAGCATTATTTAAGTACGAATCTAAAAGTTAAAGATAATGACGTCTTTGACGTTTATGAAATTGATAACGATGATGAGGAATGATACTGAAATCAAAAAGTTATTGCTGAATTAAGCAATAATTTTTTTATATAAAGAATTATTTTTAATGATAAGGAGGTCTTTTATGTTTATGGTTTTTAAAGTAAGAAGCGTTTATCTCAGCGGTGAGCCGCCATAGAAATATTGTAATGTCAAAATATAAAATTATAAAGGGGGCTGTTATCTGAACGGTAATGTAAAAGTTGTTTCTTTGTTTGACGGTATATCCTGCGGAAGATTAGCTTTTGAGAGAGCAGGGATTAAAGTCGGTTTGTATAGTGCTTTTGAGATAGACAAATACGCAAAGGCTGTAAGCAGTTATAATTATCCCAATATAAAACAATGCGGTGACGTCTTGGAAGCGGATTTCAGTAAATTTACAGGGGCTGATTTTGTAATAGGCGGTTCACCGTGTACGTTTTGGTCGATTGCCAAAAATAACAGAGAAACCGATAAAAACGGTATTGGCTGGAAGTTATTTATGAAATTTATTGAAGCTGTCAGAATAATTAAGCCAAAATACTTTTTATATGAAAATGTAGCTTCTATGCCCAAAAGTATTAAGGAATATATTACAGAAGAATTTAATGCTGAGCCGATAATGATAAATTCCGCTTATGTTTCGGCACAGCAAAGAAAAAGGCTGTATTGGACAAATATAAAAAATGTTGTTCAGCCTGACGATAAAAAAATATTTTTAAAAGATATAATTGAAAGCGGTATAACAGTAAGAGAAAAATCGCTTTGTATAGACGCTTGCTGTTATAAAGGGATTTTTCATTCTCAAACAGGTAAGCAGAGTACAAAAATAGGTATGGTTTATGAGTCGGTTATACCTATTGGAGCGGCGTTAAGAACCCGTGAGGACAAAGCGGGCAGATTTAAACGGCTGGAAGTAAGAAAAGATGATAAATTAAATTCATTGACTACGGTTTTAACAGACAGTATGGTTTGTCAGCCGATAAGAGTGGGAACAGTCGGCAAAGGCGGTCAGGGAGAACGAGTATACAGTGTTTACGGAAAAACTGTTTGTATGTCGGCTAACGGCGGTGGCAAAGGTGCAAAGACCGGTTTATATAAAGTTGATTTGCCTGACGGAGATTATACAATCAGAAAATTAACGCCCATTGAAGCGGAAAGATGTCAGACTTTGCCTGATAATTATACTTGTTTTGGAACGGACGATATGGGCAAAAAAATAAAAATCAGTAATACTCAAAGATATAAATGTATCGGAAACGGCTGGACTGTTGACGTTATCGCCCATATTTTAAGTTTTACAAAAAATAATGCAAGTTTATTGAGTAATGAGCCGAAAGGCTCTTTTTTAATGGAACGAGACTCTGACTGAAAAAGATTATTTTAAAATTTTCAAGTCGGAGTTTCTTAAAATAGATAAGGAGGAATGTTGCATGGAGTTTTTCACACAGGCAGTTAATATCCTCAAAATTCTTGTTATTGCTTTAGGTGCAGGACTTGGAGTTTGGGGACTTATTAATTTACTTGAAGGATATGGAAATGACAATCCCGGTGCGAAATCTCAGGGTATGAAGCAAGTGGTAATAGTTATTTCGGTGGTGGATTTAAAAAAATTAAAAAACCGTAAAAACTGCTTATTAATTGCAGTTATTAACGCTTGTTCCAATTTTGCCTATGAAGCGGTAATGAATTTCTATCGGCATTATCTGCTGCTCGTTTTCGATTCTTTTTTCGTGAATAATAATTTTTTCAATAAACGTATTAAGCAAAACCTCGTCAAGTTTGGTTATCGGACTGTACTGTTCGATTAAATCAGCAATTTTTTTTGCGGCTTCACTATTTTGTGAGTATTGCGACAAACTTGACTTAATATCATTATATCTGCTTTTAAGCTGTGCTTCCTCTTTTTCGAGATTAGCAGACATTGAAGTATAACGTTCTTCTGATATACGCTTAAAAACTTTATCTTCATACATTGATTGAAGAATTACATTGAGTTCATCAAGTCGCTGTGTGATTTTGGTTATCTCTTTTTGATATGAAGCCTTTGCGTTATTAATCTCGCTGTTTGTCTGGCACACAAGATAATCTATATATTCAGCTTTGTTTTTGCAGGAAAGTTTAATATGGCGGTTAATATCGTCCAAAACAATAGTTTTTAAACTTTTGGCAGTAATAGAGTGATTTGTGCAGTATCGCTTCCCTCTGTGAACATAAAGATTGCACTGATATTTAGGCGTTCCTTCAATACTGTTTTCTTTTTTATAGACCAAACTTGCATCGCAGTCGCCGCAGAATACAAGACCACGAAAAATATTTGCGGGATTTGCCTTGTTTTGTGGTTTCTTTATACTTATTCGCTTTTGAACAGTATAAAATGTTTCTCTGTCAACTATTGGCTCGTGAGTGTTGAGGGCTCTTATCCATTCGTCTTTTGGGCGTTCTATAAGCCTTTTATCTTTAAAAGATTTTGAAGTATGACACAAGCTGACAATATTTCCTATATAGACTTCATTTGTTAAAATATCTCTGAATGTTGACTGAAACCAGCTGTAAGGATATTTAACTCGTTTGTCTTTTCGCAAAACACCGTCTTTACCCCTCAAATATGCGCCCGGTGTGGGAACCCGCTCATTTTTGAGTACGTTGGCTATTGCTCCGCAGGTTTTGCCCTCAATAGTTAAACGAAATATACGTTTAACAATAGGAGCGTGTTCATCGGGAATAAGTTTGTGTTTATTTTCAGGTGATTTTTGATAGCCGTATGGGGCACGCATACCCGTAAATTCGCCGTTTAATGCTTTTGTTCGGTAAGCAGATTTTACTTTACGGCTTATATCTTTGGCATACCACTCGTTAATAATGTTTGTTTTAAGTATGGATAAATAAAATATTGCAGTATAACAACGCTAATGCTTTAAGATGAAAAATATGATATACTAAATATTAATAAAGTTTATACTATTTTTTAGGAATTATGAAAAGAACATTTGATAAAGTGCTAAGATAATATAGCTTTTATTATATTTTTTTCTAAAATTATATTTTCAGTTATTATAAATTCATGGTCTTCATAAATCACAGAAAATGCCTTTATTTTTAATCCTAACATAACTGCCTTGTAAAAGTATGATTTTACAATTTCTTTTTTATTATTCCATTCAAAATTCAATAGAGTAGATGACATTGCAATAAAAACAAAAGTTACATTTATATTTCTTTTTAGTAACTCAATATATTGTAATAATTGTCTTTCAAGTCTATTAGACGAAATATCAGGAAATATAATTTTATTTGTATTACTAAGTAATGATTTTATTTCAATACAACCCTGATTTTTTTTACAAAAAAATCTGTTTTAATTATATTCTCAATTATACATTCTCTATAAATATTTTCTGTTGTTATTTCATTAGATAAAAGATATTTTTAATATAGTTGATTAATTTTATTAAAATTCACATAATAAAGTATATCATTATATTTTACAGCTTCTAATGTATAACGTGTACGATGTTTAATATCTTTGTTATCTGAAAGTAAAATTTTGCAATTTTTTAAAGGTATGTATTTTGACAATTTAGATGAAGATGATATATAACATTCTTCTTTAATTTCATTTTTTAATACTGTACATATAAATCTATGCCTGCTTTCTTCAAAAAAAAATAGCCTTATAATATTGTTTTTTCATATTTTAGGTATTATGCTTGCTAAGTCTGGAGAATTTGAAGATAAGTTCCATACAGCAACTTTCATCTTTTTAATATATTTACCCTCTCCAAAATCAAGCAAGTCTTCACGTCTGAAAATATTTAATAGTTTATTTAAGCTGCCTAATTCTGCTGAAGTCATTAAAAAAGCTTCTTCAGGATCAATCAATTTACAATATGCCCATAATTGACCTAAATCTCGCAAAGTTAAATTAGATTTTTTTGCTTCAATAAAAAATAGTTTTACAATATCTTTTTTACAAGCAATACCCAAAACATCTATTTGAATGTCAACACCTGTAGCAAGTTCATTTACAATTCCTAATTTAACTAAAACTCTATCCAATCTTTCAGCATGGGCATCAAGCGTTATAATTTTAAAACTTTTATATTTATCTTCTAAATATTTATGTAACCAATTACGCATAGGTTCATAAAGTTCAAACTCATTTTTTACATTTTTATTATTCGCCATAACCTAATTCCTTTGCTATTTCAGACCACGAATTAAAATGTCTTCCTCTTATAGTAATGGGGATAAACTTATCATTTTCACAAGGGTGTATTGGTTTTTCTTTATTCCGAATCTTACGAATTCCCCAATAATATCTGTGTGTATATTTTTCAGGATCTTTATTTTCTTGCTGGTAGCCTGCAAGAAGTTCATCAGAATACATTTCTAAAGCCTGTTGTTTATGAATGATTCCAAATCCAACAGATATAAATTCATTTGCCCATACTTTAATTTGATGTTCTTTTTTCCAAAAATTTAATTTACCTTCATTATATTTTGTTAATTTACCATCTCGTATATTAGGATGAGCCCAATCTATATTTTGTACAGGAATATCCAATGATTTTAATAAATTACAAATATCTATTACCATTTGCCAATTTTGAGGAATTTCAAAATAAACTCTATGCAAATACTTTGCACCTACATAATAATTGCTGCGTCTTATATATCCGGTTACATCCGCAAAACCTTTTATAAATTGCCTACGCTCATCAAATGTACACTTAAATATATCTGAATGTATATTTATATCATTATGTGATACAGCATTACCAATAAATCTATTTATTTCTCGTATTAAGTAATCTGTATTTGGTTTTATAAAAGACAATATAGTAGAGGATTTGTTTTGAATAAAATCAAGTCCTGTACCTATCAAAGGTTCTACTATACTTCTTATGTCAGCTATACTTGCCTTAATATATAATTTTACATCATGTACTTCTTCTGTCTGCAATTTTTTATGTGGTATATCTATTGATATTATTGTATTAGTGAAGTTTCTTTGAATTTCACCATTACCACAAATCATTCCCAATAAATAAGACATTTCTAAGTTCATAAATAATTCACCTTTTAATTATATCCTATACGATAGCCTTTATTAAATAAATATCTTACAAGTTCATTGTCATCTAACCTATAATTAAACTCATCTGAGCGATATTTTTTATTTTTATACATTCTGTTTTTCCAATAATCTGGGATATTATTTATATTATTAAAATATATTCTTAACTCTACCCCCCATTTATCAACATCACCTAAAAGACAAATTCCATTAGTATCAAAATTAATTGTTTCACTATAATTATTATTATAACTTTCAATAAATTTAGACATTTTATCTTTTTTTGCTTCCGCTTCAATAAATATTTCTTGTTTGCTATTTTTTAAAAATTCAAAAAAATCTTTATTCATAATATTTCTCCCTTATTTTGTTATAAAAATTAAAATATATTCATGAACTTTATTAATACGATATTTATATGGGTATCCAAGTGGTCGCATATTATTATATTCTTGTTGTCTATCCCAAATAATTATATCATCAAAGATAAATCCATGTTTTTTCAATTCAGTTGCCAAATCACTATGTAGTGGATAAAATTCACTTTTTTTTCTTATATCCATTACATTAACCAAACAGTAAGACTTTGGTTTTAAAATTCTATTAACTTCAAAAAAAATTTTACTCAAACTATTTATAAATTCGTAATAGTTAGATATATTTCCCAAATCATTAACTTTTTCTGAATAATTGACTGATTCTTTGCCATCAGCACTGCGTTTCATGTTTAAAATATCCCAATAAGGCGGAGAAGTTACACATAAATCAAAAGAGTTTTTTTCAAGTTTCCTTAATTCTATTAAACTATCTCCATTAATAATGTTGATATTTTTATCATAATTGATTCTACTTTTTGCAATTTCACAAAATTCTTCGGATAAATCAATTCCTGTTGCTGATCTACCAAGATTATGGGAAGCTACAAGAGTTGAACCAATTCCGTTAAACGGATCTATAACAGAAGCTTCGTCTTTTGAAAATGTTCTAATTAATTTTTCACATAAGGCAATAGGATAAGAAGCCGGATGATTTAAGTCTTTTTCTTCTTTAGTCTTATTTAAATTTCTCCATATACTAAAAGAGTTTTGAAGCCACTCTTTTCCTGTTAAATTATTGCATTTTTTATCTTCGTTTATCATTATTCCACCTCTGAGATTGTATGCTTTTTATTTGAAAGTCAATATGGGAACGTTCTTTTTCTCCAATTTTATAAGTTTTATAAATTAGATCATTTAATGACTCTACCATTTCAAACCATATATCATTCATATACTCAATAGTCTCCAAAGATTTAACAATACTAATTATCTGAGGAAAAGTTGTTTTGTCAATAACTAAAGGTAGTTTCTTCAAATACTTTGCGTCTGTGTGCATAGTAAGTTTTGAATTGTTATAACAAAATTTCAATAAATAATAGTTACAAAGTCTTGAATGTAAAAATCCCAGTATATAACGACACATTTTTTCATCACCATCAGTAAATACAGTTACTGTTTCAGCAGCCTCTAAATCCCCTGCAAAACTCGCAATTATTCCTGCTTCTGCACTATAAATATTTTGTATAAATACTTTATTTCCCTTTTTAGGGACTGATAAGTTTTTAAAAGAAAATTTACGTATATCTTTACCTGATATTGCTGTGTTTGATTTTGATTTTCCTCTGCCTACATATCCTGTACAAATATCACTAAACTTTTTATATGTAGATTCTAATGTTTTATATATTAAAAAATCTTCATCACTATCAAATAAAAGAATTTCATTTTCATAAAAATTCTGAGGAACTTCAAGCCTTCTAATAAATTCTTTATTCTCATATTTGTAAATGGCAATATCATTATCTCTTACAAAGCTATTTTCAAATGTAAGCACAATTTGTTCTCCTCTTACATTTTTAAAGTAAGCACCAATGTCAATAATTGAAACTATCTTTTTTTCGTTTAATATCATTTTTCTTAATATAGCATAAGAAGCTACATGAAGAAAGTTTTTAGGAATAATATAAGATATTGTTCCATTAGATTTAGCCAGTTCAAAAGCTCTATATAATGCGGCAACAAATAAATTATTTCCTGAATCTTTAACATTCCGTAAAAACAAATAATCAGAAGTATCAATAACTACATCTTTAACAATATGTGCATAAGGAGGATTGCCTACTATAAAATCAACAGGTGTTTTCATATTAAATTGCTTTAGAACTTCTTGAGCATTATTAGTAATAGTATTTATAACTTTAACGTTATCAATACCATATTCCTTTTTTGTTATCGTAATTGCATTTTTATCAATATCAGCACCATAAATTGAAGTATACCCTAAATATTTAGCTGAAATTAAAAAACTACCCATCCCACAACAAGGATCCATAATAGTAGAATTTTTAGGAATATTAAGAAATTGAATTATTTTCTTTGCTAATTCAATATCGGTGTAAAAAATACCATTATCTTTTTTATAATCCGACTCAAGAGATTTTTCATATTCTTCACTTCTTAGAGAATATTTGTTCGATTTCATTACTACATCCCTTTCATCGGCATACTAATTTTAGATTATTATATCAAAGGCATTAAAACTATTCAATTTTATTATACTACAAATATATAGATATGTCAAATCATTAAAAAAAATGGGCACGCAAATCAATTTTTACCAATAACTCTTAAAAGATAAGAAGAATCAATTAAACAATCAAGCATAATATTGGAAATAGGTCTTTTTGTTTCTTTTCGCTCTTTAAATAATTTTATCAAATTTATGGCGGCTTTACGAAACATATTTAAATTTTGCTGAACATATTTATCTTCAATCCTGCACCAATCTTCTTCAAAATGCACGTCTAAAAGCCAGTGCATACTTTCTACAGACCATTCCATTCTTGCGTGATGAAGTAATTCTTCTGATGTTAACTTTTTACTTGAAATATAATAATGCCATTCGTCTGTAATTCCTTTTTTGCTTGTAACTTCTGTATGAATTGCACCTATACTACTAAGCCCACGCCATTCTTTTTTTTGATTTATCCACTCTATTTGCGACGTCGTATATGCCGTCCTTTTCTCAATTCGACCGTAATTTTTTTCTGTTTTTGACAATATCTCTATATCTTTTTGTAAATTACTGTCTTGAACATAATCTTCTATATCTTTTTTTAGATTCAAGTGATTATCTTTTACACATAACAAATAATCAGCTTTTTGATTTATAATTATTTTTGCTGTTTCTTTTTGACAATTTAATGCGTCTGCCACTATCATTTGCCCGTTAATATTTAATGTCTTCAGCAGTTCTTGTACCGCCGATATTTCATTACTTTTTTCATCCGTTGCTTTTTGTGCAAGCGTCAATCCAAGTTCTGAAATTTGTGCGCTGATTATATGAAGTGGAGTTTCTATTTTTTCCATTCGGTTTGTTGAACATATCGTCTTTCCATCAAGTGAAATAGTCAGTCTTTCTGCGTTTTCCGGCATAAATGAATATACCCAATTCATAAAACATTTGTTTAGGGTTTCTATTTTTATCATTTTTAACATACATAAAATCCAATAATAACAAGGAATATGCTTTATTTCGAATTTCTCCTTTAAAAATTCTCTTACTTTACTATTTGCCGACCATTGATATATTTGTCTTACGTTTTTTAGTCCGCACATACTTCCCAATATTACTATTGTTACGATTTCTGGTATTCTACAAAAATATCCATTATACTCTTCTACTGTCTCTACTTCTTCAAAATATTCTGTTATTCCGTTATTTTTCATAATATCCATTATATCATATCTGTTATATTTTTAAAAATTGATTTGCGTGAAATTTGGGAGTGTCCGATTCGAGCATTTATAAGAACGCTTAATAATTCTTATAAACTGTCAAAACTTGTACAATTGACATAAATACAAATATTCTTGTCTTTACTATTATTTTCTAAAAATCTGCGAATAGGACACTCCCTTAAATTTTAATTATTGGAGGTATTTTATGACAGAAGAAAAATTTAATAAAAACTATGATGTATTCCGTTCATTTTTGGTTGCTGATGCAAATTATGATGGATACATTGAATTGCCTTGTATAATAACAAGTAAGGAATTGCCGAATCGGGTTATTACATTTTATAAAGCTATGGCAAAGGCAAACAAGGACTATGATTGCTGGGTTGCATTCTATGAACATGACATAAATTTTGAACGATTGTGGAACAATCCAAAACAATATTTAAATAGATTGAAAAAATTTAATGGTGTTATATCTCCTGATTTCAGTCTTTACAGAAATATGCCTCTTGTAATGCAGGAGTGGAATACGTACAGAGGAAGAGCATTAGCTTTTTGGCTTCAGAAAAATGGAAGAAATTATTCCAAACGTGCGTTGGAATGATGAACGTACATACAGTTTTTGTTTTAATGGAATTGAGAAAATTTCAACAGTAGCTGTTGATACACATGGCTGTATAAAAGGAAGAGATGACAGAGAATATTTTAAAAGAGGCTTAAAAGAACTTATAAATAAAACACAGCCGAAAAATATTATCGTTTATAGAGCAATGCCTGAAAATATTTTTGGTGAATATAAAAATTACGATATTAATTTTATAAATTTTGAAAGTAAGTTTTCAAAATCCAGAAAGCAGGTGACTGTTTGATGGGAGCGGGAAGCGGTAGAAATTTTGGAAATACAAAGGGTAGTGATAAAATAAATGGATTTCCAAAAAAATTCATAGTGGAAAACAAGGTAAACACATTACAAGCCATAGTAATTATATAAAAGGTAAAAGTATTTTTTATGGTTCGGAAAAAGATGCACAACAGTTTGTTAATAAGTATGCAGGAACAGGAGAAAAAATTGGTACTAACAGAGAAAGAATTGACTTTAAAAAAGAAATAGGTTTATATGTTGATCCTAAGACAGGAAAATCATATAAAACAACTATTGGAACAATACATTATTCCAAAACGGGAACACATATTGTACCGGAAAAACCTAAAGATTGGAGAGAATAAATATGTTATATTTAAATGAAAATGAGCAAAAAATTATCGAAAATTTTATATCAATAGAAAATAAATATAAGAATGAAAAATTGCTTTTAAAGTGGTATGATGGAAGTCAAGTTATCGCAAGATATGATTCTTTTATTGAAGATGAAAATGATTATGAACTTGAAAACGAAAAATATGAAGAATTTTGGTCATTTGTATTTAAAAAAATAGACTTTGTCGGTAATCCACCTATTGAAATAAGTGAAGATGATTTTTTTCTCATAAACTATAACAATTTTCCTAATGAAATTTTAGCGAATGGCAAAAAAATAAATTAAAAAGACAAATGCTCTTTGATAGGAATAAGTTTTAAATGATAAATGGTAGTTTATAATTTTTATAATTTTTTAACAGAAACATCGTTGCTTTTTGAAACAAGCTGCGGTGTTTTTTTGTATTGAAATTAAGATTATAAAGGAGAAATTTTTATAGCGGCAACAAGAATAATGCCCTGTCATATTGGCAAAAGGAAAACAATTTTATCTTCAATAAAAGAATCTTTTGACTATGGGAAAAATCCCGATAAAACCCGTAACAGTGAATTTATTTCATCTTATAAATGCAGTCCTATAACAGCGGAATACGAATTTTTATTATCGAAAAAACAGTACGAATTAATAACGGGAAAAACACAAAGCAGAGAACACAATATTTATTTTATCAGATACAGCAGTCCTTTAAGCCCGGAACGATTACGCCGGAAGAAACAAATAAATTGGGCTATGAACTGGCAATGAGATTTACGAAAGAAAATCACGCTTTTTTGGTTACAACGCATGAAGATAAAAAGCATATTCATTCGCATATTTATTTTAATTCAACCAATCTTGACTGTACAAAAAGTTTAAAAACTTTTGGGGTTCTGCTTGTGCAGTCAGAAGATTAAGCGACTAGATTTGCATTGAAAACGGGCTGTCAATTATTGAAAATCCAAAAGAAAATAAAACTCATTACAGCAAGTGGTTAGGCGATAAAAAGAAACTCTCCAACAGAGATATTTTAAGACAGGATATAGATAATGTTTTAGCTCAAAAACCAAAAGACTTTGATGATTTTTTAAGTTTTATGAAAGGTTTGGGATATGAAATGAAACAGGGAAAAAATTTAACATTTAAAAGTTCAAAGTTTGAAAGAACCGTCCGCTGTAATTTGCTGAAAGAAAATTATACAGAGGAAATTATAAGAAAACGTATTGATGGAAAATTTGAAGTTAAAGAAGAAAAAACACAAACTGATAGGGTAAATTATGAACCACCTAAAATAAACTTGCTTATAAATATAGAAAATAATATTAAATCAAAAAATTCACCAGGTTATGAGCATTGGGCAAAGGTTTTTAATTTAAAACAAGCGACACAAACACTTATTTATTTGCAGGAAAATAACATTGACGAGTACGATAAATTAAAGAATCTTGTTTCAGAAAAAAATAATCTGCAAAATGACCTGACGGCAAAAATAAAAACTATTGAAAAACGTCTTAATGAGATAAAAGATTTAGAAAAACATATAGGTAATTACGGCAAGACTAAAGAGATTTATACCCAATACAAAAAATCGGGATATGATAAAAATTTTCTTAGAGAATTTGAAGATAAAATCATTTTACATCAAGCCACAAAAAAAGGTCTTTAATACTCTTGGTCTGAAAAAACTGCCGACTATAAAAATGCTGAAAACAGAATATGCTTCTTTAAAATCCGAAAAAAGCAAACTTTATAACGAGTACAGAAAGGTTAAGGAAGAAATTAAAAAAATCAATATCATAAAGTCAAATACCGACCGTTTGCTTGCCTACCCTGACGATAAAAAATTTTGTAAGGATAAGGATTTGAACAAATGATTTTTGGTTTTTGGCAGACGCAAAGCGGCTTAAAAAGAAGAACGCTTCGGTGTTCTTCTTTGAGGGTTTGGGACACTTCCCAACAAGCAGAATGGAGCGAATATTTTTCGGAGAAAAATATCGTGAAATGAGTTTATGGGCGACCATAAACATTGCTTGCCAAGATGGTTTACCAAGATGGTTTAAGTGGATTCACTTATGAATAACTTTTGAAAATAAGTTTTTATTTTAATAAAACCGCATAATATAAATAATTTTTAATGGCGTATATTTCAATTTTGCAAAAGGTTTTTTGTAAAAATTTGAGTAATCTTTATCTTGAATTTTTATAAAAAACTCTTGACTTAGAGTCCACTCAAAGTAATAAAGTTAAACAAAGCGGCTATATTTTAGCTGTAAATTATTATGAAGGAGGTTTGCTTTAATTTATCAAAATATTTATATAATTATCTAGAGATGTGCAAAACTCCAATTTATTTATGACATAACACAAAATATAGTAAAGCAATCAGATGAATAATACTATATCTTGCAAGTCATTTTTGTAAAATCTATGTTTTGCACATCTCTATAATTATCAAGAAGGGAAGTGATTGCAAATGATCCGAAAAGAAAATTTAAAAAAGGCTGTTGCTTTTGTCTCTGTTATAGCGATTGTATGTGTGTTTTTTTCGATGATTATTTATAACGGCAGCGCAGACAGCACTTCAGAGGTGTTTGCAGCAGACGAGGGTAAAACCATTGTTCTTCGAATTGACACTCCGATTATGACTGTGAACGGAGAAGAAAAAAACATTGATGAGAATGGAACTTCTCCTGTAATTATTTCGGGAAGAACTCTCGTTCCCATTCGGGCGATTATTGAAGAAATAGGCGGAAACGTTAAATGGAACAATTACACAAAAGAGGTTACGTTAAGCTATTAAAGTGATATAATAAAGCTGACGATTGATTCGTTTACCGCATATTTCAATAACACCGAAAATACCCTTGACAGTGCGCCGACTGTAATAGGCGGCAGAACTATGCTTCCTATACGTTTTATTTCCGAAAATTTTGGATTTAAGGTTGATTGGAACACAGACGCTCGTACAATTACTATTACATCATCGGCTGACGCAAAGGAGGAAAATACGGAAGTGAAAGAAGAAAATAGTCCCGTTTCTGAAAATGCACCTGTTGTTTATATGACAAGGGATATTTCGCTCTAGTCGATGATGAATATTTATAATCAGTTTAAATTTACTCCTACGGGAAAAGTTGCCGTAAAACTTTCAACAGGTGAAGCAGGAAATACCCATTATCTTGACCCTAATCTTATAAAAAATCTGGTGCAGAGCGTTGACGGAACGATTGTTGAATGTAACACAGCCTACGGAGGTTCAAGAGCAGAAACCGAAATGCACAAACAAGTGGCGGCAGACCACGGTTTTACGGCTATTGCGGAGGTTGACATAATGGACGAGAACGGTTCAATTCAAATTCCCGTAAGCAAAAAGACCGAAAATCTTAAATATGATATTGTGGGAAAAAACTATGAAAATTATGATTCAATGCTTGTGCTTTCCCATTTTAAAGGTCATGCAATGGGCGGCTTTGGCGGAGCGATTAAAAATATTTCAATAGGTATCGGTTCAAGCAAAGGAAAAACATATATTCATTCGGGCGGTCACAGCGAAACGAGCTAGGGCGGCGGCACGCAGGATCAATTTTTGGAATCTATGGCAGAAACGGCACAGGCTGTTCATAATGACAAACAGAATAACGGCGGAATTGTTTATATAAGCGTTATGAATCATTTATCCGTTGACTGTGGCTGTGACGGAAATCCGGCAGTGCCTGAAATGAATGATGTGGGTATTTTAGCTTCATACGACCCTGTCGCTTTAGACCAGGCATGTGTTGATATTGTATATGACACCGACAGGAGCGAAAGCGGCGCTTTAATTGAGAGAATTGAATCAAGAAACGGTATTCACACTCTTGAACACGCCGAAAAAATCGGCTTGGGCAGCAGAAAATATCAGTTGATAAGCATTGACGAGTAAAAATTATATTTAGAGATGTGCAAAACATAAATTTTACAAAAATGACTTGCAAGATATAGTATTATTCATCTGATTGCTTTACTATATTTTGTGTTATGTCATAAATAAATTGGAGTTTTGCACATCTCTAATTATATTACGAAAGGGGTGATTTTGTGGAAGATAAGAATGCAAAAAAATTAGGCTTTGGTCTTATGCGTTTGCCGCTTACAGATAAAAGCAATGCGGGAAGTATAGACATAGAGCAGGTCAAAAAGATGGTTGATATTTTTATTGAAAATGGATTTACTTATTTTGACACGGCGTGGATGTACTGCGGCTTTAACAGTGAAAATACAGCAAAAACAGCTCTTGTTGAGCGTTATCCGAGAGATAAATTTACTCTCGCAACAAAGCTTCATATAGGCTTTGTTAATTCGCTGCAAGACCGTGACAAAATTTTTAACGAGCAGCTTGAAAAAACAGGAGCGGGTTATTTTGATTATTATTTGCTTCACGGAATTGAGTCGGGAAGTTATCCAAAGTATAATGAATATGACTGCTTCAACTGGATTAGAGAGAAAAAGCGTCAAGGGTTTGTTAAAACTATGGGTTTTTCTTTTCATGATACACCGCAGCTGCTTGATGAGATTTTAACGGCTAATCCCGATATGGAATTTGTGCAGCTTCAGATTAACTACTTGGATTGGGAAAGTCCGTGGGTACATTCTCGCGCCTGTTATGAAATTGCAAGAAAGCATAACATACCTATTATAGTAATGGAACCCGTAAAGGGCGGAACCCTTGCCAAACTTCCCGAGGAAGGGGAAAAGCTTTTAAAAGATTATGCTCCGAACGTTTCTCTTTCCTCTTGGGCAATACGCTTTGCCGCTTCTCTTGAAGGCGTAATGATAGTTCTTTCGGGAATGAGTTCTATTGAACAAATAGAAAATAATATTGGCTATATGAAAGATTTTCAGCCTATGACAGATGAGGAAATATCCCTTGCTCACAAAGCGGTGGATATTATAAATACTCAAATTACTATTCCGTGTACAGGCTGCTCTTATTGTATGGAGAGCTGTCCGAAACATATATCTATTCCTCAGTATTTTTCTCTCTACAATGAAGATATGAGAGAAGATATGGCGGAAAAAGGCTGGACCGTAAACTTTACAAATTATGAATTGCTTACAAAAAAATTCGGTAAAGCTAAAGACTGTATTTCATGCGGAAAATGCGAAAAGGTATGCCCTCAGCATTTACCTGTTATTGAAAATATGAAGCTGGTTTCAAAACATTATTATGGAGAATAATTTATAATTTTAAGGAGGACTTAATTATGGCTTGTTTTATAGTACCAACAACAGAAGCTATTGTTACGACAATAGTAAAAAAGAAAGCTGACAAAAATCATAAGGACGGCAAAGAACAGAATATGTTTATCGAAAAAATGAATTGGCTAAATAATATGCTTTGAGGCGGCTCGGCGCTTTTGACTTTTGAACATATCTGGCACGGAGAGGTTGTACCTTTCTTTCCATTTTTGACAAACGCCGCCGACCCGGCAAGCGCTTGGGAAATGATTTTTGAAATGGCAACGTCGGGAGTAGGTATGGCTGTTTTGGTTACGGCGGTTTGGGCGGTTATGGTAATAGCGGCTAAACGCATTGAAAAAGTTGAACCTGCTCTCGAAGCTGCGCCTTTGCACAGGAGGTAAATTTATGACGTTGCTTATTGTGGTCTTTGCGGCTACTATATCTACTGTTTTATGGTATATAAAGCCGGAAAGTAATATGAAAATAGGAACGTTATCCCTTATGTACTGGGGAGCTTCATTAATGTGGCTTGTAGACGCTATTGCCGAATATCTTGAAGTTGGGGCGAAATATTTTACTCCTGCTGCTTCGGATATGCTTAATGACGCTTATCTTGGCGCAAGCGTTGTATTGCTTGGTTTGGTTATATGGCTTGTTACTATTCTTATAAAAGACCCAAACGGGCGATTAAAAAAGTTTTAACAAATAAATGATTTTCTTTATAATTTTAATTTCCTCTTAACAATATTAAGTGCCGCCGTTTATTACGACGGCATTTTTAACAAGATTACTATAACGAAAATTATGAAATTTTAATTTATGGAGGCTTCACTATGAAATACAGAAAATTAAAAAGATGTTAAAATATTAACGTCAGTGAAATCGCTTTAGGCTGTGAAGGCTTTATGAAAAAAAGCAGAGAAGAGCATAAGGCTATGATTGATAAAGCGATTGAATTGGGAATTAATTTTATTGATATGTATACTTCAAATCCTGATTTTAGGAGCAATATGGGGTATTCTTTAAAGGGCAGACGTAATAAATTTGTGTTTCAAGGGCATATCGGTTCTGTTTGGGAAAACGGTCAGTATCTGAGGACGAGAGATATTAAAAAAACGGATATGGCTTTCAAAGACCAGCTTGAAAGGCTTGAAACGGATTATATAGACATAGGTATGATACATTATGTTGACGGTCTGTCGGATTTTGAAGAAGTTTTTAACGGTGATTAAGTTAAGGGAAATTGCATGTACTGCGGTCATTGTGCGCCTTGTACGGTGGGAATTAATATTGCCGATGTTAATAAATATCTTAATCTGTCTGCCGCACAGGGAGAAATACCCGAAACGGTTGCAGACCATTACAAGCTTTTTGCCTATCACGCAGGGGAATGCATTGAATGCGGCAAATGTGAAAAAAATTGCCCTTTTGACGTAAAAATAATTGATAGAATGAGAAAGGCAAAAGAGTTGTTTGGTTATTGATTGGGAGGTTTTTATGGAACAGAGCGAGCTTAAAAGTATTTTAAAACAGGTTGCCAGCGGGAATATGGATATCAATACAGCAATGGTTAAATTTAAAAATCAGCCCTTTGAAGATTTGGGATTTGCTAAAATTGATACGCATAGGGCAATTCGTCAAGGTGTTGGCGAAGTAATTTACGGAGCGGGAAAGACGGGGGAACAAATTGCCGAAATTGCAAAGGAACTTTATCACAAAGGACAGAAAACGATACTTATTACAAGATTTTCAAATGAAAAAGCCGATATTGTAAAAAATTTTATTGATATGCAGTATTTTGAAATGGGGAATATAGGCGTTGTCGGAGAGTTTCCGAAACCTAATACAAAAGGTACTATTGTCGTTGCAACGGGAGATACAAGCGATATGCCTGTTGCGGAAGAAACGGCGATTACGGCGGAAGTATTCGGCAATAAAATCGTCAGGCTTTATGATATTGGCGTTGCGGGAATACACAGACTTTTGGTCCATTCGGAAGAGATTATGAAAGCAAAAGTAATTGTTGCCGTCGCCGGAATGGAGGGCGCTTTGGCAAGCGTTATAGGCGGTATGGCTGACTGCCCTGTTATCGCCGTTCCCACAAGCGTTGGCTACGGAGCTTCTTTCGGCGAGATATTGGCGCTTTTGTCAATGCTTAATTCCTGTGCAAGCGGTGTTACAGTTATTAATATTGATAACGGTTTCGGCGCAGGATATACCGCAAGTATGATAAATCACATAGGAGAGTAGAATTAAAAAGACCTGTCATATATTTTATACAGCAGGTCTTTTTTATTAGACTTCTTTTGAAACTTCGTATAAACAAGAATTTCCAAAGAAAAAAATATTTCATTCAATGTTTCTTAACGCTTTCAACGTTTAAAAAACAAAACGCCTTTCGCTAAAACATAGAATAAAATATTTTTTTAGCAGATAATCATAATCTTACAGTTTCGAAAGAAGTCTATTGCTAAAGATAATTAATTGCAGAAAAAATTTTAAAAAATAATATGCTTTTTAAGCATAGTTACCTATTCAATATAAGTATTTCACTTATTGAAAATTGTATGCTAAACTTAAATTACAAAATAAAACTCAAGCAATAAAATAATTATGAAAGGTAGCCGATGATTATAATGAAGAAAGCCAAAAAAACAGCAACAGTACAGTTTCTCCGGCAAATCAGTTTATAAACGGTGTATTAAGCGGAAAAGAACTGCAAGACGATTCGGAAACAATCAGAAAATCAAATATTATGACTTATATTGATGGAAACGAGCCTGAATTTTTGCTTATGCAGGGTGATGATGACGTAATTGTTTCCCCAAGTCAAACGGTTCTTTTACATAACGCACTTCTTGAAACTGGAGCTAAGGCAACACGCTATTCTCTTACTGGTGCGGGGCACGCTTCCGGCGACTTTGACAGTGAAGAAACGCTGACTGTAATGGCGGACTTTATTAAAAAAGTTATAGCGTCTTAAACGCAAAATTTTACGGCATGATAATCATTATTTATTATGGAGGTAATCATTATGAGAGAGTGTAATTAAAATAATGAAAAAGGAAATACTAATAACAAAGGAGATGTTA
>CAMTZM010000042.1 GCA_947086655.1 uncultured Eubacteriaceae bacterium
TAAAAGAGGAAACAAAAGAAATAAAAGAAGAAGTAAAACCAATTGATAAGCAAGAGGTAAAAGAGGAAACAAAAGAAATAAAAGAAGAAGTAAAACCAATTGATAAGCAAGATGTAAAAGAGGAAACAAAAGAAATAAAAGAAGAAATAAAACCAATTGATAAGCAAGAGGCAAAAGAAGAAACAAAAGAAATAAAAGAAGAAATAAAACCAATTGATAAGCAAGAGGCAAAAGAAGATGAAACAGTTGATAATAAGAAAACTAATGCTAATAATAATGAAAAAATTAAAATAAGCGATGAAGAAAAAAAGACAATAATAAAAAATCTTATAAAAGCTGATGTTCCTGTTACAGAAAAAAACATTGAAATACTTTATAAGTTTGTAAAAAAACTTGAAAACATTGAAAATATAGATGAAAAAACAGCTTTAAAGGTAATAAAGAACAGTAAAGAGATAACTTTTGAAAGTATATATATTGCGGAATATACGCCAGGTATTAAAAATGAAAAAGAAAATATAAGTGATGAAGATTTAAAACAGCTTATTCCGCAGATTGAGAAGATATTTGAAAGAGAAGGAATAGAAAACAATAGTGAGAATATTAGAAAAGCGGAATTGTTTATAAAAAATGAAATTCCTTTGACTAAAGAAAGTTTTGAAAAATTAGAGTTTTTGCAGAATATAAAACAAGATTTTGATGATTTGTTATATAAGGCTGCTGAAGGTTTAAAACAAGATAAAAAGCCGGAACAAGCGGAGCTTATTAATGAAGAGCCTACGCTTGAGTATAAGCAGGAACTTTTTTCAAAGTATGAAGATATAATAAGCAAAATTCCTAAGTTTACTGAAACTACAATACAGAATGTAATTAACAAAAATGAGTTAATAAGCCTTGACAATTTAAACAAACAATTTGAAAATAGTGATGAGTATGTACACAATGATGAAACAGATATTGTTACAAAAGAATATTCGAACGTAAGTAATGATAAAATTGAAATTGAAAATAAAAATGACAATGAAAATGAAAACAATAATATTTCGGCAGAGGCTATTACTGCAAAGAAACAGCTTGCTCAAATACAGCTTAAACTCACAACGGAAGCAGCTCTTCGTCTATCTTCTACTGGAATAGATATAAATGTAATGCCTGTAAAACAAGCGATAGAAGAACTTGAAAAACTTGAAAGAGAAATTTATGAATCAACATTAAAGACTGCTGGAGCAGAACCTATATCTGAAAATGTTGAGAAGATGGAAAATCTTTATAAAAAACTTGATAGTCTTGCACCGTCTAATATAACAACAAATGTATATAAAGAAATAATAAATAATGAGATAGAATTTAATATTGATTCTATTGATAATTTAGTAAACCAATCAGGAGCTGAAAAGGTTTTATATACACTTGATGCTCTTGCAACTATTCCTATGGCAAAATATGGAGACAGTTTTCAAAAAGCTTTAGGAGACGTGCCGCATATACTTGAAATAAATGGTATTGAAGTAAATGAAGATAATATAAATGCAGCTAAAATACTTTCGAGAAATGAAATGGATATAACAAATAATAACATTACAGAAGTTAAAACTGTTGATTTAAAGATAGATAAAGTATATGATACACTTCATCCGATAATAGCTGCAAATATGATTAAAGAAGGTCTCAATCCGGCAGAAATGCACATAGATGATGTTTTAAAATATATTAAAAATTTTGAAAATGATTATGGACAGGATACAAGAGACAAAATTGCGTCAAATATACTTGATATGGAAAAGCTTGATAATATAACTAAAGAAGAAAGAGATGCGGTTGTTGCGGTTTACAGAATGTTAAGCGCCATAGAAAAATATGATAGTGCAGCAATAGGAGCGGCTATAAAAAGCAATATATCCCTTACACTTGGGAATTTAATGGAAGCGGCTAAAGAGTACGAAAGTACGAAAAAAGGCGGAGTTAATATTGAAGTAGACGAAAAATTTGGAGAAACACAAGAGCATATTATACCAGAAAATAATATAATACACTCTATTAAAAAAGCGGCAAAAAGAAATAATGATGAAGGAAGAAATGATAATGCAAACAGGAGTTTTGATAACAGAGAAGATATTAATAAAAATCAATCGGAGTTAAATTCAAATTCAAGTGAAACAGCTTTTACGGAAAAACAAATAGAGTATGTAAAAATGGTATTTGATGAAATAATTGATTATTCAAAGCCTGAGAAAATACTTGAATTAGTAAAAAGCGTACCTGACTTTAAATCTTCATCTCTTGAGAAAACATTATCAAGGCTTAAAAACTCAATATCTGAAAGAAATGACATTAACAGTAATACAGTAAAGGAAATTATAAAGCAGATAAAGGAAATGAGTGGTACTTCTTCAAGTACAATAGAGTGGATGAATAAAAATGACATACCAGTAACAATGGCAAATTTACAAATTGTTTCAGGGCTTATAAAAAATCCGTTTAAAAACGGCAAAGAAATTGAAAAGCTTGAGAAGAAGATTTCTCATATTAAAGGTAGTCTTTCTAAAAATATACCATCGGCTGCTCTTGAGCAGCTTAAAAACGGCAAAAGCCTTGAGGAAATAATTGACGATGTATCAAAAGATGTTGATGAGATTGAGAAAAAGGTAATTGAGGCGGCGTCTGAAAATGATATTGATTTAATGCTTAAACAGACAAATTATATAAAAAGGGCTACAAAACTACAATCTGAACTTAATAAAAACAGTGAGGGACAATATCAATTTCCTGTAAGACTTTCAGATGGTTCTGTTACAGATGTAAATATGTATGTAATAAACGGAGCAAAAGGAAGTGACACAAAGACTTTTATGGCGTTTGAAACGCAGAGTTTAGGTGTTGTACAAGTAAAAATGGAAATAAAAAAAGACGGCGTAAGTTTGCATATAGGAGCAGAAAATAAAGACTCTGCTGATACGCTTAAAGATTATCAAAATGTTCTTTATTCCCTTATAAAAGAAACAGGATTTGAGATAAGCGATGTGAGTTTTTATAGGCAAAATGATTTAGATGAATCTAAGTCAAATGGAACTGAAAAAATTTTTACAGGAAATTTCGATGAAAATGTTAAGTATTTTGATAATATGTACGAAATAATAATATGAGGATTGATGAATAACATGGAAGTTAAAAATAAGCAAAAGTCAGAGGAGCAAAAAAATACTTTATCAAGTGAATTTTTTGATGTAGTATCAAAGGTTTTGACTTTTGTTGATTATGCCGATAAGCAAAAAAATAATAAAAGGAAAGGTGATAAAAAATGATAATAAATCACAATATACCGGCTTTAGTAACTAATAATGCATTAGGAAAGGCAAATTCAAAGACTGATAAATCATCAAAAAGATTATCAACTGGTTTACGTATTAATTCAGCGGCAGACGATGCTGCAGGTCTTGCAATATCAAATAAAATGAAGACTCAGGTTAAAGGTCTTAAAATGGCGGACAGAAACTGTAATGACGCTATAAGCCTTATACAAACAGCAGAAGGCGGATTGTCAGAAGTTCAAAACATGCTTCAGCGTATGAGAGAGCTTGCTGTACAGGGAGCTAACGATACTCTTACAACATCAGACAGACAGAAAATTCAGGATGAATGTGACCAGTTAATTCAAGAAATTAACGATACAGCATCAAAAATACAATTTAATACAAAACCATTATTAGATGGTTCATATGAATATTTTACTTTCCAAGTTGGACCAAATGCAGGTCTTACAATGAATGTTAAAATGGAAGAAATTACTGCTTTTAAAATCGGAGCTATTACTGACGAAGAAGGTACTTTTACAAGTTTAAGCATGCTCTCATCAAAATCAAGTCAGGCTATTAAAATAGGTATTGAGACAAATGTAGCTTCAGGAGTAGATGCGTCAGGTGACAGTACAAAAGTTAGATTTGCTTTGCTTGATGATGTAGATAATCCTACTGCTGTTAATGTTACAACATATGAAAAAGGTGATTCAACTGTTCCAAGCAATTCCGGTATTGAGCAGACAGGTACATACATGCTTAAAGGCGGAGTGCTTTATGATTCACATGGAAAAGATGTTACAGCTTTATATCCTGATTTTGACCCAACAAATTCAGCTTATGCAACAGATCCATGTCTTATTACTGTAACTTCATCAACAAATAAGGCTGGAGCAACAATCTACAAAGAATCTGTAACGAGTCTTACAACTCCTTCACCGGCAGATCCTATGGATAAATCATATACTTTAAGTGCTTTAAGTACAGATCCAATTCAGTATACAATGAATGCTGACAATAGCAAGCTTATTATTACAGATACTACAAGCAAAGGCGTATATACAACTATTGAAGGATGCGCTTATACAGCTTTACTTGTATGTGACGGAGCAATAGATGCTGTTTCTGAATTCCGTTCAAGATTGGGAGCTATACAGAACAGACTTGAATATACATCATCTGCTAATGGTGTTGCATCAGAAAATGCTGAGACTGCTCTCTCACGTGTTCAGGATACAGATATGGCGGCTGAAATGACAGAATATACAAAGAACAATGTTATTACACAAGCAGGTATTTCAATGCTTGCTCAGGCTAATCAAAGACCTAATCAGCTTCTTTCACTTCTTCAATAATAATTAAGTTTAAACTATTAAAGCTGCTGCAAAATATTTATGGTTTTTGCAGCAGCTTAATTTTTATAATAATGAGGTGATTAAAAATGAATAATAGCTGCAAAGAAGAATATGCGGCACGAATTGCTAATGCGACTCCGTTACAGCTTGTTATAATTAATTATGAGATTATATTTGATTATATAAAAGATGCTAAAGAAAATATAGAAAATGCTAAACCATTTAATTTTGCACTTAATCAGGCAAGAATGTTTTTAAGCGAGTTAAGAAATTCATTGGATATGTCTTATGATATTTCTAAAAGTCTTGCGGCATTATATAATTATGTTGACCAACAGATTAGTTATTATAGTGTAAATAAGAAAGAAGAACATATAAATGAGTGTGAGAAAGTTCTTTCGGAGCTTTTAGACGGTTGGAAAGCTATTGAGAATAAGGAGGAGGATAAAACTCCTATTATGCAGAATACACAACAGCTTTATGCTGGGCTTACATATGGAAAAGGCGGAAGACTTAATGAATATGTTGAGCCTGATACAAGGAGAGGTTTTAAAGCTTAATATTAAGTAGACATATAAAAAAATCAGCAGGAATATATATTTTTTTGCTGATTTTTTTATGCGTTTTATTTGAAAAATACGGCATAAATCAATATTTTTGGCATACTTCCTTTTTATTGGAATAAAAAAGAAAAATTTGGACTATATTATTTATATATAATATTAAGGGAGGAATTTATGTGCTTACAGAATTATTTAAAAACAAAATAAAGAACGAAAGTGAAGATAATGAACAAATTAAAAATATGCTTGAAAATATAAAAAGAGAGTTGGAGTTTGTTCATAGCAGCTTTGATTATATAACAGATGATGCACTTATTGACAGTTATATTTATGAAATAAAGGCTTTGAATATGAAATATCAATATTATATAAAGCTATGTAAAGAAAAAGGACTTATAGCTGAAGGTTTTAATAAAATATCATAGGAGGTTTTTAAGTGGATTCAGAGCATGTAATTTATATAATGATTATTATTTGTGTATTATTTTTGTTTTTAAGTATATTTGGAAACGCTTTTAAAAGCATAGCGAGAATAGCTTTAAGAAGTATTGCAGGCACTACGGCAATAATTGCAGCAAATTATGCTCTTGCGTCTACGGGTTTTTTTATTGGAGTAAATTTATTCACCGCTTTAACAATAGGCATATTAGGTATACCTGGTTTTTTTGCTTTATATGCCGCTGGCCTGATACTTAAATAATAGGTGTTTTTATGCCTTTTCAATTACATTTACAATGCCTATAAGTTCCTTTATTTGCCGTATATCTAATTTAGCGGCATATACTTGTTTTACTAAATGTGTTTTAAGTTCTTTTATTTCTTGCTGTCTATCTTCTCCTGTGTTTGAATTGCCATTGTTTGAGGCAATAATACGCGGGGGATTTTTTTTGTCAGCGCAAGGACCAAAAAATTCTGAAACAGAAATCCCAAGCATAGTACAAATTTGTACAACGTATTCAATATCAGGAGCGTTTTTTCCTTTAATCCAATTTGTAACAGCGGATTGCGACACTCCAAGAGCTTCAGCCAATTCCTTTTGGCTTATACATTTCAGAGCCAGATAGTAAATCAAATTTTGCCTTACATTTTCTCTAACCTCGCCCATTAGTAACTCACCAGCCTTATCTAATAGTATTTTTTGAAACATACATTAATAATAACATACAATTTAGTTTGTTTCAAATAAATTATATAATTTTATTCAAATATATGCAAACTATTTTTTAAAAAATACTAATTTAATTGTGTTTTATATTGACAATTAAGGCAATCTAAATTATAATTAATTTCATATTTATAGTTGGAGTGGATAATTATGAGTGATAAATTTTTTATGGATAAAGTTGATAATTTAGTTAAGCAATACTATTTTCGGCTTAGAGAGATTGAAAAGCTAAAGTCAAAACTTGAGATATTATACAGGCAGCAGAAAGAAATAATTGACAATATAAAGGAATTAATTTTAAGTCCATATAATAAGGTAAAGGAGATTTTTGAAAAAGATGAATTAACGGTTTGTGAGGACAAGCCTGTTACTGTTTATGAAAAATCAGTTGAAAGGGTGTTTGAGAGACTTGAGACTGAGGCAGACAATATAAAAGCGGAAATTATAGACACAAAAACAGATATATTACAGCTTGAAAAGGATAACAGTGAAATTGGTTTTGCAATTGAGAAATTGGATAAAGATTACAAATTAATTATTGAGACAATATATAAATATAATAAAAAGATACTTGAAGTTTCTATTGATTTGAATATGGATAAATCAACTGTAAGCAGAAAAAGAAAAAAAGCGCTTTTTCAGTTAAGCAGTTATATTAATAAAGAATAGTAATAAAAATTGTATAAAATAAAGAATACATATTATAGTCAAATCACTTGAAAACCCGAACAAGTTCGACGGCTAAAAATCCTTTTTACTGTGTCATCGTCAGTCGGCGTAGGCTCTCGGCTACGCTCTCCTTCCCAGGACGCATGGGCGAGCAGTAAAGCGAAGCTTTACGACCAGCCTCTTCCTTGTAAAAACAATTTTTATCCCACCTCCTTTTGCTCCTTTTTAAGTGATTTGACTATAAAATTTTAAAAATATGCAAAAAACATTAATATTGTTTTTTGCATATTTCACTTAAAACACATTTTAAGGAAGGCATTTTGAGCATGGAGTATATCCTGATAATTTTGCGTTTTCAATAGATAATGTAAAAACGGTCACTTTATTTTTTACATATTGGCATGAGGCTCTATGATATTTTTTTCCGGTTTTAGTTATATAAACAGTTATGTTGTCTTCATCTGATTTCGTATTTTTATATATATTTGTTTTAAGTGCATTAAAAGCAGCTACGGAAGTGGTTTCAGCAGAAAACATTATTTTGATTAAAGAGTCTTTTTTTGAATTTTGTATATTTTCATTTAATGTAAATGATAGTATTGAAATTATAAATATTGAAAATAAAAGTAAAGCCTTTTTATAATTTTTTACAAGTTTGCTTTTAAATGTTTTATTGTTAACATTACATGAATATTTATTTTCATTTTTTACAAGTTCGTTAAAATACATTATAGCTATATCTTTAGGAATACAATATTTTTTATGTATTTCATCTGAAGTAAATATTTTTTTCTTAATAAGACTTTTAACGGGAGCGATAATCATACAAGACATTAAATTAGCTGAATATTCCTGTATTTTTCCATCGTGATTATGTTTAAGTATGTAGTGTGAAAATTCGTGAATAATCCAATAGTTTTTATAATAATCCTCATCATAGTATATTATATAACCGTCATCAGATTCAGCAAGAAAAGCATGGCTGCCATCAGGTATGGCAGTGTCATCTATCCATTCTTTTTTATATTCATCAAATGTTTTTATAACAATTCCGGCGTTTTTAACTAAGTTAATTATATCCGAGTATGTCAAATTATTATCATTAATTAAGTTTTCTCTTTTTAAAATTGATTTTAGTGTTTTATAGCTGTACATTTTCGCTGAACCCCCTATTTAAAAAGAAGAACCGCAATAGCGGTTTTTAAAAAATATATGTACAAAATAAGAATATCACGTACAGCAAAATTTGTAAACATAAAAACATATATCAGACAGAAATTAATTATAAAAGCATGTTAAATTGCAGAAAATGCTGTCATTTTTTCAGCGTGCCTAATTTATTGATAAATTAAGGACTGTTTTAAAACAGTCCTATTAATTTTTATTTATTTTGATACAATATTGCTTAAAGGTGTCATTGTATTAAGACTATCCCAAACAAACGCTTTTATTGTAAATCCACCTTCGGGAGCGTTAATATAAGTTCCTATATCAGATTGAGAATTTATATCAGTAAAAGTAAAGTTAAATGAGTGTAAAGCTCCGCTGTTATCATAAACAGCTATTATTATATATATGTTTTCATTTATCGGTGTATTTTCATTTACTGTTACTTTTGCTATAAATTTTCCTTTAGAAGGTTTTTGTATAGAAGAACCGTTTAAGTTTGTAAATGTCAAATTAGATACAGTATAATTTTTTGTATTAGGGTTATCAGGGTTAGGGTTGTCAGGATTAGGGTTATCAGGGTTAGGGTTGTCAGGTTCTTCGTCAATAGGCAGGTTAGGTTTAACAGATACTAAATAAGGAAATCCATTATTTGTATTTGTGCTTATATTCCATATTGAATCAAAATCATAACCTATAAAAGTTATTTCATTTTTAAGCTGATTTTCTGTTTTTGCTGCTGCCGCCGATATATTTATATTTGTTTCACTTTGAAGACCTATTCCTTGTTTTGCCGCTGTATCAAGATAATAACAATTATAAGCTGAAGAACCTGTCTGATTTCCTATAATTCCTCCATTGTAAGCATGTTTATTTGATATACATGTAATTTTGCCTATATTATAACATTTTGATACAGAAGCCTTTACAAGAGAGCCTATTATACCGCCGCAGTTTCCGGGAGAGTTTACATTGCCCATATTATAACAATCGGATATTGCTCCGGAACTATATCCGCTGATACCTCCGGAGTAAACCGTATTATGTTCGTCTTCGGCTGAAGATACAGCTTTAATATGTCCTGAATTAAATGATAATGTTATATTTCCGCTGTTGTTTGCACTAATACCTCCAGCGTATATATTGCTTAAATTGTTTCCGCCTGTGTTTACACTACCTGTATTTTTGCATCTTGTAATTTCTGAGGATGGATAAGTAACTCCGCTAATACCGGCAGCACTGCTGTATGCCGTGATTTTTCCATTGTTTTCGCATAGGCTTATTTTTCCAAAAGAATTTGCAGCAATTCCGCCGGATACATCAGCAAGAGATATGTCTCCATTATTTATACAATTTCTCAGTTGACTTTGTTCATTAAGCATATTCGATATTATACCTCCGGCATACCCTATGGCGGATATGTTTCCGTTGTTTGTACAATCGTCAATGCTTGTTTTTATACCAGCAGCTATACCAGCGGCATAGTTTTCTGTATTTGATGCATTTGCGCTTACAGAGGCGTTATTTACACATTTTTCAATTATTTCAGCATATCCGGCTATACCACCGGCAAATTCGGCTGACGGAGCGTTTGTAATTATTTCTGATTTTAAAACTGTACAATCTGAAATTTTCACACCTTCTCCGGCTATACCACCGGCATAAGCTTTTCCTTTTGATGTGTTTGCGTATATAGTACTTCCGTCAGAAAGATTGCATGTATTTATATTTCCTTTTGAGTATCCGGCTATACCGCCGGCATAAACGGTTGTTTTTGAGTTAAGTTTTATATTGCCGCTAACTGTAACAGATGATATGTCACCTTCGTTTTTACCGCATAAAAATCCGGCGTAAGAAGCTGTTCCCGACAAGTTTGAGTTTTCTATTTTTAAATTTTTAATTGTACCTTTATTTGCAGCAAATAATCCGATTGCTGAAAGTTCGTTTGATTTTATACTATGATTTGATATTTTATATCCGTTTCCATCCAATACACCTGTAAAAGGATTATCAATACTTGTTATAGGCAATAAATTATAGTCAGTTAAATCTATATCTTTGCATAATATGTAATTACTATCAGGGTTATGCCGTATATCGTTAAGCTGAGAGGCGTTAAAAATTTTATATGGATTTAATTGAGTTCCGTCTCCCTCTATTTGTGAAAGTATAAACAACTGAGATGTGGAAGTATTTTTAACGTCATTTGTAACAGCTTTTATATTTACTGTTCCTTCTTTTAAAGCTTTTATTTCAATTATTTCGTTATTGTCACCTTTAATTGTACTTTCTATAATATCACTGTCAATTTCCCATATAACAGATAAATCATCAGCATCTTGAGGAGAAACAGCGGCGGTAAAAGTTATAGTGTCACCTATTTTTACTATTGAGGATGAAGGGGTTATTTGAATAGAACTTGTAGGTTGTAATACGTTTACATTTATCACAGCTTCTTTAGCGTTATTTTGAGTTTTTACAGTAACGGAAGCTGTTCCTTTCTTAATAGGTGTTATTTCTCCTTTTGCAGAAATAGTTATTATTTCATTGTTGTCTGATAAATAGGTTATTTTTCCTGTTTCGGCATCTAAAGGCTCTTTATCATATTCTATTAAATATTTTTTTCCCATATAAAGATTAATATTGTTTTCTTTTAATGTAAAATCAGTTAATACCTTTGGAACATTTATTTTAATATCTGTTGTAACTCCTTTATATGATATTGTAATTGTAGCGTCTCCCTCTTTAACTGCTGTTATTTTTCCGGTGTTATCAACAGATACGCAATTTGAGTCGGAACTGAAATTCATTGCTTTTTCGTTATAAAGAGATGCAGAAGTCAGTTTTATTTCAGCTATTGCTGTTTCTTTAGCGTAAAGAGTTTTTGATGTAAAAGACGAGTAAAGCTTTGATGGAAGAAGATAAGGTTTTGAATCATTAAAATTGCTGTCTATCGTCCATATAGAATTAAAATCCCATGAAGATGGTTTTAAGTTTGTTATACTGTTTACTTTTGTACCGCCAGTATATGTATATCCATCGGTATTTACATAATAGCTGTTTTTATAATTTCCCTCTTGAGATATTCCATAAAGATTTAATATTGTGTCTCCGCTTCCCTCGGCAGTATAATTTATTTTGTTTTCAGAGTAACAATTTTCAACAGTTCCGCCTTTTAGTGCGATACCAGCATAATTTATTGATTTGTCTTTTCCGTTTAAAGCTGTTGATTTCAATTCAATTTTAGATATATTTATTTCGCTGTAACAGTTTGATATTGTACCGTCTGTATTATCATGAGCAATTCCGCCTATTTCAGCAGAAAGAAAAAAACGTCCGTCAGTTAAAATCTGTCCTGTTATAATAGAGTGACTTTTTTCTATTACACCTTTGTTAAAAAGTGCAATACCGGCAGCCGTACAATTTGATGTGGTTTTAATATCGCTGTTTATATTAACGATGGAATAGCAATCCGAGATTACACCTGTATTTGTTTTTACAAATCCGGCGTTTTTATTTTGAACTGATGATTTTACAGTTAAGTTTTTAATTGTTCCGCTGTTTATTTCAAATAAAGGAGTGTCTGACATATTATTTATTGTATGTCCTCCTCCGTCTAATTTACCTATAAATGATATAGGGTTTTTAATGTTAATATCAGCGGCAAGTTTATAATATTTATCTTCAGTAGCATTTGAAAAGCTTGTCTGAGTATATATAAGTATTGGATTGTCTTCACTTCCAGCAGCTGCATCAGCGTAAATAACATACGCTATATTAAGCGTTAATATAAATGTAAATAAATACGCCAATTTTTTTGAAAAATTTCTCATATAAACACCCTCTTTTATAATTTATTCTTTTAAATTTATCGACATACAAATATATAAATATTAGAGTTATATTTTTAATATCTGAAAAATATGTAATTATTATAACATTGATTTTGCTGTAATAGCATTGTTTACACACCAAATAAGCCTTGTATGTTTATAATAGCTTACAAAAAAATCGGAGAGGTTTATATTTCTCCCCGACTAAAAATATTAATTATTTTACCAAAGTTCCTTAACTTTGGTTTCTGCTTCTTCTTTTGTTAATTTAAACTCTGCTGAAATTTCTTTAACTGTATCTGAAAATGAAACATCAAATTTCTTACACATTTTTACCGTTGACATAATTCCGCCCTCAAGTTTACCCTCAAGTCTTCCTTCTTCTTTAATATCTAAAAGAGCTTTACACATATCAAACACCTCCTGATTTTCATCTATTTTCAAATTAGAGTTTGTAAAAGCATTAATAACATAAACAGCGTCTCTTTCAAGTCTTGAAAATTTTTTGTCATTTTGTACTAAATCTCTCAGCTTTTCTTTATCATTGGAATTTTTAATATACAGCAAAACCTCTTTTAAATTTGAGTGAAGCTTTTCAGCTTTTTTATCATCAAGTTCATAAGGTGCAATAAGGTTTATTCTATAATCGTTAACAAATGAAAGAATCTTCTTATTCTTTATCTTAAACATATTAAATATCGAACGTGGGGCAGTCCATTCATCTAAACCAAAATATATAACTAAAGTAATTACCGGTATAAGTTCGTCATTTTTGTAAAATCCTGATAAAAATTCTCCCGCATTTACTCCTTTATATTCTTTTAATTTTCTGTGAGTTTTTGCTGTATTCTCAACCTGTCTTGTATATTCCAAAACGTCATAAAGCATATTTCTTACAGGCATAGCATAATGAATTTCAGATTGATTTTCAAGACCTAAAATAAGGTAAATATTTTCGCCGTCTTCTTTTATCTCCGCTGATTTTAATAAATCACGTATTTTTTGTACAGGAGACTTTGTATTATCACTCCCAAACGGCACGCTTAATACAGATGTATCAAGAGTTTTTAAATTTTCGGGTTTTATTACTTCTTCACCGTCATAAATAAGAAAATTAAAAGCGTCTGCAAAAACATTATTATCAGACATATATTTTTTAGTATATGTATCTTTATCTTTCAAATGTATCACCAATTTCATATATTATAATTTTACTTAATGCCATTTTACTGCAAAAAAGCCTTTTTATCAAGGTACATAGAAATAAATTCTTAAAATCAATTATGAAATAATCAGCCAATAGATATTTTATTATTGGCAAACTTTTCAATATCAAAGTAATCATACACGTTAGAGAGTAAATACTTAATATCTTCTTCATTAATGCCTATCATTTTAGCGTAAAGTATGTAAACAGAAATTATGTTACCATATACTTATTTATACAGTCAACTGTTATAAAATGGAGTATACCCTAACGAAGTAAGCTCCGCCATATTGAGTAATGATAATTTTAGCAAGATTAGGATTTGTTTGTTTAATTTTAACCGGAAATTCAAGCTTTTTTTCGTATACCCACATTCTAACAGTCCTCCTTTTTTAATGAAAAATTAAATTTTTTCGACCAAGGCCATTCATTATTAATCCATGTAAATTCACAGTCATTACTCATTGAGCGGAATGAGCATAAAGGTCCATACATTTTTTCATATTTACATCTTACAGAATCAGCTTCTTTAATTACATCGTTATATTTTGCTATTGCTTCTGTATCGGTAGGATGAGTGTCAAGATAAAGAGCTAAATCTACGGCTATAAAATCTAAAACCGTAAGATGATATAAAAGAGAGTCTCTTGTCATGTAAATACCTCCTTTTTAAGAATTTATATTTTTTAATGACAGCAGTGTTTATTGCTGTAAGGCAATGTGAGTTCAGGAAATACAGTTCCTTTTACAAGTGCATCTTCATAATCTAAAAGGTCGCACATATATTGAAAAGGCATATAAGCGGTGGCAAGGGAACGCACTTCTATTGTTTGTTCATATGGAATACAAAAATCATTATTCATGAGGCTACCTCCTTAATTTTGCTGATAATGTATTTTATTCATTTAAAATAATTCTGTTACAGTAATATTAATTATTATAAAATGCTGATTGTTTAAATTATTTATTTCCGGTTGTTTATTTTGTGTATTTGTGATAAAATAAACAACAATAGGGGAATTTTATTTGTAATGCGGAAAGGGAGTATTAGCCATGTTAGGTTTTTATAATTATACAGTGATACTTACGTATTTAGGGCTTGTATCATCGGTTATGGGAATATTTTTAACATTTAACGGACAAACTGAGATTTCGGTTTTATGTCTTATGTTTTCTGGTTTTTGCGATATGTTTGACGGGCGTGTTGCACGTACTATGGAGAGGACAAAGCAGCAAAAAGAATTTGGAATACAAATAGATTCTTTGGCAGATTTAGTTTGTTTTGGAGTTCTTCCGGCGGTAATAGGATATTCAATAGGGCTTAGAAAATGGTATCAGGTTTTGATACCGATAGTTTTTGTACTTGCTGCACTTATAAGGCTTGCATATTTTAACGTAATGGAGGAAGAAAGACAGAAAACGTCAAACGGAGCAAGAAAGGTATATGAGGGGCTTCCGGTTACAAGTATTGCTTTGATTGTCCCTTTTATATATATATTAAAAAATCCTGTATATAAAATAGGTATTGAATTTCATGTATTTTATGGAGCGGTATTATTTTTAGTTGCGGTTTTGTATATATCTAAAATTAAAATTAAAAAGCCGGGTATTAAAGCAATGCTCGTTTTTCTTGCAATAGGTGTTGCGGAGCTTGCGTGGCTTAAAATGGCGGGTGTATAATTATGGAAGTAAGAATAAAAAATAGGAATAATGAGTTTATTGAAGTAAAAAAAGGAAAGAATAAGACATTAAAATTTTTATATGGTACTTTTATAGGAAGGACTATGCTTAAAGCTCTTACAAGACCAGTTGTGTCAAAGGCTGCTGGTGCAGTAATGAACAGCAGAATGTCAGCAGGATTTGTAAAAGGTTTTGTTCAAAAAAATGGAATTGATTTATCGGAATATGAAAAAAGCAGATTTAAATCATATAATGAATTTTTTACAAGAAAGATAAAAAGTATAAAGCGTCCTGTCGATAAAAATAATGAGGCGTTTATAAGTCCATGTGATTCAAAGCTTTTAGTTTTTGATATTAATGAAGACAGTGAATTTTGTATAAAAGAATCGTATTATAGTACAGGAGATTTAATTGGAGATACTGAAAAGGCAAAAGAATTTAACGGAGGGAAATGCCTTATTTTCAGATTATCAGTAGATGATTATCATAGATATTGTTATATTGATGATGGTACTAAAGGAAAAAGCAAATTTATAAAAGGTGAACTTCACACGGTTAATCCTATTGCTTTGAAAAAGTATAATATATACAAAAGAAATTGTCGTTATTGTACGTTTCTTGAAACTGAAAACTTTGGAGAAGTGGCGCAAATAGAAGTAGGCGCTATGATGGTAGGCAGAATTGTAAATTATTATGGAAAAGAAGATTTTAAAAGGGGGGAAGAAAAAGGATATTTTGAATTTGGCGGTTCAACGGTTGTTTTATTGGTTAAAAAAGGATATATATATTTAGATGATGATATTTTGAAAAACAGTAATGACTTAATTGAAACAAAGGTTAAATTAGGAGAAAGGATAGGAGGAAAATTACAATGAAGTTAAAGGTTATTCCAATAGCTTTATCGGTATTGTTGTTTTTCGGAGGGACAGTAAATGTTTTTGGAGATTATAGCATAAAAGAGAATGCAAATGTATCGGCTATTTCTGATTTGCTTGACTCAAAAAATAAAAAAAGTTTTAATTTTACTAAGGTTTACAAAGATTCATGTACAAATGTTGGAAATAACAGAAATCATGTTCCGATTTATTCAGACCAGCTTGGATACGGTTTTGTTTATGAAAGTTTGGCTATGCCGCCTCGCAAAGTTGATATTGAGGGAATAGAAATGAAAGATAATTGTTTTGCATATACTCAAAAAGATGAGTCAAGATTTAAACTTGTTGATAAAAACGGGGAAGAAATTTCATTTTCAAAATCGACAACTCACAATTTTGGAGGAATGATTTTTAGAGTAAAAGTTCCGGCAGGCGGTTATAAAATTGACGTTGAAGTAACAGGAGGAAAAGAAGATACTTCAATAAACGTATCGGCAATGCAGGCGGCAAGAGTAGATACAAATGAGTATTGGGATGCAGCTAAGCTTGTTCCGGTAAAAAATAAAGGTACGTGGAATGAAAATATATGGTCTTTTAATTATGCCAATGGAATGGATTATATAGATATTGAAATTGAGCCGCTTAAAGCCAATAATGAAATAGGTGTTGTTAATATTAGTGTTACCCCTATTTCTGTAAGAAAAAAGGCTGAAGGGGAAAAGACAACAGTATATACTTTAGGAGATTCTACTCTAAAAAGCTATACTTTTGATGAAGCTCCTATGAGCGGTTGGGGACAGGTTTTCGACAGACTTTTTGATTTGGAAAAAGCCGATGTTATTAATTATTCTATGGGTGGTCGTTCAATGAAAAGCATGTATCAGGAAGGCCGTTTGAATGATATATTGATGAGCGGAAAAAAGGGAGATTACATATTAATACAATCAGGGCATAATGATGAAAGAAACGGAACGGATATAGGAACTGCTGATGGTGAAAACGCACGTTTTGGCGGCGGTTCAACAGAGGAAATGTATAAAAGATATATTACCGACTTTTATATTCCGGCAATTAAAGCAAGAGGTATGATTCCTATACTTGTAACGCCTATGACAAGAATTAAAGGAGATGCTGATGATAATTATGTATTTAAAGATTCATTTACAAATAGAAAATTTCCTCAGATAATGAGGGAAACAGCAGAAGAACTCGATGTTATTTTAGTTGATTTGAACAAAAGAAGTGTTGAGTATGCAAATGAAATAGGCGTTAAAGGAATAAAAGCTATTGTTATGAGTCTTGAAGCCGGAGAAACTCCGGGGAAAACAAATTCAGGAAGTTATGCAAATGGGCATCCTCAAAATAAAATTGATGGAACACATCTCAAAGAAGCTCTTACAAAGCAGTACGCCCGTATAATATCAGAAGAAATATATAAAAATTATAAAAACGGAAGATATGAACTTAAAAGCATTGTAAATTTATTTACAAACGATGTTAAAGATGCTCTTGAAACAGATAACTGGGAAAAGGTTTATCCGGAGGTATGTAATGATACTATTTCAGGAGATAGAGCATATTACCGTGACCAAATTGAAAAGCTTGTACAGCTTGGAATAATGCAAAAAGACGATAACGGAAAATTCAATCCAGATGAAATTGTAACAGCGAAAGAGTTTGCTAAGTATACGGCTAAACTTTGGAATTTAGATGAGGATTTATTTAAAGATTATAAAAATGAAACTTTGACAAGAGAGATAATGGCTTCTATTGTTTATGATGCTTATATTGAAAAATTTGACGAGAAACCTAAATATATGACTGACTATAATGGAAGTGAACTTTCTCCCGACGACCCTAATTATGATTCAAATTTAATAGGGGAGAAAGCACAGTATTATCCTCTTGCAGGAATTGGAACTATAACTGATACAGATAAGATATCAAAAAAATATAAAGAAAAAGTTATTAAAGCATATGAATTGGGATTAATAAGAAGTGATTTTGAAATTGAAAGAGGAAAAATGAAAAACGGTGTTGTTCTTGAGCCTAAAAAGCAGGTAACAAGGGCTAAAGCCGCTAAAGAACTTTATTTTATGTGGGTATTATCAAGACCTATAAACGGAGAAACAGATTGGATATATCAGGAGGAAAATTAAAATGAATACATTAAATATTGTTGGTTTAGGTTATATTGGACTTCCTACGGCGCTTATGTTTGCGGCTAATGGAATAGAAGTTTTGGGAACTGACTTAAATAAGGAACTTGTAAAATCTCTTAACGAAGGAAAACTTACATTTGAGGAAAAGGGACTTCCAGAACTTTTTGATAAAGCGGTTAAAAATGGAATTAAATTTTCTGAAGAACTTTTATCTACAAACCGTTATATAATTACTGTTCCAACTCCATACATAAAAGAAAATAAAAAAATTGAAGCTAAATATGTAATAAATGCTGTAAAAAATGTTCTTGAAGTTTGTGTTAAGGGAGCTATAATAGCTATTGAGTCTACTATTTCTCCGGGAACTATTGATAAATTTGTAAAGCCTATTATTAAAGAATATGGATACGAATTAGGAAAAGATGTTCACCTTGCTCACGCACCAGAAAGAATTATTCCCGGAAATATGATTTATGAACTTGAAAACAACTCAAGAACAATAGGAGCAGACGAAAGAAAAGTCGGAGAAGAAGTTAAATCATGGTATAAAAGTTTCTGCAAAGGCGATATAGTTGTAACTGATATTAAAACTGCTGAAATGAGTAAAGTTGTTGAAAACACATACAGAGATATTAATATTGCTTTTGCTAATGAACTTGCTAAAATATGCAACAGAGAAAATATTAATGTGTACGAACTTATAAGTATAGCTAACAAACATCCAAGAGTTAATATTTTAAATCCGGGGCCAGGAGTTGGAGGACATTGTATTTCCGTAGACCCATGGTTTTTAGTTGGAGATTATCCAGACCTTGTAAATGTAATTCTTGCCAGTCGTCATGTAAATGATGAAATGCCGGATTATGTTATTGAAAAAATGGTAGGTATAATGAATGAAAATGGAATAAAATCATTAAATTCCGTAGGACTTTACGGACTTACATATAAAGAGGATGTTGATGATTTAAGGGAAAGTCCTACATTACAAATACTTGAAAGATTTGAGAAATATTTTGCAAAAGGCGTAAATATATATGACCCAATGGTAAGTGAAAACAAAGTAGACGGGCAGACGCAAAATTTTGATGAATTTATTCAAAAATGTGATATGATTGTTGTTTTAACAGCGCATAAGCATATTATTGAAAATATGGACAGCTTAAAAGATAAAATTGTTTTTGATACAAGAAATGTTGTTAATAACGCTAAAAAACTTTATAAGCTGTAAAAGGAGATTTATATGAAAAAGTTTATAAGTATTTTGTTATTGTCTGTTATTATGTTTTCGTCGTTTTTTTGTATAAAAGCAGATGACTTTGTTTCAGGTGACGTTAATAATAATGGAATTGTTGATATTAACGATTGCTCTCTTATATTAGAATATGTACTTAACAATAATTTTTTAACTGATAATGAAAATATTGTTGATAAGGAGCATTTTTTAAAAGCGGCAAAAGTATCAAGTAATGATAGTGAAATTGAAATAAGTGCACTTGATGCAGCGCTTGTACTTAAAAAGGCATTAAGCGGCGGAGTTTTTTTATTCCCTATTGAAAGTACAACAGAAAGTACAACAGAGACGACAACGCAAAATACAACAGAAAGTACAACAGAGACAACAACAGAAAATACGACAGAAAGCACAACAGAGTATAATGTACCCTATAGAGTGGACACAACAAGACAAAGGGATTATAAAATTTGA
>CAMTZM010000043.1 GCA_947086655.1 uncultured Eubacteriaceae bacterium
AAAACAGCTTGCCCACGCATCAAAATTGTTTAATCCTTTTGCTTTTAATAAATCTTGCTGTAAATAACTTTGCATTATATATAATTCAGACATTGAATTACTTATTGGCATTCCTGTTGATACACCCTAACAATGTCAAAAAACTTGAGAAATAAGCCGATTTTGCGCTACTCAAAAAATATAAAAAATAGAATTTTTAAATGTAATTATAAAATAGTTTTAGATAATAACGAAAACAGGAATTTTTAAAAGAAAGGTATATTATTGGAAAATAGAGAATCAAATAAAACTCGTGAATCATTTTTTATAAAAATGATTTTGGATAGATATATACTAAATGTTGATTTATCTGGTTTACAAAAAATAATTATTATTACTTGGCAACTTTCAAATAATCTTAATCAGGCTTCTAAAGACACAACTATATCAGAAAATATTTATAAAGACAAATTCAATTTTAAAATATGGAATTATTCCCTCAATGAAACAGGCTGTACAGTTTAAAGAATTAAGCAAGGCTAAAAAACTTGATAAAAATAAAATTAATGAGGTTATATCGAAAAAGACAAGTGTGTCAAAAAAAACAAGTTTTACAAGCGATAATCTTAAAAATTATTTTCCAAAGTAATATATTGTTAAGTAAATAGAAGACGTAATATATAAACTTCTTGAAGATTGGGCAAAAAATAATAAATAAAAAATATTAAAAAAAGTCAGTAATTAAGAGGGTACTTAACTACTGACTTTTTATTTTTGATAAACTAATATATGATATTAAGGCAAATCCTGTAGATGTAAAGATTTAAGCTTTTGTCCAATGTTTATCAATCCATTCCTGACGTGTATAAGACCAAAGTCTTTTATATTTTACGCCGTTAATATATTTATACTTATATCCGGTTGTTTCCGAATATGGTACCGCTATATTATCTTGAATATTTAAAACAGCAGTATTCTGTGAAATATTTTGTTCAGTTTTCGCAAATACATTTATCGTAAGAATACTTGAAAAAACACATACTATCATAATATTTAATATAATTTTTTTATAAAGATTCATTTATTTTCCTCCTTAATCTTTAAATAATTATAATCTTTTTCCAATTCGTCTTGAGATATTTCACAGACAGGATTACCATCACCATCATATAGCATATAAACATTGTTTTCTTTTACAATATAATAATCATCAGTTATAACAGGGGCGCCGTCATTGTAATCTTCTTCGGTAGGTTCACCATATGGCTGAACAACAAACATATAAGAAACAAAAAAAAGTAATAATGTCATTAAAATAATAATTTTATTTTTTAACGTTTGTTTTTCTGTATATATATTTTTTCCAAGCATAATGAACCTTTGTTCTGTAATGCTTTCATTGACGTTTACAGCTAATCCTAACGCTGTTGAAGGTAACTTTTTTTGCTGCGTATAATTATTTTTAACAACTTTTGCGATACCTTCCAAATAACATATTATTTCTTGTTCATTCAATAAAGAGCTTAGTTTTTTATCAGCGTGAAATTCAAGTATATTATTAACCTCATCGCTAAATAAATAAACCAAAGGATTCCACCAAAATAAAATTCTTATAAATTCTACAATTAATTTTAGAATCATATGTTTGTATTTACAATGTATAATTTCGTGAACAAATATTCCCCTGATTTCATCATAAGCAAAATCTAATTGAGGTAATATAATGATAGGCTTAAAATATCCTATTACAGCGGGAGATTTTATTTTTTTATGTATAACAATTTTCATTTTTCTGTTAAAACCTGTAAATTTTTGCACCTCCGATAAAATTCTATTTACATCAGTATTAATTGTCTGCGGAAGAGAGTTAAAAAATTTATACGCTCTAACAGAATAGGAAAAGCTCCTATAAGCAAATATTATTGAACCTAACAGTGAAAATATAATAAGAATATGACCTATACAAAGGTTAAACACTATATTTGTATTTATTGGAATATTGCATTTTAATATACTTTGAATTGATGTCATTATATTTGTTGATTCAATATTTAATGTAAATGGAAATTCATAAACAACAAATACTTTTAATATACATAAGACAACAAGCGTCAACAGAGTATATACAGAAAAGTATTTATAAAACGCGCGTTTTTTTCTTACTAATATCGTAATAACCATAAAAAAATTAAACCAAATGAATGATGTGAAAATAGAAAATGTATTTATTTCCATAATCATTTTTCCTTAAAATTTTTAATTAAATCCATTGAAATTTCTGGTAAATTAGCGTCATCATTCTTATTTTCCACTAAAGCGGATAAAATAAATGGAATTTTTTTATCATTATTATAATATTTATCAAATTGCATTACTGCATATTCATCAGATGAAATTGTTGGTTTAAACAAACGCGCGTTAGATTTATATACCTTTACAATATCTGCCACTTCTATTGCCTTTTTTTCTTCAAGTTTTCTTATAATACCCTGAATAGATTTATCAGCCCATTCACAATTAATTTCAGCCGTAATTTCTTTTGCGGATAATGGTTTGTCAGATTTCCAAAGTATTTTCATCACTTCTTCTTCTTTTTCACTTAAATAAAAAGAAATATTTCTTTTATCAGCCATTTTTATCACCTCATATACATTATAGTATATATTTTTTTAAATGTCAATGCATTTTTAAATCTGATTTTTTTTAAAAAATAGATATTGACAAAATTCGCCTTATGTAATAAACTATTTACAGTTTCAAAAAAACAAATCAGATTTAATATTTTGGAACTGATGTAAATTAGGATTTCTTTATATAAATAATTTGGAAAAAGATGTAGATTTCAATAATTTACCTATTTCTAATATTTTTATTATAAAGATAAGTTTTCATTTTTAGAAAGGGGTGATTATAAAGAAATTAATTTTACTATTACTTAATGCTTGTTGGCGGCAAATATAAAATAAAAATTACTTGTTTTAAAGGGAGGAATTAATAATGAAGTTTAAATTAAAAAAATTAGTTGCGTTGTTGGTTACATCATTTATAGGTGTTACATCAATTTGTCCTGTATTTGCAGCAGAATCTGAAATAGTTTCTTCTGTATTGGTTGAAACAGAGGATTGCAGTAATGCTAAAGATGAATTTATGGAAAATATTGATGTAGTAACAAATTTAATGGAAGTTAATTTGGGAAGAGATGGCATTGATATGACAAATACAACAATAGGTCAGCCGTTCCTTGTTACAAACTCAAATGTTTATGTGTTTCCTATACTTATTGACGGAAATATTGAACGTATAATTGAGATGACTAAAAGTGATAATGGCAATAATTATTTTGCTATAAGTGAATTTTTTGCTGACAATATCAATAATTTATCTTATGATACATACAGAATGGTTGCAGATGAAGCTTTTGATATTTTTGCCATAAGTGATGATGAATCAGTCTTAATTAATAAAAATAAAGATGATGATGAATCTATAACTGAGCCAGTAATGCCATTATCTGATGATAAATTAGATATTGTTGATATTAAAGAAGAATTTGTAGATTTAAAGACCATACCTATGACTGTTGCAACTGGAAATGGAAAGTGGCTTGGTTTATCAGTTTTGGGACAGTCTGAAAATACTTGTTGGGCTGCTTGTATGTCTTCAATTTTAAAACATTATGGTAAAAATGTTTCTGTAGATAATATTTTGAAAATAACGGGTAAAGCAAATTGTACAGGTAATGACCGTAAAGCAGATTATGATGAAGTAAAGAACTATTTTTATGATTATTATGACTATTCAAGTACAAAATTTAATCAATTTGAATTAACCTTTTCTAAAATAAAGACTGAGATTAATGCAGGAAGACCTATATGGCAAGCAATAGGATATAATATTGGCGGTGGACACGCAGTTGTAATTGAAGGTTATCAGGAAAAAGGAAGCTCAAAATATAATACTGTTTCTATTATGGACCCTTTCTATAAAAGAGTGGTTGATTGTAATTATGTTAATGATAATTCTTTTTCTTATGAGCAACGAGATAGCCACGAGGGACTTTATAAAATTAGATAAAAAGTTTTATAAAATACTAAGGGGAAATAGTGAAAATAATTATTATATTATTCCTATTTCCCTGTGTATTATCTTTTTAAATGTTTTAAGTATGTTAGGTAGGTGACATAATTGTGAAAAGAATTTATTGTTTTTTATTATTTGCTGTTATATTTACAATAGTATATTCTACATCTTTATTTGCAGAAAGTGTAGGAAATGAAATATTAATTAAAACTATTGACAATTCGGAAGCAATTAAAATCTTTAAAGAAAAACTTTTTGATGATTATGATATGCTTTCAAGAAATGGTTTTGGTATAGGTTCATCAATAGGAACTCCTTTTTCTATGGAGTATCAGGAAAAATACGATGGAAATGAGAGATACCCAACAAAAAGTCCTGATGGTGTTAATGTATATTTATTTTATTTTCCTATAATACGGAACGGTGAAATTATAACTTATGTTGAACAAACAGTTAAAGAAGATGAAGTTGTGAGCTGGGCAACAACTAAATGGTTTGATGGTGAAAGTGATTTGACTCAGTTAAGTAACGGAAATGCTTATGCTTTGATAACTGACAAAACTATTAATCAAATTGCTGTTTCTGATAATGATGTTGTAATACTTAAATCTGACCCTGATTATCCAGTTGATTACAATGTTCCATACGAGGGAAAAGAAACAAAGATTGTTAATATAATGGAGCCTATTGATATTGATACATCTTTTGTAATTCCGCAAACAGAAGAAGAAATAGCGATTTTTGAAAACGCACGAAAAAATGGTAAGACGATAATATCACAAAACGCTGATGAACTTGGTGCAATAAATAAAAACAGCAGACTTCTTGTTCCTTTAAGGGATATAGCGGAACTTATAGGCTGTACGGTAGACTGGGATAGTAACGCAAGAGCGGCTTACGCAAGGAAAAATGGTAATACTGTTAAGTTTGTAATCGGAAAAACTGAATATAGCGTGAACGATAAAGTTTATAATTTTGACGTACCCGCTGAAATATATAATGATAAAACTTTTATTCCACTTCGTGCGGTAAGTGAATCTCTTGGTGCGAATATTGCATATAACAACGCTACTAAAAAGATAACTTTAAGTTATTAAAATATTTATGTCGTATAATTAAAGTCAGTATATTTAAACTTGCTGACTTTTTTAATTATAAATAAACTTATATTATAAACAATATGAATATGATATTATTGGTTTAGGGACAATGTATAATATTATAGTATACAAAAAAATACCTGCATTAATAAAGTCTAATATTAATTAAGAGCAGTTTTATTTTCAATTTGAATTTATTTCAAAATAAGAATAAAACTGCTTAAAATAGTAGCTGGTTTAATCTTTAATTATTATTTTCTTATAACATTATCTATAACATATTTATTTTCTAATTTAAAAGTTTTATAACCTCTGTATATTTTGTGAGTTTTTCGGGATTATTCTCGAAAACAGCATTATAAATTTTCAAAACTGTTTTTCTTTCAAAATCTGTATTCTGTTTTATTTTAGATTTCAAAACACCGATAACTTCAAGAAGTTCAGCATATTCAAGCAAGGAATTAAATTTTTCTTTTTGACAGCACACAATATATTCAGAATAATTTTGTGGTATATAAGGCGGCTTAAAATATTTCGCAAACAATTCCAATACCTCAATAGCCTTTTTAATATTGCCCGAAACAGCGTAACATTCGGCTATCTTTTTGGCAAGAATATACCCGTCATAACTATATAATTCGTCTGTTTCTTTTAAAAGCTGATATGCTATTTCATAGCAATTCAAAATTTCTATATGATTATATTTATTCTGTATTTGCTTATAAAACCCAAGATTTGAATACAGATTTGAGAGCAGATGTTTAAATTCTTTTTCGGGATTTTTTCCTATAATATCAATATCTTTTTCAATAAAGGCTGCTCCGTCATAAGCGTTTGCGTATCTTAAAACAGCATACTGTGCTTTAAACATATAAAATAAAATCTTGTATCTGATATTTAATAAATTTTCATTTTTGATATAATAACGCATTACTGTTATAATTTTTCTCATTATCCATAATTCTTTATACTTTTCCGCATAACAAAAACTTTGTTCAAGCAGGTTCATAAAAATTTCAAAATCATCGATACTTATAAAATCAATTATATTTTCCACAAACTCAAGCATAACCATATAATAATATTTGTCACTTCCATAGGCTATACATTCAGCTTTTATGCTGCTTATTAAGTCTTTGCAGTCAGTAACTTTTGGTTCGAGTTCCGCCATAACGACCTCTCTTATAACAGGATTTATATAAATCCATCTATCATCGCATTTTATCAATCCCAACTCTATAAGGTCATTTATATTATTTGCTGTCGGTTCTTTTATCCAATCTAAAAATAACCCTTTGTCAATTCCATTTATTGAAACAAAGCAAAAATTAATCATAATATATTTTTGTTTTTCGGTTAATTCAAACAGTCTAAAAAGTGTATGCAGATGATTGTAATAAGTTTTTTTGCTTGTTTTATTGTCTTTTTTTATTTGTATTTTTTCTTCACTGTCAAGTTTTATTCTGTTTTTAACAAGCTTAGCTAAAAGTTCAGAGGGAGTTATATTTGACGATTTTAACAGCCTTGCGGCTATTTCAACTGAAAGAGTGTGTCTGTATACTGTTTTTACAATAGAGAGCAATACAGAACGATTTTCAGTGTTTACAGCATAAAAATAATTTATTATATTTAAAATCTGCTCATCATCTCTTATTACATCAAGCTGTAAATATTCGCAGTCCTCAAAATTACTTCGTGTTGTAAAAATAATCTTGTATTCATTGTCTGTAAAATCATCAAAAAAAGGTTCATTTTCTATTGTTGTATCAAAGTTGTCAATAACAATAAGCGTATCATCTCTTAATGACTTTAAAAAATTATAATGCTTGTGAAAACGCTCTTCTGAATCGTCTTTTTCCATATCAGTTACAAATTGAATATCAGCTATCATCTTTTTAAGATTTCCGTTGTATCTTAAATAAATAATATTGGTATATTCATTTTTATGTAATTGTATGTATTTTTTTACAAACTCACTTTTTCCTGTACCGCCTATACCCTTAACAAATACGCAGTTATTATCTTGTATAAGGCTGTGCAGTTTTTTTATTTCTTTATCTCTGCCAACAAAAAATTTGCAGGGCTTATTGGCTTTACAACCCACAATAATTTTATCAGCAACAGGAGATTTTATTTTTAATTTTGACTTTTCCCTGCACATTGAAAATATTAAAATTTCCGCTAAAAACACAGAAAGGCTATGCTTATCTTTTTTATAATATTTGCATAATTCTTCTTTTTTGCCCTCACTTATGCTTGTATCACATAAAACTATTTTATATATTTCATCTGCCGCTGAATAAAAATCAGCGGCATTTTTATAATATTCATTTTCAATATCATAACACAGTTTTTCTCTGTTGTTAGCGTAATATTCTCTTATATCTCCGTCAACAGAATATTCGCCCGTAAACCACCTGTTTATCCCTGAAATATCTTTTATTAAAGTCTTATTTTCATCATAACTTTTAAACACAAAATCTGTCAGAAACATTGTTTGATTTAATCGGTCTACTGTTCCTACTTGATTATAAAGTATATTTATAACTTGCGAAAATCCGCAGTAACTCATTTTATCTCACTCCAATTTCAAAAAATACAGCAATCAAACAGCAATTCATCAGCAATGATTTTCTATACGTCAAGCCATATACTTGGATTGTACCATAAATCAAAAGAAAAGAGGTGAAAAAATTGTCGAGAACAATTCAAAATGGTCTGATTTATTTTTCTTTTGACTGCGACTTTTTTTCAAATCGAAAAATAAAGATTTTAAAAGCAAGTTTTGGCACTGACGGAATAATTGTATATGTATATTTGCTTTGTGAGATTTATAAAAATGGCTATTATCTCAAATTAGACAGCGATTACGAGTACATTATCTCTGCCGATTTGAACTTAACAGTTGAAAAAATAAATTCTATAGTTTCTTTTCTTGCGGAGCATTGTCTTTTTGATAAACAGCTTTATACTTCCGAAAAGATACTAACTTCAAAAGGCATACAGAAAAGATTTCAGCTTGCAATAAGAGAAAGAGCTAAGAAAACACCAAGAACAGTCAATAATTATTGGCTTCTTGACACTTCGGAAACAGTCGGCTATATATTGGCAAGCCATAATTCCGAGAATAAAGAGGATTTTTCCCAGAATTATGACACAAAGAAAAGAAAGGAAATAAAAGAAAATAAATTGAATGAAAGTAAAGGAAAAGAAAAAGAAAACAAAGAAACAAAAAGCCTTGTTGTCATTGTTGATTTTTACAAACAGAATATTAATTCTGATGTTAAAGATATTGAAATTTCAGAAATTCAAAGCTGGTTAAATCAGGGCTTTGATGAACAGCTTATAATCGAATGTATAAAAATAGCTGTCCTCAGTAACAAGCGTTCCATAAAGTATATATCCGGCATTTTAAATAATATGCGAAAAAACAGCATAATGACATTTGAGGATTATGAAAAATCCAAGCGTGGCAAAAAAGGAAAGGAAGATGAAAACGATGACAAATCAGAACAATACGGAACCTATTATTGACGAGGAATTTGAAAAATGCAAAAAGAGATGTGAAACCCTCAATATTCCGTCAGAACATTCAGACAAAAATACAGATTACGATTGTAAAGAGTGCGGTAACAATCAATATATTTTTTATCCCAAAAAGGTAGATGGAATTTATAAAGAAATTGTCGTTCCCTGCAAGTGTCAGAGCATAAGAAAAACTTTAAAAAGACTTGCGAAAAGTGGTCTGAAAAATATTATTCAAAAGTACACTTTCGAAAATTATATAATATCGAAAAAGTGGCAGACAGATATAAAAAATAAAGCTGTTGATTTTACTAATCAGCAAAAGAAATGGTTTTACATCGGCGGTCAGTCGGGCTGCGGAAAAACTCATTTATGCACATCTATATGCGGTAAATTTTTAAGTGACGGAAAGAGCGTTGTTTATATGCTTTGGCTAAATGATGTAAAAGAATTAAAAAGCACCGTAAATGATTATTCCGCTCATAAAAAATTAATTGAAAAGTATAAAGAAACAGAGGTTTTATATATTGATGATTTCTTTAAAACAGGAAAAGAAAAAGATGGTGTTGTTTCACTTCCAACATCAGCGGATATTCAGATTGCTTATGATATTGCCAAAGGCTACTCGAATTTTTGTTTTACAAAAATTCTCGTACAAAAAGACATTTCACAATGCCTTTTTGTAAATTATCGCTATATCAATGAAAATCTTATTACAATAATTTCAAGCGAAAGAAGTATTGACGATATTTTTAAGGTTGATGAGGCTATAGCTGGAAGAATTTTAGAATGTACCGATTACGGAAAATATTCCATAAATATTAAGCCGGATAAAAATAAAAATTACCGCAGAAAAAATATCACTGAATATTAATTTTTATAAAAATAAAAAATGAATTTTTTAAAAAACATTGTCGCTGAATTTTGCAAAATCAGAAAAATTAATAAGTTGTTTTTTTGAAAATAAAATCATCATTTTATCAAAAATTATTCAGCTTATTTTCACTAAATACCCGCCTTGAAAATTTTAATTAGGCTATCCTACGGACTAAGTTTACGGTTTATAAATATTAGTAAAATTTTATCGGCGGTTATTTAGGCAAGCTCCCTGAATGGATATACCATTCAGACGCTTGCAAGGGGACTACTTCCCCTTTGAACCCCTTTTTAAGCCGCCTTCGGCGGCAAAATAACCCACAAGAATTGAAGTGAAATTTTTAGGAGTTGATTAAATGGCAAACAGAAAAAGAGATAAAATTATTTCAATCAGACTTACAGAACAGGAATTAAATTTTGTAAAAAATAAAATCGAAAAATCAAAATTAAAGCAAAGAGAATTTTTAATGAAATGCGTTTCGGATAAAGAAATAATTGTCAAAGAAAACGGCGTTGAAATCGTAAAAGAATTAAAAGCTATCGGGAACAATCTTAATCAAATTGCAAGAAAAGTAAACAGTTATGAAATTCAAAACTGCTCTCCTTATCTGGATTTAATTTATAAACAAATTTCGGAGCTGATGAAAAATTGGCAGTAATTAAAGCGATTAATTCAAGAGCAAGTATAGCAAACGCCATAAACTATATTACCAAAAAAGAGAAAACAGATGAAAAACTTATCAGCGGTTATAATTGCCGAGGAATAAACGCTCTTGATGAAATGAAAGCAACGAAAAAGGCTTGGAATAAAACAGGCGGCAGACAATATAAACATTTTGTTCAAAGTTTTTCTCCTGATGAAGATATTTCTCCTGATGAGGCGCATAAGATTGCGGCAGAGCTTGTTGAAAGCTGGAATAAATTTAAAGGCTATGAGATTTGTTACGCAACACATAAGGATAAAAACCATATTCACACACATATAATTGTTAATTCTGTTAACTTTGAAAACGGTAAAAAATTTTGTTATTCAAAAAAGGAATTACAAGATTTTAAAGATTTATCGGATAATAATTTATTAAAATATGATAAGTCAATCTGTGAGAAAAACGCAGAAATTACAACCTTTAATATCAACGAATACAAAACACTTGAAAAGGCGATTTCAAGCAAATATGAAAGCTGGATTTTAAATATCGCTCTTGCGGTAAATTCGGCAAAACAAACAGCAAAATCTGTTGAGGAATTTACAAATATTCTTTTACAAAAAGGCATAAAAGCCGAATGGAAAGACAGCCGAAAATATATAACTTTTAAAGATAAGGACAACAACAAAGTGCGTGATAAAAGGCTTGCGGAGACATTTAAAATACAGATTGGAAAGGAGGCTCTTATAAATGAATTTCAATCAAATAGCGAACAGTTCCGCAGACAATTTACAGGAACAAACGATATTGAAACAGAAATGCGAAATAGACAAACTGAACGAATTAGTGCTGAAATTGAACGAAGAAAATCAGATAAATCACGAGAAAATTTTACAGACGGAATTATTACAGGAGCAGTTGTCGAAAGAACAGACAAAAGTAGAAACGCTGAACGGAGAAATTCAGAAATTAAAAACAACCCTCAAAAGCCGAGAAAAAGAAATCACGAATTTGACCGTTAGTCTGAATTGTGAAAAGAGAAAACCTCCTAACATCAGATATAAAAAAGAATATTTTGAAAAATGCAGTAAATGCAAAATTGATAAATTAAAGTCGGAAAATGAATATCTGAATTATCTGGCATTTATGTTTGTGCTTTATATAATTCTTATTTCTGTTATATCTGTATTAAAAAATAAATTATTGCTTAATGACATTTTTTCTTTGATAACAGGCATTTTTCAAGGTATAAATAATGCGGTTAAAGAATTATGGAACTGTATGGAATGGATTAGCAGTTTTGTATATAAAATTCCAAACATCATAATTGCTGATATTTTATATTGGGTAATTATAATTGTTCTTATATTAATTTTTCTGATTTTTATGGGAATAACAATATTTTTTGCGGGAAAATCAGGTATAAAACTGCTTAAAGAAAAATGGGATAAATTTCAGACAATGCTGTGTATAGTAACCGCAACAATAATGATTTATTTTACAGATATGATAAATATAAAAAGTCATTTCGATATAAATATTGTTTTTCTCGGAATTTTGGCAATAGTTATTCTGACAGCAGTACGTGTAATTTATGAAAATAAAAAAAATAATTATTAAGCAGGTGAATTTTATGGAGAAAATAAACGAAAAAATTACAAAATCGGGAATAAAAGTTACAATACATTTACCCGAAAAGGTTACAGAAAACATCAAACAGCTTAAAATCAACAGACTTTATGATATTTTGAAACCTAAAGAAAAAAATATCGAATAATGTTTTCTGTATGATTGAAATTAAAAGCCGGTTATGCTATACTTTATTCAAGAGTAACGTAAAATCGGCTTATCAAATATATTTTGGAGGTCGATTTTATGAAAAATAAAATAAATAAAAACGGAATTACAGCGATTTACGTTCGCCGTTCAGTCAGTGATAAGGACAAAGACAACAACTCTCTTTCCATAGACGCACAAAAAGCTGAATGTATTAAATATGTGGGTGAAAATGAAAATTACCGCATATATTGTGATGACGGCAAAAGCGGAAAAGATATAGCACACAGACCAGCATTTCAGCAAATGATGTCAGACGCAAAAGACGGAGAGATAAGCAGAATAGTTGTTAAGAAATATGACCGCTTCAGCCGTAATATGCGTGAGTATCTTAACATCACAAACGAACTTGATAATCTTGGAATAAGTGTTTATTCTCTTTCTGAACCTTTCAATACAGCAACTAAAGAAGGAAGAATGATGAGAAACAATCTTCTTAACTTTGCAGAATTTGAGAGAGAAACAATAGCTGCAAGAGTAGCAGACGCTTATAACACAAAAGCGAGAGAAACCGGCTTTTATCAGGGCGGTAAAATTTATTACGGCTACGTTCCGGAAAGACAGACTATAAATGGCAAAACAGGCTCGGTTCTTGTTCCATCAGACAAAGCGAAAGTTGTTACAAAGGCTTATGAGTTATATAAGAAAAATGACGTTTCACTTGCTGATATAATTAAGTATTTCAGAAATAGTAACATTGACATTACACGACCGTCAAAGCATTTCAAATCAGGCAGAACAAATATGGACAGAAGCCATTTTTCAAAAATTTTGGAAAGTCCTTTATACGTTCGTGCGGATAAAGAAGTATATGCTTATCTTTCCTCAAAAGGCTATGAAATAATTGATGATGTGTCGGCTTTTAATGGCATAAACGGTCTGTTCAGGCACGCAAACGCAGACGGAACAGAATACATAAAAGTTGGCTATCACGAGGGACTTGTCGATTCTGAAACCTGGCTTGCGGTACAGGACAAAAAGTCACACAACAGTAAATTCGGAAATAATTTAAAGGCAAAAAATTCCTGGCTTGTGGGTTTAGTTAAATGCGCGTATTGCGGGTATGCTTTTAATATTACCTATCACTGGAATGTATCACACACAATTTGCCGAAGATACTATAATGACGCCGGATATTACAGAGCTAACGGCTGTTTGAAGAAAAGACTTTATTTATTAAGACCCGATGATGTTGAAAAAGCGGTTTACGAAGCTATGAAAGAAAGGCTTGAACATCTTAAAATTGCAAAAAAAGAAAGTGAAAAACCTGATAAGGAAACAGAAAATATCAAAGCCGAGATACTTCGCACTGATGATGAGATAAAAAAACTTATGGATAAACTTGCTAATGCCGACAGTGTGCTTTTTGACTACATCAATGAAAGAGTAAAAACTTTGCACAGCAAAAAAATCTCTCTTGAAGAAAAATTGCAGACTAAAAGCAGAAAACAAAAACAGATTGATACTAAACCGCTTGAAAAACCTATGAGCCAGTGGGAAGAACTGACTGTTGACGAGAAACACGATATTGCAGTTACTATGATTGAAATTGTATATGTTTCAGATGAGAACGGCATTGATATAAGATTCAGCATTTAAACGTAGTTAAGGTGTATATTCGGGCATTTCAGAAGATAAATTTGCTCCTGATATGTTTACTACAAGGGCAATGTTTGTTACTGTTTTGGGAAGGCTGAAAGGTGTGACAGATATAGAAAGAAATGTGAAATTCAGCGATATTAATGAAAGTGATTATTTTTTTCCATTTGTTACGTGGGCTGTTGAAAATGGGATTGCAAGCGGTATAAATGAAACAACATTTTCTCCCAATGATAATATAACAAGAGAGCAAATGGCGGTAATGCTATGTAATTTTGCTCAAAGTGAAAATATTGAGTTTAGCAGACTTTACAGAATTGAGTTTTCCGATAATGACAACATAAGCGACTGGGCAAAAAATAGTGTAAAGATTTTAGCTGAAGCTGGTATTTTAAGCGGCATTGCAGACGGTACGTTTGACCCGAAAGCTACGATAACAAGAGTCGATATAGCAGCCATGCTTATAAAATTTATAAATGAATATATGCCGGATAAACTTGTGAATGAAGAAAATATTGATATAACGGAAAATTTAGAGAAAGAATAAATTGTGAAAATTAGAGGGCTGTATGCCTTCTATAATTTCAGTTTAGGTTATGAAGGAGGTTTACAATGAAAATTTTAAATAAAATAATTTACTATGTTATTTCTTTAAGCATTTTAATGACAATCGGTTTAGTTAATACTTTTGCAATGGAAAAAGGAACATACACAATGAATACAGTAACTTACTATGTAAATCCCGACACAGGAAAAACCGATGACGGAGGTACGGGAAATATTGAACTTGGAGAGGGTATGTGCAGAAGTGCCGTATATGAAAAAGCTGTTGTTGATCAAACCGATAAAGGAGTTGAAATTACTGTTCGTATGCTTTTATACAGTAATCTTTCAAATATCAGATTTTCTGTTCAAGAAAGTCCAAAAGGCAGTTATAAGGATATACAATACAGCGTTATAAAAGAAAGTGCATCAGACGACAGCGCTGATATTAAATTCACAGCACCTGACGCCGGCAGCTTTGTAAAAGTTAAAATGTATGTTGCGCCTATGGGCAGAGATGTTTGTTTTTATTGGAACTGCGATACTAAGACAGCTGTAAAATCTGAAAACGAATTTTTGAAGGAAGAAAAAAATATTAAAGGTACACAGACAAAGTTTAAAGATATTGAAGGACATTGGGCAGAAAAAGAAATTGAGGATATTGTGAACAAAGGACTGTTCAGCGGCATAACAGAAACAACATTTGAACCTGAAAAAGATATGACAAGAGGTATGTTTGTAACTGTTTTAGGCAGAATGAGCGGTGAGAAAATTTCAGGCAAGTGTGAATTTAAAGACGTTGATAACGGAAAATACTATGCACCATATATTGCATGGGCTGCAAAAAACGGTATTGTAAGCGGAATAGACGGAATAAATTTCAGTCCAGATACTCCTGTAACTTGCGAACAGGCAGCCGTTATTATTTCAAAGTATGCAAATTATAAAAATATTGTATTTGAAAATAAAAGCATTTCTCCGAGTACGGCAAATGTCAGCGAATGGGCAAAGGAAGGTGTTATAAAGGCGGGAAAAGCAGGTATTATTACAAAGCAAAATACAAACGGATATAATTATACATCATCAGCTACAAGAGCCGATGTTGTTTCAATGCTTAGTTTTTTTATCAAATATTATGGAAATTAACAGGAGGTAAAATTCTTTGAATAAAATAAAATTGTTCTTTGTGCTTTTAATGTTAATAGGAATTATTTCGGGCTGTGCTTCAAGCCCCGAAAACGCTCCTATAAAAACAGAAGATGTCAGAGAAACAACATATGAAACTTCAACAGAACAAATTATGGACAATATTTCAAAAACTGATGTTTTATCAACTGAAATTATTTCAAACGAAATAACTTTGGAATCAGAAAATACAACAATGGTAAGTGTTTCTGATGAAAAAAAAGTAAATTCTGAAATAAAATCAAAAGCAAATTCGGATACAAAGCAGCAGACAAGTCATAATTCGATGCCTAAACTACAAGAAACTTCAGTGCCTAACAACACAAAAATTATTGCAACATCAGCAGCAATATGCGATATTACAGACAGGCTTGGATTAAATCTTATAGGCGTTCCTGAAACAACTGTTTCATCTATTGCTTCAAGGTACAGCGGAGTAACTACCATTGGTTCTCCTATGTCGCCTGATATGGAAATTATAAAGTCCCTAAATCCAACTGATGTTATAAGCCCTGACACGCTAAAAAATGACTTGCAAATTCAATATGAAAATATAGGGGTTAATTATAAGTTTGTAAATCTAAGAAGTGTAAAAGGTTTATATGATAGCGTAAAATTAATTGGAGATAAATACGGCAAATCAGCAGAAGCTGACGAAATTGTCAAAGAATATAATGATTTTATGGCAAGCTATAACAGCAAACATAGCGGTCAAAAGCCAAAAGTACTTGTTCTTATGGGTTTGCCGGGAAGTTATCTTGTTGCTACTCAAAATTCATACGCTGGTTCTCTTGTTGAACTTGCAGGCGGTGAAAATATTTTTCATGATAATTCAAAAGATTTTCTTACAATCAGCCCGGAAGAAATGCTTGCCCGTGACCCTGATGTTATTATAAGAACCGCTCATGGACTTCCAAAGGAAGCTCTTGCTATGTTTGAAAAAGAATTTTCCTCTAATGATATTTGGAAACATTTTAGAGCTGTTCAAAATAATAAAGTTTATGATGTTGACTATATGCTTTTTGGTATGAGTGCTACATTTGATTATCCGCAGGCTCTTGCGGCTCTTGAGCCTATGCTTTATGGTGAGTGATATGAAATATAAGGAGATAATTAGTTTTATAGTGATTACTTTGATGTTATTGGCGCTCTTTGTGTTGTCAGTAAATATGGGAAGTATACATGTTACATACGGTGAGTTGTGGAGCGGATTATTTATTAAATATAATGATAAGGTTGCAGTTATTTTGGATTTAAGATTTCCGAGAATAATTATAGCAATGATTGCGGGTGGAGCACTTGCGGTAAGCGGTGTATTGTTTCAGGCTGTGCTTAAAAATCCTCTTGCAGACCCAGGAATTATAGGTATATCATCTGGCTCTGGTTTTATAAGCGCTGTTATAATTGCCTATTTCCCGGCATTGTTTTTCTTTACTCCGATATTTTCATTTATAGGAGGTATGACTGCATGTTTGCTTGTTTATAATTTGTCGTATAAAAACGGTTTTTCACCCCTTAGAATTATACTTGTTGGTATTGCTGTAAATTCTGTTTTCGCAGGTCTTTCAAGCGTTTTCAACTCAATAAGCGGACAAAATTATCAAAGCGCTTCAGAGTTAATAAATGCAAATATATCTATGAAAACATGGGAGGACGTCAAACTTTTAGCAATATATACTGTTATCGGTTTTATTTTTGCCCTTATTATTTCGGGAAGATGTAATTTGCTTGCTTTGGAGGATAAAACAGTAAGAGGGCTTGGAGTAAATACAAATATTTTAAGAGCAGTCGTATCTGTATCTGCTGTTTTGCTTGCTTCAATTACAACGGCTGTTGCGGGAACAATCAGCTTTGTAGGTCTTATTGTTCCTCATATGGGCAGACTGATTGTAGGAAGCGACCACAAAAAACTCATACCGTTTTCGGCATTGCTTGGCGCTTTTATAATGCTTCTTGCAGATACAATAGGGCGATTGATTGCGTATCCATATGAGATTTCGCCAGCAGTAATAATGTCTGTTTTCGGCGGTCCATTCTTTATAATTCTTTTAAAAAGGAGCGACAAAACCTATGGAAATTGAAAATATTGAATTTACATATAAAAACGGAAAAAAGAAAGTTCTTGACAATATTTCTTTTAAGATTGAGGAGGGAAAAATTACTACATTGATAGGAGCTAATGGATGCGGAAAATCAACACTTTTTAATGTTCTTACAAAAAATCTTAAACCGCAGAAAGGAAAAGTTCTTTTGTATGGGGAGAATATAGAGAAAATACCTCTTAAAAAGTTTGCGTCTAAGGTTGCGATAGTTCATCAGTATAATACTGCACCAAACGATATTACGGCAGAAAAACTAATAAGCTATGGACGGATTGCACATAACGGTTTTTATAAAAGAAATTGTGATGAAGATGAAAAGTGCATTAAATTTGCGATTGATATAACGGGAATTTCAGATTTTGCAAAATCACCCATTTCACAGCTTTCAGGAGGACAGCGGCAAAGAGTATGGATTGCTATGGCGCTTGCTCAAAATACAAAATATCTTTTTCTTGACGAGCCAACTACATATCTTGATATAAAGTATCAGATAGAAATATTGCAGCTTGTAAGAAAACTAAATAAAGAATATGGAATAACAATTATTATGGTGCTTCATGATATAAATCAGTCCATAGCGTACAGTGACTGTATAATTGCAATGAAAGACGGAAAAATTACTGCAAATGGCAATCAGGATAAAGTAATTACGAAAGAACTGTTAAGAGAAGTATATGATGTAAATCTTTCTGTTGAAGAAATAGAGAATAAGAAGTTTGTACTTGCCGTTTAAGTAAATAAAAATTGACTTGCATAAAACTTTTAAACTCTTAGTTTGAACATATGATTATAAGCGAAATGTTAGTCGCTTATTTTGAAATAATAATTAACGATATGCTTTATAATCAGTCTGTGGAAAACCTAAAAGACCTGTGTACATTTTATACCGCTGAATGTAAAAGTATAATGGAATTCGATTGAAAGAATTAATAGCGGAGCTTATGCTCCGTAATTTTTTAAGATTACGTTAGCTTAAGCTAATTATATTAAAAGGAGGTTTTTATATATGTTAAAATTAAGGGGCGTAGAAGAAACAATGCTTATTCCTCTTGTAATAAAGGCAAATGAAACAATGAGGTGCAATCCAAGAATTAAAGACAGCAAAGCTGTTGAAATTATTAAAAAACTTGATATTGACATCAGTAAATATGACAAATTTATGAGCCATGAGGGAGTTGTAGCAAGAACAATATTATTTGATAATACAATGAAATTTTATATCAATAAATATCCTAATGCTGTTTGTATATCTTTAGGCTGTGGATTCGATAACCGTTTTGAAAGAGTTGATAATGGTAAAATAGTATGGTATGACGTGGATTTGTCTGATGTTATTGAAGCAAGAAAAATGTTTTTTAGCGAAAAGGCAAGGGTTAAAATGATTGCAGGGTCTGCATTTGAGAAAAAATGGACAGATGAAGTTGAGAGAAAAGAAAATACAATTATATTAATTGAAGGTATGCTTATGTATTTGACGGAAACACAGGTTAAAGAATTATTAAATATAATAAAAATAAGTTTTAAAAATGTTATTATAATTGCCGAATTAATGCCAAAATTAACGGCTAAAGGAACAAAATATCACGATACGGTAAAAAATACGTCAGCGGTTTTTAAATGGGGTGTAAAATCCGCAAAAGATGTTGAAAAACTTTGCGCTGGATTAAAACTTATAACGGAAACAAGTTTTAATTGTGAAATGAAAAAGTATTCTATAAGGGGGAAATTGTTTGCTTTAATGCCGTATATAAAAAATCTTAATAATTTTATGGCTGTATTTAAGCTTTAAGTAATTATTATAATAAAGACAAAAGGAAAAAGTCCATATTTACAGGGGTTTTGAGGTTTGTCTTTATTATTTTTCACTTTTTTCCAAGAAAAATTAATATAAAACAATATTAAAAATCAGCAAATGTTATATTAGAGCTAAAAAATTATTATAAGATAATAAGGGGGCTTTTGTTGAAACAAAATCTATAAAGTTATTAAATTAAGGTAATGTTTATAAAACATTGCCTTTTTTATATTTTATAATTGAAGTGCAAAATTATTTTAATTGACGATACGCTTTTAATGATTGAAATGTTTGGAAATGAACAAAAAGCAGCAAA
>CAMTZM010000044.1 GCA_947086655.1 uncultured Eubacteriaceae bacterium
CACCTTACTTTACTTTATTTTTTGACCTTGAATATATTGTCTAATTTGACTTTCTATCTCCATTATATTCTAATATTTTAAAGCCATTGTCATCAGCTATTTTGTTTAGAATTTCAAATAAACTTTCTTCAATTTCTTCTACTAAAACTTTACGTCTATATTTTACACACCATACAATGTGATACTGTATAGAATAAACATATCCTCTGCCATGAGTAATCTGCATTTTATCACCTCATGTTTTTATAATAACATACGTTTTAGTAAAAATAAAGTAAAATAGAGGGTTAATTCCTTTCTTTTAAACAACATATGTAAGAACCGTAAGTCCTTACTTTAGTTTTAGGAGTTTGTTCACGTTAGAACGCAGCTTCTAACGCAGTCTTATCGTCACCGACAGACCTCTTATGCTTTCACATAAGCACAGACTATATCTTATCCTACGTCATTACACGTTTAGGTCTACCCGCTTCCCATGTCATCAGCTTACACGGTACTTCCCTCAAGAGGAATAGTCGTTGAACCTTTTCCTGTTCGGAACTTGGCTGCTGATTGCCTATTATTACAGCACTTAGGATTTAACCATATGCTATCTTAACTATTTTTTCTACTTTCGTCACATTCACGCTTAGCTGTATTTCATGCTTACGTTGTAGTTAGTTAAGCTTTAAGGGTTTTTAGCAGTTCAAGTAGTATTGAATAGGTTTTATACCTATTTCTACATACAGATTTCTCTATATGCTGACTATTTGTTCCACTAACTCATGTCTAAAGTCACGAGTGTGCGTGGAACAGTTAATCAAATGGAATTTCAATATTACCTCCTTTCCCAAAATCACTTGTTATTACAGAATCATTTACAGATACTCTTATTTTTGAATTATCATCAGTATCATCAATTAGATACACACCCATAATACTTATATATGAATCTAAAAACTCATAATAATCTTCTCTTGGCGTAGGCTCTCCCAAAGACAATGTTATAGATGTTCCTTTCCATACGCATGTTTTATCAACTATTATACCATTGCTGCTTGAAGTCCATAGTTTCCCATACTTATACGATTTTACAGCAACCTCTTGTTCACATTGTATTTGAAATGAATAAGCACCTGTAAGTTGTCCGCTGAAAGTATCATTTAATTTTGACATCATATCAACGCAGCTTATTTTTAATTCTTTTGTTTTATCATTATAAGTGTATGATGTATCATTAAAAAAATAAATTCCAATTTTGTACCATATAATTTGATTAGTTTTATAGTTTTTTCTTCCTTTCCATATTCGTATATATTTATTTGTCCATATTTTATTGTTTTCACCAATAAAAAAAGAAGAATCTTTTACGAAAAAAGTTCCCTCATAAGTTCTTCTTATATCAGAATCAGCATCAACAGTATAATTATCACTTATTAACTCTGTTTGCAAAGTATCTATGGTTTCAAAATTAGCATTAAGCAATTCTATTTTTATTTTTGATTCAATATTTTTTTGAAACAGCAGTTCTTTATCTTCTTGATTAGGATTGTACAATGTATTATCACCTCATTTCAAATAAATTACGTCCATTTACATTTATCGTGATGGATTTTACAACAGAATAAATGTTATCTCGTCTGCTTTCAGGACATTCTACAAAAAGATAGAGTTTAAGTTTTCCTGTTGAATCAGCATATCCACTGTTCGATGGTGAACTTTCTGTAAACTGTTCTCTAAAACTTATTCCTGTTGAACAGTTTATAATTTCATGATAATTATATTCATAATCAGATTCAATATCAGAAATACCTGTATACATAACTGCTCTTATATTAGCAGCACAGCCATCTAAATCTTCCTGTACAGCATTTTCATCTTTTGCGTATGTACATATCATATTTATATATACATAATCGTTTGGTGATATATTAAAATCTGATTCAAGTATAATTTCAGTATTAATAACTCCGTTATTTACTATGTTACAAGTAATCCCATCTCCTTCTATTTCGTTTCCCTCATAAAAAATATTTCTATTATCATATTTTAAATTCGAAGCTTTAAGAACATTCCATGTTATACCTGAATACGGTCTTTCATCATCAGTGATATTTGTATTAACAGTTGTAATAACAATAGTGTTAGGTGCTACAATAACATGATTGTCAACTGTTATATTAACAAATTTTGATATATAACCATTACAAGTTATAGATATCTTATAATCTCCATCTTTAAGTTTTGAAAATGAAAATTGTCCGGCTGTATTTGTTTTTGTTGAACTTATAATATTATCATCATTTCCATAAAGTTTTACAGACGCATTAACAACAGACTGTCCTTTTTCATCAACAATTATAGCTGTATAAATTATATTGCTGTAATCATATTCATCTTCAATACTTAATGATTTTGTATATGGATTATATGAAATAAATCCATTATCATAAAGTGAATAAACATCGTCAACATTACCAATTTCACACCAGTTAAATCCAGTAATTATTATATTATCATGTCCGTCACGTTCATTTGTGACATTATCATAAATGCTTACAAGCCACATTCTGCCGTCATAATATTTTAAAAGTTTGACTTTCCCATCTAAAAGAAATTCATTAAATTTTTCTCTAAAATCCCATGCTTTATCAAAATTAAAATCTCCGTTTTGGTATTGTACAAATAAACCTTTAGCTGTTCCTGTATAATAATTATTTTCAGTGCCGCAAAGAACATAAGGATATGTTTTTCCTATTGTTGTTATAATAGAAGAAGGTTTATTCTTTTGCGCTGTTAATTCCAAATTAAGTAACGTATAATACACACTGTCAGGCTCACATATAAATATACCTTCAAAATAAACTTTTCTTTCATCATCTTCATAAACAACAGGAATAGACTTTCCCTCTATTCCATTTTTCAATATAGGAACAAGTACATACTCGTATTCATGTCCATTTCTGACAAGATAATCCGTAAAAGTAAAATCAAACTCGTTAGTATTTGCATATATAGATTTCTCAAAAATAGGAAGATACATATTTACACTATTTACAGCCCGTTTTTTTATTATTAAACTGCTTACTTCATCTACCATATAATCAAAATCACCGGCTGCAAGATTAGAGTTGTTAAAATCAGCGTGAAGTACTGTATACTTTGTCCATATTTCAGGAAACACATAATTGTCAATATCATTATTTACTGTTTCTTCGTCATAAACTTCAAGATTAACTTCATCAAATATCCCTTGATTTAATTGTAAATATGCAATATCATCACAGTTTGACATTAATATTGTATTTAACATCATTAATCTAACTATTTCCATAGGATAGTTTGTAGAAACAGCATCTTTAATATTACCTAAGAATAACACTTTACACCTCCTTTGTTTCAACAAAAAAGACATAGAAATTAATCTATGCCTTTAAATTTTATTTTTAAAATAATATTATTCTATCCTTAACGGAGCAAGAGACTGAACAATATAAACATTATCTGAGGATATACTTGATTTTACCAAAGCTTTTATTACATATTCTCCTAAACCTCCAATCGGAGACAATACTATTTTTGGTATATCTAAAATTGCTCTATATGTTAAATAATCAACACAAGCATGTGAAATAACATTAGATTTATCAGATAAATCTATTTCTAATTTACCTAAATTCATAAATACTTGTTTGTCTTCATTGCTGCTGACTTTTGCCAATCTGATTAAAATGTCCATTTTACCTTTTTGATTTACAATATTTTCTTCTTTCTTTTTTTGATTATTAGACGCTAATAAATTAACATTGAGTACAATAAAAAAATTATCAATATATTTTTTATCGTTTTCTGTTTTAGCAACTATTGTATCAAATGGCATGGAAAAATTTTTAATATTTTCTGTATCTTTCACATCTTTAAATAAAGATATCGTCATATTAACATTCGGTAAACACATACAATCATCTTCTCTCTGTTAATTTAGGGTTTCTTTAATATTATCATCTTGTTTTAAAGACCACTCTTGTTTATCTTTATGATCCAATAATAATTTATTATTCTTTGTCTCACTTATTGTTTCATATATTTGATCCTGTTTTTGTGCTAATAACTGAATTTTTGTATCTATTTTATCTAATATTTCCTGTGTTTTTAATTCTGTTTGTCTGGATTGTTCATCATTTAAAAAACACATTTTTAAAGATACAACACTCAAAATTGTAGCAACTATTCCTAAAACTATACTAACATATTGATTCCAAACTTCTGCTCCCGCAACGTTAGCATTTTTATATAATAAAGGTAATAAAAATTGAGCGGCAAAAGGTACTAATCCTCCTAAAAATATGATTGTACCAATAAAAACAAAAGTTTTGGTTTTATCCATTATATCACTTCCATTTTTTGCAATTTGTAAATATTTATATTATTTATATAAATATTTTATTACTTATATAGACAAAAAGCAATATAAATTATAGATTTTCACCAAAATTTATTATATATTTTCATTATTTTTTAATTTACTCAACAATTTTCGCCTTTAAATTATATCCTCCGTTTACTCTTTCTATAATTACAAGTATTTCCACCATACAAATATCATTATTATCAGCAAAATTCAAATTCATATTTTCAGTAAAAATTGTATTTTCCGATATCTTGTCAACAGCTTTTAACCTTAAATATCCTTTTGTATCTCTTATTGTTTTATTATCAACGGAATGGATTTTATTACTTATTGCTCTTAATGTAATTATTCCTTTATTATCTTTATCTTTTAAAATTAATATATCTGAATCAATAGGGAATTTAGAGAATTTAATACTAAGCAAAAAACTATTATTCTGACATTTGGCGTAAGACGTTACAGCAGTATTATAAACACTTACATCTTTATCAAAGTATACTGTACTATTCTCATTAATTATAACTTTTCCATTTTCAAAATATATAGTTCCTGTGCTTTTCCCATCTATATTCAATAAATGAGATGTTAGATATATTGAGGCTGTTTCATTTTGAACTTTCGCATTAAAAGTACTTTTGAGATATTGAGTATTGTCTGCAATATCAACCTTTAAAAGAATAGATTCAACACTTACTCCGTGAACAGTTGTTCCTACTGCTTTAAGATAATAACTTTTTCCGCCCTCAAGGTCTGTTATATATGCCTTAATATTTTCTGTATCATTAACATAAGCCCTTTTAGTCTCATATAATTCAAGCTGATTTATATCATCGGCATAAGGATAAACTAATACCTTATATTCATTTAATTTATCAACATAAGAACCCTTTTTATCATAATCATATTTAAGTTCAGCAATAAAACTTGAACTATTTACAGGCTGTTTAAACATTTCAGTGTTTTTAAAAGACAATGACGGTGTCTGAAAACAATAAAATACAACAGGAACTGAACATGTTTCTTTAAGTTCTGTCTCTCCATCAGTCATAGAAATAGTAGCTGAATATTTTTCACCGTTTGTTAATCCATAAATGTTTGCTGTTGATTTTAATAAACTGTTTAATTTTGTACTATTTTGCTTTTGAATTATAATAGGAGTTTTTGTATCATAAGATTTATATATCCTTAAAATATTTCCATCAACATTATCAGCACCCTTATAATCGAAAGTAAAATTATATCCGTCATTTACATCAAAGGTTTTTATTTCATATAAAATAACTTTGCTCATTTTCAACTCCTTTTATTCTAAATACAACTCTAATTGGCTAACAAGCACATAAAATAAACATATTTTTATAATCATTATTTGGTATAAGTATATATACAAAAGAATCCTTTTTTAATTCTTCTTTCGTATATTTAAGTTTGTAAACTTTCCCAAATATATTTACATTATAACAATTATCATCAAGTATTTCACTTATAGTCCCACGTACCGTTTTATCAAATTTTAAATTTTCAATTTTCCTATTAATATTTTTATTTAAGTTATCTACTTTTTTGTCTATTAATATATCAATAGTTTCAAGTATTTGCTGTTTTATATTTGTCATTTATTTTACATCACCTCTCAAATTTACATTTTTTAATAAAAAAAGTAACAGTTTTGTAAAATAAACATGAAAACTGTTACTTGACTTTTGAGTATATAAATGTTATTATAAAGGCACAAGAGGCAGTCAGTTTCGCTTTATCGGGCGACTTCCACAAATGGTAATTGTAAAAATAACCACCATAGCTTGGGAGGCAGGGTGGTTATTTTTTTGTGCCTAAAAATGTAACTACAAGTGTAGCGAAAGCTATCAATAATGATAAAATTTCGTATGTACTCATAGCACCACCTCCTTTCGGAAGTGGAAACCACCCAGCAGACTGACTGCCCAATTCTATTATAACAGTTTTTATTAAGTTGTCAATTTAGAATTATTATTTTTTTATTTGTCTTTATTTATATTCCCTTTTTGTGATATATTCAGACAAGTATATTAATTAAGAAATAAGTTCAACTATTTTTTCAGCATCTTTAATATTTGAAATTTTTGTTGGATTTTCATATCCTAATTCTTTTGTCATTGAAACAATAGGTTTAATTAAATTTATATCTGATTTGTTTTCTTTAATAAAATCTGTAATTTTAGATATAATACTTTCTAATTTTTTTATGTCTTTTTTAGTTTGTTCTATCTCCGCAATCTTTTTTAATTTTTCTAATTCTTCTTTTTCCTGTTCGGCTTTAATTTGTTCAAAAGTCTTACCTGATTTAGCTTGTTCTGTTTTAATAGCGTTTGTGATAGCAGAAATAAATTGGTTGGTATCAAAATTAATTTCCGGAATAATATCTGGGAATCTGCATTTACTGTCAAGATTATAATTATCGGATCTAAAAGCTATTTTCCTTGTTTCAGAAGATACTATTTTTCTTGTTACTTCTTTATCTTTAATATCTTTTCTTCCAAGTTTTTCAGTAATAATATCCCTGTCAATATATGCAACACCAAGAATATCTAACTTAGTTTTAATTGCGTTAAAATATTTTTGAGACATGCTGGAAGTAATTACTTGATAAACTTGTCCAGTAACAGGGTCTTCTATATCTTTTACTTTTGTGTGCAAAATGATAATAAATGAAATACCAACTTCTTTCAATGTCCAAATTCTTTTAAGCACCATATTAATACAAGAATCTAATCCACGACCAAAGCCGCCGGCTACTCCGTTAATACTTTCTGTTTGTTTATCTGAATTTCTTCTGTTCCATACTTTAATTGTTTCTTCTTCTCCAAGTACAAACAATTCATCTAAAGTATCAAATACAACAACTTTTAAATCTTTATAATCTGTTGTCCTGTTTTCAATAATATCATCAAGAACTTTATCTAATTTGTCCCAATCTTCAATTGTTTCTGAAACAATTCCGTCTATACAGTCATGTCCTGATTCTTTCCCGATATCTAACATTAAATATCCTTCGTCTCCTACAAGTGTCTCACATACGTTTTTAATTAATGTTGTTTTACCAATACCTGAAAGTCCAGCCAATCCAATGTTATATGACAATAGGTCTACAATTACTGCTTTCTTTTTACCAAATTTTCTTGCCATTTTTTACCTCCTTTTATTTGAAATATATTTATATTTATTTTTTATCTATGCTGTACATAGAGGTGGGGTTATCTCGATTAAGTACTCCAATGAGTACAATATCAACAAGATAACCCCACTTACACAATAGTTTATGTTAGTTAAATACCAGTCTTATTATAAATATTTATCTTCTAAAAGTTCTTTGTATAGCCATATTCTTCAAGCCTCTAAATACGTCCTCAACATTATTTACCTGTTTCAGTTCAACCTTATCTATATTATTATTGTAATTATTAATAGTAGTATTATTATTAGTGTTATTTATTATTAATTCATTTATTCTTTTGTCAAACGATTCCATCATCTCCTCATAACCTCTTAAAGCCAAACGATTTAAAAATTTCTCATCTTGAAAGTACTCTGATATTCTTTCAGATAACTCTTCCATTACTTTTTCGCGTTCCTCTCCTTTACATTTACTAAAATCTTTTACCTTTCCATTAATGTTTTCGGAGTTCTTGCCGGAATCATTGAATCTTCATCTTGAAAGTACTTTTTCATTAAAATTTCAGATATTTCGTATGGTGCTTTTATATATTCATCTTCTTTGGATTCGCTGGAATCTTTCACATCTCCGTTTCCATCAATAAGACTTGCCAATGTTTCTGAAGTTTTTGCCGGAATAACTGTGTCACCTTTTTTTAATGTCTCAATGCGTCCATGTTCCCTATGTGCTATAAATTCCTCACCTTCTTCATCAACAATAGCCCTTTGGTCATAAGGAATATATGGTGAGCCTTTAGCATATTTATTTATACCATATCTATATCCGTTAACACTATGAGTGCTGCCTATTTTAACGTCTCCTACGGAACTGTTTATAATATCATAAATAACTCCATTTATCTCAACATAATCCGAAGATGACAGTTTCACAGTAGAACCTTTAGCATATAAATATTTTCCGTCATCACTTAAAGCATAATTTTCTCCAAGAGTAATAGGTATAGCTTTTATTGAATTACTATTTTGTGATGTCAGTTTATCATTAGAGTTTGATGTGTTATTATTTGATTCGCTTGAATTTGTATTATTATTTCCTGTTGAGTTATTATTTAATTCAGTTGAAAATTTTGTATTCTTTAACGTATTATCTAAGCCCGCTATATTATCAGAAAGACTATTAATGTCTTTGTTAAGTATTTTATTTTCACTAAGCAGGGATTTACTTGATTTAAGCATATCCTTTTCAACATTAATACTTTTCTCTGTCATTTTAATATTACTGTCTATTGTCTCAGAATTTTCTTTAACTGAATTTGAATTGTATGCTGTAATCTCATAGTTGTCTGTAAGTCTGTCATATATATTATTCCCATTTTCATCTAACCATGTGCCTCTATGAGAATCAAAATAAGTCTTAAAGCTAAGTGTTTCAGATAATGCTTTATTTCTTTCATAAAGCTGGTCTTTACTTATCTGTGTGTTGGATTTTGCCCATTGCTGACTGTTACCAATCATCTGTTTTATAACCTTTATATCTTCATCGTTATATTCAATAGGTTTTAAAGCTGATGGTGAAACATTATCCATATCTTTGTTAAAGTCTGCCAACACATTTCTTGCCTCTTGTATTTTTCCAATAACAACTCCGAATTTTTCTTCAAGATTTGATACATATTCATTAGTATTTTCAGCTATTTTAGAGAAAAGATTTTCCCATACCTTTTTCTCATTTTCAAGCATTTCAATTTTATCATCTGATTGTTTTTCAAGTTCTTCTTTCTGTCTCTCTAATTCTTTTATTTGTTTCTCAATTCCGTCTGATGTATCATCACCAATTTTACTAAGAATATCAGAATATTCTTTTTCAAACTTAGTTATAATACTTGTATTTTGCGAAATAACTTTAGCATTCCAATTAGCTCCTATTACAACAGCAGCAGCTTTTCTGTTTTCTCCTTCTTCGTAAGCATTTACAGCACTTTCCCACTTTTCAAGGTATTTATCCCAGCTTTCTATTTGTTCCTCTATTGATTTTAAAACAGCCTCTTTTTGTTCTTCAATAGACTTTTTAGCCTGCTCAAATTGGTCATCTATAAGCCATTGGTCAAGTTCATGCTGTGCTTGTGATAACTCATTGGGGTTAGCCTCATAATTCCAGCCTTTATCTTCATGGTAAACTAACGCTGTCTTTTGGCTTGCCTTAGCAACATTCTTTAATTTTTCAGATAACTCAATACCTCTTTTAGTTTCCTCATTAATCTTTTCTAATGTTTCAAGTTTTTCATTCCAGTATTCTTCTTCTTTTTCTTTAAGTTCGTTAAGACTGTCAGTTTCATCATTAATTACTTTCTGTACAGCACGATAGGCTTTATCGTATAAATCTTTTAATTTATTAAGCTCATCTTCTTCTTTTTCTAAAGCATCAATTTGTTTGTCAATAGCCTTTGTTTGTTTTTCAGTAGAGTTTGTTATATCTTCAATTTGTTCATCAAGTTTAGCAATTTCAAGGTCACGAATTGCCTCGTATTCCTCTTTTATTGTACTTACAATATCTTCTTCAGCCTTGTTTAAAGAACGTATTCGTTCTTCATATTCAGCCGCTACTATTACATTATTTTTATATTGTTCTTCAAGTTTTTTTCTTTCTTTGGCATGTTCCTGTGCCATAGACTTATGTATAACAATTTTTTCATTAATAAGGTCTATATTTCTGTCATACTCTTTGTCTTCCAATATGTCAATTTTAAATTCCAAGTCACTGATTAAATCATTTTTTCTCTCAATAAGCCTGTCAAAAGTTTCATTTCCAATTTCATAAATTTTCTTGAAACCTTCTCTGTATTTCTTCTGATTTTCTCTTATAAATTCTGAATTTTCCTCAAGTCCTAATTTACGTCCTTTTTCAGCAGCATTATGATACTCTTGAATTTGTTTTTTATAAATATCAATCTGCCCCTTATTATTGTCCATATCTTCGAGAATTGATAAGTCAAAATCATATTGAGATATATCTTTGTCCAAACTGTCTTTTATATCATCAATCTGTGTGCTTATTACATTACGATAATTTTTAGACCATTCTCCCTGTCCATTTTTATTTCCAACTAAGTTATAAATTTCATCAAGAGTTGAATACAATGCCTCAAATATTTTTAGCTGTTTCTCAGCTGATTTAACTTCTTCTTCTGAAACTTTTGTATTATTCTTGTTTGATTTATTAGCATTTTCTAAGTCAATAACCTTATTCTTTTGTGCTATAATTTCATCATCGAGTCTTTGTTTAATTTTCAATTTTTCTTCTTCTGTAAACTGGTCTATGGTTTTACCGTCTAATTCAGGTGCAATTTTATATATAATAGGTAAAATTTCTTCATATGACATATTACGTATACTTTCAGCACCTTTAGCCAAATAGTCTTTGTAATCATTTTGTTGATTAACAAGCTGATTTTTCAACAATTCAACTAATTTTAAATCACCTTTTTTATAGGCTTGTTCAATTTGTTCATTGGTTTTCTCTATTTCTTCTTCAAGTTTTTCAGCACCATTTTTATAATCGTCAATTTTTGCTTGAAAATAGTTGTAATATTCATCGTTAGTCTCATATTCCTTTTTCGAGCCCGAATCTTTATCTTTATTAGAATCCTTTTTCTTTGCTGCATTTGTAGCTGAACCGCCTGTATAATTAATTTTAGGAGCAGTTAAATTATAAAATTTACTTTGAGCGTCTTCAAGTACAATATTCAGCATAGATTCTGTCATGCTTGTATTTCCGTTTACGGCATCTACCATTTTAGCACCTGAGAAAGATACAGAACTCTTCATTTTGCTTACATTTTCAAGTAAATTAGCTGCAAATGTTGCTTGTCCATATGCTTGTGCTAATCTTTCAAGAGCGTTAATTTTGCCTTCAACACTTAAATTTTGATTACTGAAAATCGTTTGTTCGGCTACAAGTCTCATTACCCAGTTTATTGTCTCAGATGTTGCACCAGCCTGATTTAATAACTCTAATGTGTTATTGTTAGCTGATACAGCCGCATTTTCGTCCTCAGCCGCAAGAATACTTTTAGCGTCTGCAAGAATTTCCGTTTGATTAGCATTATATAAAGTCTTTGCCGCTAAAACATCTGTTACAATAGCAGTGGCATTAGCAACTCCGTTTTGTTTTAAATACTGTATAGTAGCATTTTTATTCTCATTAGTAAGATTTTTAAGAACGTCCTCTCCATATAACCATGCTGATACAAGACCGTCAAAAGCTGATTGGCAAGCCTTTATATCATCTGGAAAATTAGCTATTGTATTTACAAAGTTTTCATATTCATTTTTATATTTACCGAATATTCCTACAAAATCTTCGTTAATGATATTTCCAAAATCAAAATCTTCTTTATCATAAACATCAGCATAAATATTATCTATTTTTGATAATCCATCTGAAAATTTATCTAACTCTTGAATAGATTCAACAAACGATACTGGACTTTCAACCTTATTTAATAAGTCAATATACTGTTTCATAGCGTCTCCGGCTGTTTTGCAGCCTTTAGCTATTTTTATCCAGTTGTCAATTTCCTCTTGAGTATTTATAGAATTTTCTCTAAAAAATTCTTTAATTTCATTTTCTATATTTTCACCAGCATAAAAATTAACAGCACGATTATATTGTTCCTCTAAATCATTTATATTGTCAAAACCTAATCGTGTTTTTAACTCAATAGGATTTTCTCCTAATATTTGTGCTATTGTGTCTATATATTTATTTGTGGAATTTATAATATCTTCCGCAGACATTTCAGTCATATCCATAGTAAACAGTTCTGTTATAGCCTCTTTTGCTTTTGGGTTGGAGTTTATTGTGTCTACAATGTTATTTACATAAGTTCCAACAGACGTAATATCGCCTTCTTCCGCAAAACTACGGACTATATCTTTGTTAAGACTGTTTATCATAATAGATGCGGCTTTTTTAGATTGTTCATCTAATTTTTTATAATCTTCATTAGTCATAAGAAAAGCATTGGCTAATAATTCCACATCAGACAAGGCTTTGTTAAATTCAGCCTGTAATACTTGTTTAGTTGCTACTGCTGTACTTTTTAAATTTGAAAATTCTTCTTCAGTTATTCCTGTTCTGTAACCTATTAAATTTAAAAAGCTTTCTGTTCTGACATTACCTTCAATATTTAATCTTCTTATGTAGTCATTAAAGTCTGAAACATTTGACATAGATAAAACATCATCTAAAACAGACATTTTTTCTATGTTTCCAAATCCGTTGTCCCAAAATTCTCCTAAAGCAATATTCTTATAATTTTCAAGTATATCATTACCGTCAGAATCTTCACCTGAAACAATCAGCATATTATATGCCTCTTGCTGTGCTTGCTTATAAGTATCTCTTAATTGTTCGACATTCCCTTTAAGAGATAAAATTGCATTGCCTTCATCAGTATATCCAGCAATAAGTGATGGGAACATTTCAGCAATTTCCTGTGATACTTCGCTGTATTCTTTATATTCGTCTGTCGTAAGTGAAACATTCTCACCAAGGTTATTTATTCCCTTAGATAAAGATTCGTACTTTGAAATTAATTCCTCAGCCTTTTCTGCATTAGAATTTGCTGTATCTAAAGCCGATTTAAACGATGTAACTAAGTTATCAGCACGTTCTTTGCATTTTTCTGCGGAGTGAATTAAATTGTCAACGCCTTTTATTATAAAACTAATAGCTGCTGATATTCCCATAGTAATTAACATGTTAGCAGCAATAGAAACAGATTTAATTGCTATGGATTGTGCTTTATAAGCTAATGTCGATTGCCTAATTATGTTGTTTTGCTCAATCTGTCTGTCTCTTGCGGCTTGTGATGCCCTAACTAACCCTTGTACAGATTGAGATTGTTGGTCAGTAGTTGTTACGTACTCTCGTAAAATTTTATTGTTTTTTTGGTATCTATCAAAGTAATTATCTAATGTTATATTACCATTAATGACAACATTGTTAAATTCGTCTAATTGTCTTTTTGCTTCATCATAAGATAATACTTGTGGCAGCTTATTATCAGGAACAATTTGCGAACCATTTTTATTTACAAATAGAGTTTTAAATACTCCAGATTCTCCTCTTAATCCATCACGTTCAAATGCGTCGACTAATGATGTCCATTTTTGTTTTAACCCATCTATTGTATTTCCAAATATAGTTAGCTCATTATTTTTTGTTGAAAATACCAAACTATTTTTTGCCATATGCGGTGGCAATTTATTTATAAATATGTTATAATTAACTAAAATATATATTGGAGGTACAAAAAATGTCTGAACCTTATAGAAGAGAATACGAATATTATTGCCCTAAATGTGGGGATTGCCATTTTATAACATATAAAGACAATCAAGAATGTGTCATTTGTGGATATAAAATGCTTGAAACTCCGCATGAATATAATTTAACAACATCAGAATTTGAAAATAATACACAGACATTTTATCAAAATGAACAACGTCTGTTTGACGAAATCATTTCAAAATTGCTTAAGTTTGACATAAACCTTTATAACAATAGAGATAATATTTTGAAACAACGAGAACAGCAGTACGATATAAATCAAGCAATATTAGAAAGTAAAAGACCACCTATTATTGAATGTCCTTACTGTCACTCAACTGATACAAAGAAAATATCAGCACTTTCAAAGATTGGTGATGCTATGTTGCTTGGGTTTTTCTCACCAAAAATTTATAAACAATGGCATTGTGATAATTGTGGGTCGGATTTCTAACTATTGTTGTCATGATAAGTATATCTGTTTGCAAGTCTAATTATATACTTGTTGCTGTTATTGTGTTGCTTTATACATAGAGGAGAAAATATATTTTATTTTCAAAGTTATAAATATTATATATTTTCTCTTACTCTATTATATTCTAATTTTTAAAAATTCAGTAAAATTTCTAAAAATTAACCTAAGTATATTCTACTACACCATATTGTATATATCAAGTCTAATATTATCTAAAAAACGTAGAATATATGTAAAATAATCTCATATTTAAGATTATAATTAAATGTTATTAATTAATCTCAATATATCTCATTATATCTTTAAATATCATAATATGTTATATTAAACCATATATTTTATACATATACCTTACCTTTTTATTTATTTTTTATAAATAAATCCATTATGCTGTTTCTATCATTTCCATATCTTTTGCAGTTTCAAGTAATGTATCTGTATCAAATTCATCTATCAAATCATATTTTTTAATTAAACGATAAATAAACCTCAATCCTTTTGCTGTAATTAATGTAACTGGAACATTAGTTTTTTCATTAATCTTAATTTTAAAGTAACCCTGTTTAGTATACCTTCTTAAAGGAAGATTATAACCTGTTTGTTTACTTAAAACTTCACTTGTTCTAAGTAAAGTACATAATTCAGTTCTGCCTTTTTCTATTAAATCAGCGACCTCCTTTAATGTATATAAACCATTATATTTAATAATATCCCTTGCCATATTTGCGTCTGGTATAAGTAAATTAATTTTTTGTTCTAATTTGATACGTTGTTCTTGTTCGGTTTTTAGTTTAGTAAAAAACTTAATCATAACATCAGGATTTCTAAACATTGATTCTATTACAGTTGCGTCTGCATAGATACCATGTTTGCGAATTGATGGAAGTACTTCATCAAATACCCAATTCTCAAATTTTTCAGCGTTTGGGAGTTTGCTATGAGCAATAAGGCGGTAAACATCTCCCTCAAAAATAAAACTCATTTCCTGCATACCACCATTAGTAGGGGTGTCACGTTTCGTTACACCCTTACAATGGTCCGAGAGGGCTTTTCTTGAATTTATATACCCTAAAGCCCTTGCAACATCACTTCCGCAAAATAAAATTTTATCATTTTCCTCAATTGTTCTAACCTTACCAAATTCCTCATTCTCAAAAATCCTTAAATTATCATTCATAATTATTTATCTCCTCTCATTAGTTAATATCTTTACCTACAAATATTTATTTCTTATTTCTACCTTAAAACCCCTCCTTATATTTTTACAAATTAAACTACCAATTCTTGTATAGTTGGAAATACCTCACTTATTACCCAATGTTTAAAATACTTTGCAGAAGGTAATTTACTGGAAATGATAAGGGAATATAAGCCGCTCTCATTTATGATATACATATTTCTGTTTTAACCTGAGTCGGTAAAACACCGACTCAGGTTATTATTTTTTCATCAATGTGTCTTTTCAATGCATCTGAAGTATCTAAACAACCTAAAACTCCAGCAACATCTTTACCTACAAGTATTTATTTCTGTCTTAAAATCCCCTCCTTATATTTTTATAAATTAAATTGCCAATTCTTGTATAGATAGAAGTATTTTGCTTTTTCTAAATAGTGTACATAATTCAGTCCTACCTTTTTCTATTAAATCAGCAACCTCCTTTAATGTATATAAACCATTATATTTAATAATATCCCTTGCCATATTTGCATCTGGTATAAGTAATGCGTTTTCTTGTTCTAATTTGATACGCTGTTCTCTTTCAGTTTTTAATTCAGTAAGAACTTTAATCATAGTATCAGGATTACTTAACATTTTTTCTATTGTAACTGTATCAGCATATATACCATGCTTGCGGATTGATGGAAGTACATCATCAAATACCCAACTCTCAAATTTTTCAGCACTTGGTAGTTTGCTATGAGTAATAAGACGGTAAACATTCCCTTCTGAAATAAACTTAGCCTGCTGTGTTCTTCCTAAGTTGTCGATGATGTGGTGAAACGCCACCCCATCTTCTTTACAATGAGTTTTTAAAGCATTAACTGTATCAACATACCCCAAAGACTTTGCAACATCACTTCCACAAAACAAAATTTTTCCGTTTTCCTCAATAGTCCTAACCTTACCAAACTCTTCATTTTCAAAAATTCTCAAATTGCTCATAATATTTCCTCCTTGGATTTAAATAATATTAAAGCAAATAAAAAAAAGATATCTGCTTTGATATCTTATTTTCCGTTTGGTTTTTATTTTGAAGTAAGGTATGTTAAATAGTTTTAATTTTTTATTAATTGTGTGGAACGCAATTCATTCCCCACTTTAGAAGTGGGGACTTTTTGCTACATTAGGTTAAAATTGCCGTTATTTTAATTTTTTATAATTAAATAAAATAATTTCTACAATCATCTTATTCTTAATATACTTCTTATATATTGCTGTATTTTTGAAACAAAACTTTGTTTGTGTAAATCTTGATATGTGATTTCTATTCTATCGAAATCTTTAGTATTAATCATAATAAATTCATTAATATTTTTAGAATTATCGATAACAACGTCTGTATCTTTATCAAGTTTTTGATATGTTGCTAACACAATAATTGGTTCGCTTTTAAATGGTTCACCATATCTATATTGTCCAAGATAGGAAGAACCATCTTTCATAAATACACGAACCCAAGTATAAGGTCTGATTACATCATCCCATATATTTGTATTTGTTGTTCTTCCAATATGCATTTTATGTAGAAGTAAATTAAAATATTTGTGTACTGTAATTTTACCAATAATTAATCCAAGACATGCACTGGCAAACACAAACATAAAGGTTTTTAATATATTTGATTGAAAGTTTATATTAAACCTATATGTTATTACTTCAAAAATGGTTTTTAATATAAAACTTACTGCAACACTTTTAATAAATAAATTATTAAAATTAGTATTATCCTTAAAAGTTATCCAATAATATGTTGTTAAATATATATATCCGTATATTACATAAGGCAATATTATTGGAATATTATTTATAAATTCATTTATTTGAATGATAAATTTCCTCCTTATTAATCACTTTGTTTTTCTTCTTTTGGCTTTTTCGGAACTTGTATTTCTTCTAAATATTTTCCAGACAAAAATACACTATCTTTTGAAAAGTGGAATCTTTTAGTGGGACGATATATTGTCTTCGATTTTCCTCTTTTCCTTAATTCTTCTAATTCTTCTCTTTTTTCTTCCATAAATTTTCTCCAATCCTTATTATAGTATAATAATTTATTATACTATAATAATTAACCATTTTACAACATAAAACAAATAATTATTTGCTATATATTATTTCATATTCTCATACATTTTGTTTTATATCATTTTATGTATCTTATTATATACATTGAAAACCCCTACCTAAAGAGGTAAGGGTTTTCTCTTGCAAATAGGAAGTAGTCATCGATTCTCTTTTGATAGTACCAATGTACTAAAGTCTCAACAAACTAACCCCGTGTGTCCCACGGTTATAACTAAATTATTATCACCAAATTTCTTTAACTTTAACTTCAGATTCTTTTTCTGTTAATTTAAACTCTATTGCAACTTCTTTAACAGTATCATAAAATGAAACACCAAATTTTTTACACATCTTTACCATTGAAGTAATTCCACCCTCAATCCTGCCCTCTTCTTTAATATCTAAAATAGCTTGGCACATATCAAACACCTCCTGATTTTCATCAATTTTCAAATTAGAATTTGTAATAGCATTAATAACAAAAACGGCGTCCCTTTCAAGTCTTGAAAACTTTTCATCATTTTGTACTAATTTTCTTAGTTTTTCTTTATCATTGGAATTTTTAATATACAGCAAAACCTCTTTTAAATTTGAGTGAAGTTTCTTAGCCTTTTCATCATCAATCTCACTTGGTGCAATAAGGTTTATTTTATAATCATTTACGAATGAAAGTATCTCTTTGTCTTTTATTTCAAGCATATCATAAATTGAACGAGGAGCGTCCCATTCATCAACACCAAAGTATATAACCAAAGTTATTA
>CAMTZM010000045.1 GCA_947086655.1 uncultured Eubacteriaceae bacterium
ATGAACTTTTTATACCTTCTTCTCAAAATGTCCTTGACAAGGGGTACAGTTTAGTCCTAAATATTCTGTCTGATTTTTTATGCGGGGTCAATGCCAACATTTTGCTTAAGTTGTTGGCATTGAATACATATCACCCTTTGCACCTTACGGTTACAAAAAATCAGAAGATGACAAAAACAAAATAGTGATTGATAAACCGGCGGCGGATGTTGTGAAAAATATATTCAAATGGAGAGTGGAGGGGTTAAGCACATATAAAATAGCGGACAAGCTGAATGGAAAGGGACTGCCGACGCCGGCGGAATATAAAAAGCTTCAGGGAATGAAATATAAGTCGGGTTTTAACTTAAAAAGCAGTACAAAATGGACGCATATTACGGTGACTTCTATTCTTAAAAATATTATTTATACGGGAACGCTTGTGCAGGGTAAAACGACAACACCAAATCACAAAGTAAAAAAGAGAATTACTAAATCCGAGGCTGAATGGGTAACTGTTCCCGATAATCATCAGCCTATTGTTTCCAAAGAAATATTTGATACGGTAAACTCGCTTTTTGAATATGATACAAAAACAGCGCCGGGAAACAGAACGGTATATCCTCTTTCGGGAAAGCTGTTTTGTTCAGACTGCGGCGGAAATCTTATTAGAAAAAGTGTGAAGCGTGACGGCAGAGAGTATGTGTTTTATACCTGTGCATTAAAGCTTAAAGACAAAAATAAATGCTCAAGCCACAGAATAAAGGAAAAAGACCTTGAGGAATGTATCCTTGTTTCAATAAGAAACCATATAGACAGGGTGTTTGATGTTCGGAATACTCTAAAACTAATAAGCGGTCTTAGATTGCAGCAGTCAGACATAGAACTTGCGGATACGGAGCTTAAAAATAAAATAAAGCTTTTGGGTGAATATAAAACGAGCAAGGAAACCCTTGCAAAAAGCTGTATGTCGGGAATAATAAGCCGAAACAACTTTAATGATTTCAGTAAAGTTTATGATGAAAAAATATCGGCGGTCGAGAAAAACATTGCAGATTTAAGAGAAAGCATAGAAAAAATGCTTAAGAGCGATAAAGATAGGTTTTCATGGATTGATGAATTTATAAAATACGGAAATATTACCGAAATAAACAGAAACATTGTAGTTACATTTATTGACAGGATAATTGTTCACGAGGGAAACAAGGTTGAAATAATATTCACACATAGGGACGAATATGAGTCGGCAATATCTTTTATAGAAAATTCTTATGAGGTTGCCAAAGGAAAACTGAATACATAATAAGAGAGGTGCGGCGGTATGGCAAGAAAATCAAGAAAAAAATATTTTTTAGAGGAAGCAGCAGGCTCTGAAAGAGAGAAAAAGCCTGCTGAAAGTGAGTCGAAGATTTGGAATACGGCGGCTTATGTAAGGTTATCGTCAATAACCGAAACGAATGGCGAAAGTATTGATAATCAGATTGATATTATAAAGGAATTTGTAGCAGCCAATTCTAAGCTTAAACTTATTGATATTTACAGTGATGCGGGAAAGTCCGGCGTCGATTTTGAAAGACCGGAATTTGCAAGGCTTATGAACGATGTTAAAAGCGGCAGGATTGACTGTATTGTTGTAAAGGATTTATCGAGATTCGGAAGAAACTTTGCCGAAATGGGGAATTACATAGAAAGAATATTTCCGTATCTCAATATCAGATTTATATCTGTAAGTGATAACTTTGATACAAACAACAGTGACGAAAATTCATTTTTTGTTGCTTTTAAAAATCTGATTAATGAGTTTTACGCAAGAGATATGTCACAGAAAATAAAAAGTGAACTTATGACAAAGCAGCTTGCAGGGAAATATCTTGGCAGTGCTCCTTACGGATATAAAAAGGATCCAAAGGATAAATATAATATTATTCCCGACGAGGCGGCAGCTGTTATAGTAAAAAGAATTTTCAAAATGATTATTGACGGCAAAAGCTGCAGCGATATAGCTTATAAGTTTAATGCAGAAAAGATACCTTCTCCGGCAAATTACAAACGAAATGACGGTAAAATTCTGAATTACTGGAATTGCGATTCTGTAGGCAAAATAGCGTCAGATCGTATTTATACAGGCTGTTATGTCGGCGGGAAAAGCAAAAGATGTTCTTTTTCATCGAAAAAAAGAGTACAAGTAAAGGACGAAAGCGAGAAAATTATTATTGAAAATAAATTTGAGGCTGTAATTGATAAAGCTGATTTTGCTAAAGTTTCCGAAATTATGAACGAAAGAAAAAAGACAATAAAAATGCCGAGAAAGCCCGCAGCCGAAAATTTATTTAAAAATATTACTTACTGCGGCTTATGCGGCGGGAAAATTGCATTTCACACGAATAATAAAAAGTCGGCTAATTCCTCATATATGTGCAATAATCATTATCGTGCAGGCTATAGCATATGCACAAACAAAAAATGCGTTAATTATAAGCATATAAAGAGGACTGTATTTTATATACTGAAAAATATATTTATGCTTAGGAATGGCTTGAATGATGAAAGAGAAAAAAACATAGCTGAAAACAATGTAGAGTCTGATGGTTTTACATTAGAGGAAATAAAGAAAAGAAAAATTGAGCTTATTGAGATGTACTCCAAAAAGGAAATTTCACAGGAAATATACGTATTGGAGATGGATAATCTTAATAAGCTTGAATATGATATAAACTTAAAAAATGCTGAAATTGATGAAACGAATGGCAGAAATGCAGTTAAAATGCCGAAAGGCAGTATTTTTGATTCGTTTACGGAAAATGATATGAACGAAGAAATGATAAAGGCTTTTATAAATCGTATAATCATTGACGAGAACGGAAATGCGGAAGTGATTTTAAATTACAGTGATATTTTGAAGGGATGATATGAATGGATACGGCAAATTATACGATTGCGGCATATATAAGGCTGTCGTTGGAAGATAATAATATAGATAAGGGAAAGCCTGAGAGCAACAGCATATCTAATCAGAGGGAACTAATAAAGAATTACATAGAAAACAACAGCGATTTCTGCAATGTCCGATATTTGGAATTTACAGATGACGGATATACCGGTACTGATTTTAATCGACCGGGATACCAAAGAATGATTGAATCGGCAAGAGCAGGGGAGATAAACTGTATTATAGTAAAAGATTTATCAAGGCTTGGCAGAAATCATATTAAAACAGGGGAGCTTATTGAATATATATTTCCTTTTTTGGGAATCAGATTTATAAGTATAAATGATATGTATGATTCTCAAAAGGTTAAAGATACGTCAAGAATAGAAATTGGCTTTAAAAATCTTATGAATGAATTTTACAGCAGAGATTTATCAGAGAAAATAAAAAAGGTCAAAATGCTTCAAATGAAAAAAGGCTATACGCTGTGGTATCCGGCGTACGGGTATAAGAAAACTCCCGAAGACAAACATAAAATTGTAATTGATGATGAAACGGCAAAGATAGTTAAGAGAATTTTTTCTATGAAACAGGATGGAAAAGGCTGTACAGAAATAGCAAGGATATTAAATAATGAGGGTATACCGTCACCGGGTAAGTACAGAAAAATCGGAAACGGTAGCGAAGACCGTTTTTGGAGAAAAAATTCTGTATACAGCATAATTAAAAATGAAGTATACACAGGCGCTACGGTTTGCCATAAGACACAAACCGTTTATATATCGGGAGTGGGTACAAAGAAAGTGAAAACCAAAAAAACAGAAAGAATAATTGTTCCGGACACTCATGACGCCATTATTGACAAAGAAACGTTTAAGAATGTGAATGACGGTATAAAGATTCGGATTAAAACTAAAAAAAGCGAAAGGAATTTGTTAAGCGGCAAAATAAAGTGTAGATCCTGCGGGCGTTTAATGTATTCTACAAGCAATAAGAACTATTACTGTGCCGTATCACGAGTTACAGGAAACTTTGAATGTTTTAGGAAAACAATAAAAAATGAAGAACTAAAAAAACAAATCGTCAAAGAATTTAATGTGTTAATGAACGGAAACAGTAATGCAGAAAAAGCAGCGGCAGCAGCTGAGAAAAAGAGCAAATCGGAACATAGGAAAACGATTGATGCCTATGAAAATAAAATAAAAAGGCTTAAAACAGATAAATTTCTGCTGTATGAAAAACTTGTGGGAAAAGAAATATTCGAAGCTGATTATATTGAAAAAAGCGGTGAGCTTAATAATGAAATTCAAAAACTGGAAAAGGAGCTTAATATTTATATTTTTCAAAATAAAAATCCTGAAAAAAGTACTATGAATATACCTGATAAGCTTGATACTGCTGAGGATTTAACGAGAGAGCTTATAGATATGATAATAGACGTCATTTATATAGATAAAGACGGAAAAGCGGAAATCGTTTGGAAAAATCAATTTGAACGAAGGGATCAAAAATAAAGTATATTGTTATATGCGCGACATAAAACAAAGTAAACGTGTAAGAAATATTAAAAGACGACTTTATAAATTGATTAATTATACAAAAAATTTACAGAATATAAGCTATTTTAACTATTTTTTCTTGACAATATAAGTATTATGATATAGTATTAAAATGAGTTTTTATACATAAATACAGGAAGTTGCTAAAAGAAATTTATTATAACAGCAGTTTAAACTCTTATATTTTTTTAAAATGATAATGTGTTTTACAGCAGTGAGAGAAGTGATATTATTAACAGTATAAGCGGTATTGTCGAAAGAATAACCTATAAAAACACAGAAGATGGATTTATGGTAATCAAGATAAAAACAAAAGGAAACAGACAGATGATAACCTCAACAAGATATATGTGGGGACTATATCAGGGTTCTGTTGTGAGATTATATGGCAGCTGGGAAGAAGATAAGAAATACGGAAGACAATTCAAAGTCAGTAAGTACGAAGAAATGCTTCCCGCAACTGTGTATGGCATTGAAAAGTATCTTGGAAGCGGACTGATAGAGGGGATTGGTCCCTCTTTTGCTAAGAAAATTGTAAAGTATTTCAAGGAAAATACACTGAATGTAATAGAAAATCAGCCGGAAAAGCTGTCAGCTGTTGAAGGTCTGGGGCAGAAGAAAATAGACAGGATAAAAAAATCATGGGAAGAACACAAGTCAATAAAAAAGCTTATGGTATTTCTTCAAGAATTAGAGATAAATACATACTTTGCTCCTAAAATATATAAACAGTATGGCAGTGAAAGTATACAGAAAATTACAGAAAACCCTTATTGTCTGGCAGATGATATATATGGAATAGGATTTGTAACCGCTGACGCAGCTGCCCGCAGACTCGAAAAAGACAGTGAAAGTTATGTAAGATGCCGCAGCGGTATAATTTATGTATTGAATCTTGAAGTAAACAGAGATCATTGTTATCATAATTTTTTTGACATAGTAAGAAAGACATCGAAAAAATTAGACATAGAAGAAGCTAAGATAGTTATGTCGGAAGATAATATGATATATGAAAATGATATTATAGCAGAAAACAGAAATCAAGACGATATGAGGGTATATCTTCCGTCAGTTTTTTACAGTGAGAACGATACTGCTGAATTAATAAGAACAATAATGAAAACAAAAGCTAAGAAGAAAATTTGCTATTATGATATAAACAGCGGTATAGAATATGATGAGATACAAAAGCACAGCATAAAGTGTGCTGTTGAGTCTAAGTTTATGGTTCTGACAGGTGGTCCGGGAACAGGCAAAACAACTACTATAAGAGGAATAATCGAATGTTTTGTACGAAATAAACTGAAAGTATTACTGGCAGCGCCTACGGGAAGAGCGGCAAAAAGAATAAGTGAAACCTCCGGATTAGAGGCAAAAACAATACATAGGCTGCTTGAATGTAAAAGCGCTGAGGGATTTGCTAAAAATGAAGACAATAAACTTGAAGGTGACGTTATAATAATAGATGAATCGTCTATGATAGATATATTTTTGATGTATAACTTGCTGAAAGCAATACCGCCGGAAATGAAAGTTATACTGGCAGGTGACGCTAATCAGCTTCCGTCAGTTGGTCCTGGCAATGTACTTAATGACATAATACGCAGCAAAACAGTTTCTGTGATAAAACTCGAAAAGATTTACAGACAGGCAGGAAAAAGCGATATAATAAAAAATGCACACAGAATAAACTGCGGAGAATATCCTGTATTCAAAAAAAATAATACTGATTTCTTTTTTATAGAAGAAAATGATGTCAATAAAGCTGCTGAAACTGTTGCAGACCTATGTTCAAGAAGACTTCCCGGATATTTTATAATGTAGATTGTATAAGAGATATACAGGCATTATGCCCTATGCAAAAAGGAACAGCGGGAGTAAATAATATAAACAGGATTTTGCAGGATACCCTTAATAAAAGTAATATTTCATTTAACTACAGAGGTACATTATTTAAGCTGCATGATAAAGTGATGCAGATTGTAAACAATTACGATAAAGATGTGTTTAACGGCGACGTGGGCAGAATAAAATATGTTAATATCAAAGAACACTCACTGACTGTTAATTTTGATGGTAAAAGTGTTGTCTATGAGGAAAAAGAACTTGAAGAACTTATTCCGGCATATGCAATAACAATACATAAATCTCAGGGCAGCGAATATCCTGTAGTTGTAATGCTGATAACAAAAGAGCATTCTTTGATGCTGTACAGAAATTTACTGTATACAGGAATAACAAGAGCGAAAAAAGCTATCGTTATAGTAGGCAGCAGAGAAGCTTTAAATTACGTTGTTGACAATGTTAATCCGGAAAAAAGAAATACCTATCTTTGTGAGAGATTAATAAATAAACTGAACTAAATATACTTGTAGCAGTATCTTACATTAAAATAAGGAGGCTATTTTCTATTAGCAACAAATCAATTTTTTGGTCTAAAAATTTTTCGGAATTATATACAGTAGTTACGGAACAATCGAATTAATCGGTTGTTCTTTTTTACGAATTTCAAAATTATCTTATGGCAGAGAAAAATTCTTTTTACAGTTTTTTAAAATTAATGATAATGACTTTGAAGATGCTTTGATAATTATATTGACATAATAGGAGTTTACAGAAAACAGACAAAATTAATTGAATCTTCTTATTGTTTATTATATAAATTATATAGTTATGGTTCGTAAAATACCGAACTTTACGAAAGCATATCAGAACGTTTGTAATTCACAGGCATTTATCGGAAACAATGACGGAATTTTTGACGGCTTAAAAATTCAGGCCGCATACAGTTCGTTTATATGTTTACGCTTCATTTCAAATGATGAATGAACATATAAAGAAAGAGTTACATTTACATTGGAATGTCCTAATATTTCACTTAATCCTTTTATATCAAAATTTGAGTTTGCCCATTTTGTTGCAAATGTGTGGCGAAGTATATGAAATTTCACTTTTCTTATTCCGCACTTTTTTAATACAGATGTAAACTTCTTCTGCATTGTTCTTACATCAAGAGGTTTTTTGTTGTTATATGAAAATATAAAATCACTGCCTTTTTTTGCACCGATAGAACCTTTCAGCTTTGTCAGCAGTTCATCTGGCAAAGGTATTTTTCTGGTCGAATTCTTTGTTTTGGGCGAATCAATAATAACCTTGGTTTTACCTGATTCTGAAAGGTTGTCATTTTTAATTCTCTGTATTGTTTTCCTTATTATCAATATGCCGTTTTCAAAGTCGATATCCTCGCATTGCAATGCACATAATTCGCCTATTCTTATGCCTGTGGAAAGGCATAAGTCGTATGCGACAGAAAAATAATCTGGGTTGTTTTTACAGTATTTTGCTATTGATTTTATTTCCTGCTCAGTCAAAACTTCTATTTCCTTATGTTCAACCTTTGGGATTGTAATAAATGATGTCGGATTCTTTATACCATAAATTTTCTCAGCGTATTTAAAGACAGACTTTAACACACCTATAATATTCTGTACGGTTTTAGCAGACAAAGGACCCTTGCCGTCAATTCTTCCGCTGTTTAATTTATCAGATATCAGCTGATTTAAAAATGATGCAGTAACTTCATATACAGGCATACAGCCGATGACAGGAACAAGATGATTATCTATAATCAATTTGTAAGTATTAGCAGTCGATTGTTTTACCTTCACAACAATATTTTTCAGCCAGTCATCAAAGAGTTCATTAACCGTCAGAGAAACTTTTATATCTGCTTTATATTTATCCTGCGTATTTTTTGCATAGTTCAGTTTTTCTTTGCAGTCCTTATATGATTGAGAATATACAGATTTATATTTTGTTCTGCCGTTTTTGTCAAAACCGCATTTATACCTGCCTTCCCAGCGACCATCTTTTCTTTTATAGATATTTTCTCCTTTTTTTGGCATAAAAAATTCATTCCTCCTGTTTACTGACCATAATTTTGACTGCTATAAAATTTAAAACAGCCAAATTTTATCAATATAAAGATCATTTTTTCTTTAATTTTATTATATCGTATTACATAATTTTACTAATAACAACAAAATTATGCAAAAAAAATATAAAAGATATTGACAAAATTATCTAAAAAATGTTATTCTACATAAAATAGGGGTTAGTATACGCTTTCGTAAAGTTCGGTATTTTATGAACCATTTGTTAATACTCGTTGGTTATTTTTATTATAGCCTCAATGATATATTTATATGAATTTTGAATTAATAAAATATTTTGATTGTAAAAAGTAATTTATAGGTTATGATTTTCAAAATGTGTTCAGATAAATCGACCATATCCTTCTCAACAACTGCTTAACTAACAAAAAACCGCAAAAATGGTAAAGTTAGGATCGATTTTGCGTGTATTTTAGTCTTGACTTCGACGTTTTTGTGGATATAATGACACAAGCAGTTGTTGGGGAATTGTGCAGATTTTTTGGCATTTGCACAATTTAAAATTAAGTCTTGATTTATTTTTCTGATAATGAACTTTGGATATTATATAAATTGGAGGTTTTGCATGAACAACATAAATAAAGGCTATCTTCCTTTTCATAATTCTAAATATCTTGAATTAAACATAGGAGATAACATACAATTTTTATATCATTATAGTAGTGTTGACAGAGCTATGAAACTTTTATCGACAAATGCAATCTGTTTTGAAAATTTGAACTACTTAAATAACACTACTGAGCGTAAGCCGAAAATACAATTTTCAAAAAATTGAAATTTATGGGTATTCTGCGTTTTTGCAATGATATAAATAAATATATCAATATTGCTTGTTTTAGCACAGATGATTCTTCTGTAGAGCCATTAACTATGTGTAATGATTCTTATGCTGTGGATTTTAGTGTCATAGGATTCGCACTTGTACGGATGTGGACTCAATATGGTTCAAATAATAAAGGACTTTGCTTTATTTTCAAGAAGAAAAAATCATTGGAAAAAGGAAGTTCAATATGTTAATAGAAAAACATTTTAATGATAAGCTATTGCTTTAAGATGTAACACATATGTAAGCAGATACAACAAATAAGAATGGGTAGCAAGTTTTCTAAGCGTTCAGATGCAAGGAGAAAATACTGTGTTCCTTTAATTAAAAGTCATAATATAATTTTAGCAGTAGAATAATCTAAAATAAATATATTATACGAGGGAGGGTAAAATATGCTAAAAGAAATTAAGTGGGGATTTATTGGATGTGGAAAAGTTGTTCAAGATAAAAGTGGTATAGCCTTTAATACAGTTCCTGATAGTTCTATATTTGCTATTATGAGGCGCAATTTGGAGGATGCACATACTTCTGCAAATCTTTTTAATGCTCAGTATTGGTTTGATAATATAAATGATTTGCTTGCATCAGGCATAAACGCAGTTTATATTGCAACACCGCCAGGTCTGCACTACAAACAAGCTATGGCTTGCTGTGATGCAGGTAAACCTGTATATATTGAGAAACCTTTTGCAAGAAATTATACAGAGGCATATTCTATTACTGAAGCTTTTCGTAAAAGAGAAGTTCCTTTGTACGTTGGACATTATCGTAGGGCATTGCCACGTTTTATTAAAATAAAGCAAATCTTAGATGAAAATCAAATAGGAAAGGTATGCTCTGTAGATTTTCAATTAAATCGTATTTTTTCTAAACAGGAGGCACTTAATACTTGGTTGTACAACCCCATGTTATCTGGAGGCGGAAAATTCTTTGATATTGCTGCACATACGCTTGATATCATTGCATTTTTATTTGGCGATATAAATGAAATAAATGGTTTTGCTGTTAATAATGGGACTGAATGTCCTTTGGAGGATACTGTAGTTTTATCTTTTCAAACGAAAAAAAGAATTATTGGAACTGCTTGTTTTAATTGCATATCAAACGAAAAGTCTGATCGTATGATTGTAAAGGGGACAAAAGGCAGTTTAGAGTTTAGTATTCATGGTCGTCATGACATTGTTGTTAATAATTATGTTTCTAATTCTATTGATATTATAGAAATTAAAGATCCAAAAGTAATAGAAGAACCCATGATAAAGTCAGTTGTTGACGATTTATTGAAACGGGGAGATTGCCCTTGTACAGGAGAAGATGCACTTTCAACTTATTTAGCAATTGATAAAGTATTAGATAACTTTTATCATGGTAGAAATGATGATTTTTGGAATTATCCTGAAAGGTGGAAGTACGAATGATAGATTTAGGATTTGTTTTTACTTTAGTAAGTGTCCCAACTTCAATATATGGCACTTATGAATTATTGAAAAAAGTAATTTATGGTTGGAAACGATTTAAATCGAAATCTATTGTTTGGCAAAATAATAGGGATTGGGTTATAATTGTTCCTCAATATACTGGTTCATATTGTCGCATTGAAGATATCAAGGCATCAGAAGAAATACATGCTCATTGCTCCAAAATTGGGTTAAATTGTATAATTCAAGATGATACACAACCTATACCACCGAACAAAAATTTAATTATGATTTGTGGTCCTAAAGCTAATAAAGTAACAAAAGAATTGTATAAATATTTTAAAATTAATTTTAATATGAATGCGAATCCTGTTGCCATACATGATTCTATAGGTAATTGCGATTATGTTGCAGAAACTGATTCTTGTAGTGGATTTATAAAAAAAGATTTTGCTGTATTAACGAGATATATTGAAACAGGCACAAGGAGAAATTATATTTTCTGTGCAGGAACAGAAGGAGTTGGCACAATTGGCGCTGCTCATATGTTAACTGAGTATAAGCTAACTTCGTATATAAAAAAATTGAGAGCTTTGAATCAATCATTTCTGTACAGGTAATTGATAATAATTTTTCTATTGGTGATTTAGATTTTGTAGTTCCACCTAGGAAACTAAGATAAAGTGTTTTGTATAATATTTGAATTATAAAATGGTAAATTTTTTCTTTCTTTAGAAGACTTATTTTGTATATTACATATTAAAAAAAGTAGCTTAAATTTTCTTGTTTAGTTATTTAGGGAGGAATTTTTATGTTCAATATAGCTTTAATCTTTCCTTTTAAATTTGAGAAGTTTTATATTAATCCTTTTTATCTTCAAAGAATTGAAGGATTACTGAATATGGAAATTTCTTCAAAAGATATCTCTATTGTTTTATTAGATAGAAATACTAATATTTATTATCAACAAATTGCACAGTATGAATTCGATTTGGCTATTATTGATGTTGCTGAGGGGCAAAACGATGATTTAGAAACTACCTTAAGTGAAATTAAAGCTAAACGAATTTTACTTGTTGGAGATAGGATAAAATATGGAAAACGCATTGAACTTTTATGGTATTTACATAATACATATAAATATTTGATTTATGCTTGTATAGATGATTTTTCAATTGCTGATTTTGTTGAAGCAAGTATAAAAGATGGTAATATTGCTAAAGTTTCAGGATTAATATATTTCAATAATAATCAAATTATACAAAATGGATTATATATTAATAGTAATAAGAAATTGGATAAACGTATTCCATTAAAATTTTATGATTATATTATTGCGTCTTATGAAAATAATGGGATTCAACTTTTTTTAGATGGCATTTCTCAAGGTTGCGAGAACGAATGTTCGTTTTGTAAGCTTAACAATAGGAATAGTACTAATCATAAAGTACGTCCATCTTTTGTTGATTGCGTTAAAACTATAAAAGAACTACAAAATTATTGTAAAAAAAGACTATTTATACAATTTACTGATGAAAACTTCTTTGGTGGTGGAATTTCAAAATTAACACAGATTAATATGTTATCAAAAGAACTTATAAAAATAAAATTTAATGGTATTTTAGGTATAGATACAAGATTAGATACTATTATTAATACTGATGAAACGGACAAACAAAGTAAATTTCGCAAAGATACATGGAAAGTTTTTTCTGAAAGTGGTTTAAGATATTGTTTTATAGGTGTAGAGACCTTTAATCATATTCAAGCAATGAGGTATAATAAGAAGTTGGATCTATCGAACTTTAAATTAGCAATTTCATTCATAGAGCAAATTAATATTACATATACTATTGGTTTGATTCTATGGGATCCGCTTATGGATATATTGGAACTAAAGGAAAATTTAAATTACATTAAAGAGAATAATCTTTTGGGGAAGACTGCCTCATTGTTAAAAATAATGAGGGTTCAAGCAAATTCAGAGTATTTTTATAAAAATAAATTTGAAATTTCTGATAAACTCACTTTTTCTGATTATTTTAATATTGATAAAGAGTGTTTAAAGTATAAAGATGATAAAGTTAGAAATATTTTACCATATATAAATTATATATATAAACTATTCAGTATGAGTGGTTATCGACATTCAGATGTATCATTATTTTCTGCTATTTATGATATAAATACTCCGCAAATACTTAAAGATATTCCTTACATTATCGCTAAGATGGAATACGATATTTTACAGTACCTTTTGAATTTAAAAACTATTGATGACTCTTCATTCGTTCTTAAAAATATTATAGTTATTTGTTCAGAGGTAGTGCAAAATATTTCTAGTTGTTTAGATAAATTAGATATACATAATAACTATACTCCTGAGATAATTACTGTTAAGCATTATTATAGCAAAGTATTTTCAAAAATTAATGAAAAGTTGCAAGAGATAAAATATAATGTATAAAAGTAAACTACTTGATTTTATATTAAGACAAAAATAGTTTTTGTAGGGTGGGATACTAAACAAAAATGTATTCTACCCTTAAAATTTAGGTCTTATTTTTGTTATTTAATATGCCACATTTTTTTCGCACTTTGACAGAGATAAAACGGAAATGAAAAGAGAAATAACAATATTCACAGATTAGGCAGAATTTGCTGTTGGCAACAACAAATATTTTTTGATAGACACACCAGGGCATACCGATTTTTCCACCGAAATAGAACGTGCGGTTTCAGTGCTTGACTATGGAATAATTTTAATAGACTGCAGCAACGGTGAATAAGTGAATACCTGATTGTGAAATAAGATATCCTTCCCTAAAAACCTTGCCAAATAAAGATTAATGTGGCTTTTTAATAAAAAGAAAGTGATGTTGTACAATAAAAGTTGACAACTTATTCTCAAAGATTTAATGTATAGACAAAAAGAATAAGGAGCAAATACACAATGGAAAAAAAGCAGAGAAAGTACGACAAAGAATATAAAATTCAAGCGGTAAAGCTCTCAAAAGAAATCGGAGCAGCAAAGGCAGCTAACGAACTTGGAATGCCAGTTGATACTCTTTACGGCTGGGTCAGAGCGTGTAAAAATGGAAGTCTTGACATAGGAACGGGTACTCATATGCCAGAATCAGCTATGACGCTTTCAGAGGAGATAACGTTTCTTCGTAGACGAGTTAAGGAACAGGATAAAGAAATACGAAGGCTTAAAGAGGAAAATGAATTTTTGGAGGAAGCAAGCGCTTTTTTCGCCGCCAGCCGTCAGAAGTCAGCAAAAATCAAAGGTTAATATTCATTGCTATAAAGACCAAAGACGGCGAAATTAAGGGAAAACTATCATTTTATTGCAAGATTTTAAAAGTGAGCAGACAGGCGTTTTATAAGTATCTTTTAAATAAAGAGCGCCCTTGAAAATATCAAGCGTTAGCGGAAGCAATGAAAGAAATTGCAGCAGAGGACGAATATAACGATACGTATGGACGTATTCGAATGTATCAGGCTCTTATATTAAAAAAACCGGAAAACGTTGATATTCCGGGCGAAAGAACCGTTTATAGGGTAATGAAAGAAATAGGTTTGAATCATTGCCCTAAGCGCAAGCCTAATGGAATAACCAAATCAGATCGAGAAGCTCAAAAATCAGACGACCTGCTTAAAAGAAACTTTTATGCCGACAAGCCTTTGACAAAGGCGGTCACTGATATTACCGAAATCAAGGCTAAAGATGGAAAGCTTTATGTATCAGCCATATTTGATTGTTTTGACGGAGGAGTTCTTGGACTGGCAATGGACACAAATATGAAAGCAACTCTATGTCAACAGACAGTTCATAATGCAGTAATGGCATATCCTGATATAAAAAGAGTTATAATCCACTTTGATCGCGGAACACAGTATACCAGCGAGCTATATCGGGCTACCGTCAAGAAGTACGGTATTATTCAAAGTATGAACGGCGCCGGAGGACGCTGCCACGACAATGCTCGCTGTGAAAGTATGTGGGCAAGGATGAAAGAGGAACTTCTTTATAATCGTTACAATTCGGAAGAAATGCCAATAAATGAGCTGAAAGTTCTTATATAGAGATATTTTATTTGTTATTGGAATAATAGAAGAATATGCTCGGCAACGGGGGACTACCTCCTATGGTTAAGAGACGGCGATATTATGAATCGTTATTAATTGTTGCATAGGAATTATATCTGTGAGAAAAAATTGTCAACCAAAATTGACAATTTCAATCATAGCAGATCGTGCCTATGGAACAATAACAAGTATTGAGCATTGTTTGAAAAGCGGAGGAGAATTTATTATCAGATTAAAAAACAAATCATTTAACTTGTATAATAAACAGGGAGAGAAAATACTTCTTTCTGATTGGTTAGAAACAATCGGTGAAAAAGTCTCAGAAATTACTATTTACATTAAAGATAGTGAGAAAAATTTCATTCCATTAAGACTATGTGCAGTAAAGAAAACGAAAGAAGAAATCATAATAGAAGAAAAACGATTAAAAAGGCTGGAAAGTAAAAAACAAACAACTTATAGTGAAGACACCAAATTTACTCATCAATATATGTTTGTGATTACTTCACTTCCACTTTCCGTTTCTGCGGAAAAAGTATTGGAATTTTATCGTTTACGCTGGCAAGTGGAACTTGTATTTAAAAGATATAAATCACTGCTTGGTTTAGGAAATATTCCTACAAAAACAAAAGAATCCAGCGAAGTATGGTTAAATGGGAAAATGTTTTTAGCGCTTCTTGTAGAAAAATATCTTGGAGATATTGATTTTTCCCCCTCTTGGAATATCCGAACAATAACGGAGTGTGTGGAAAGAGATGAAATTGGTATGCTTTTTGATATATACGATGCTACTTCCGGATAAGGAAACCATGTTTTCTCATAATTTTTTAGGACTATCTAAAAATGCTTTTATTGAAAAACGTAAGATAATAAGACAGCAACTTTGTCAATTTACCTAAAGTTGGTGCGTATGGTGGTATTCACCTTCCGCAACGGAGCGGAGATCAGCACAGAGATTTAAAGCCAGAAACGACCAAGGCATCGGGTTTGTGTCAGATGCCTCCAGCCGCTTTTTTCTATACATGAGAATGTCTGTGGAATAAAGTGTTGTTTTGTATGGAAATCGGCAAAGATTTGAGGTATAATTTCAATGCTGGCTGTATTCGTTGAATCAAAATTTTCATAAGGAGGTACCTATTAATGAAAAGTAATGGTGAACAATTACCTAAAGTATTTCAGATTAAACCTGAGAAGATATCGAAGGATAAATTACTGGAAGAGTTGATTTTTAAAATTCAGATGGATATTTCCTAGTTAGAGAGTCTTCTTTGTGACTATATCTTTATGGGAACAAACTCGCTACAATACCCGAATATTACAGAAAGAAGTAAAGAAGATTTTTATGCAAATTTTGAGAATATGTCTGATGAATTAAATCGTGATATATTAGTTTTCCTGGATTCGTTTGCGATAAAAAAGCAATTGGATGACTATACATTATTTATGAAACTTTTAGATCCTAATGCACCGATGGATAATTCATGGTTTCGGTATCATTTTCTAATAATGCACCGTGTTTTTGATGAGTACAGGGGAAAGATATTGACTTTAAAAGATGAAGAGTATTCATATAAAGATTTTTATTTACTCGAGGGGTATACATCATTTCTTCGTGAAATGTGTTTTGATATATCATCATTTGTTTATGAATACTATATATTAAAGGCAAAAGAATACGCTGAATATGTTAATAATAAACAGATGAAATCTGAAGAGAATCCTTTTGTTAGATTCAATAGTTTACCTAAAATGTCAAAAACACATAAAGCTGATTGTAGAAGTTTACTTAATACTTCTGAAGGTGTCTTGCATCGAACATTTTATAAAGATGATGTGCATGCCACACCTATTGTTACATTCATGATTAGACAAATGATAGAATTAAGGATGGAGGAGTGTCTGGGGATTCAGGTTATTTATGAGGATAAGGAACATACAGCGATAAAAAAGGTTGTGGGTAGTGCTTATCTTGATTTGCCTTTTTTAGAGAGTGTTTCTGTTTTTCCAATTCCGCTTGATATGATACGACGTATTTATAGTTGGTCAAGTGAATATGTTCATCGAGGTGTTTCAGATGAGTATTGGATTATATATTATGTTAGAAAATACCTTATTGATTTTATTTTCGGTACAGTTTATATGGAATTGGATTTCTTTAATGGACTGGGAGATACGATAGCTTCGCATTTCAATGTTTCAAAGGAATGTATTATATGGAGAAATCAGCCTATCAATTTATGCCCAGTGTCTGATGATGAATTAAAAGAGATTTGTGATGAGATAAAAAGAAAAGGATATAGCAAGTTTCGAGAAAATGAGTGGAAACGATAGGAAGAAAAGATGAAGTTGTACAAGAAGAAATGTGAGATGTATAAAGAGTTGCAATGTAAGAAAACGTTCTTGTATAAGATTGGGGGAAAATATTATATTATTAGCAATCAAATTTTTGAAATGTGTTTGGATGATGAAATTATAGCAGATTTTGAATCAATTTTTAAAGAGATAGAAATATGGAAAACAAAATGTGGCAAAAAGATAAGGGATGAAAGACTTGGAAGGCAGGACTTAAGTTGTTTTGTGCCTCAATTTAATAGAATAAGGATATTTTGTGATGAATGTGAAGAAAGAGCAGTTAGAAAAATCGAACCTAATAAATGTATAATTACTGATAATATAGAGCTAAAAAAGAAAGTAAATAGAAAGTTAAATAATTTTTTTTCGAGTTTGTCACAAAAAGAAACAGAAAGTTTTGAAAAGCAATTAATAGATATGGCCTGGTTATGTGAGCAAAGTATAAAGTTTGAAACTTATGGTCTTTGAGTTTAGATGGAGTATTTTGAACTGTTTTCGAATGCTTATCATAGAATGAATATACCTTGTAATCTGGATAATCAGAAAGTGCAGAGAGGCGTAGATCGTAATTTGTTGATTGATTAAAATTGGTATTAATCTCTTGGGTGCAAAAAATAACGATAGCCTTGCTGAAGAATAGGTTATCGTTAAATTTTACACTTCAAAATATCGAAAGTGCGGCAATTCTGAATAATAAAACGATAGCTGCTCAAGCACGGGTGCATCTGCCATTCCCAAAAGTGTTAATTTTACAGCGTTTGCGGTAAATGTGAAAACGATAGCACCCATGCAGAAATTGTATCAATCTCGACACGCAATATGGTGTGAGAGGTCGGCTACTCAATTAATGGGTAGCCTCCTACTCGATTCTTTTCGCACCTGATTAAATTGTCGGAAACTATTTTATTAATACTTAAAGCTATATTTTTGAAAAAATATATAAAAAAGTATTGAAAAAATATGCCGAATTATGTATAATAATGTAAGAAATAAAAAACTGACGGATAATCCTTTATTATCCTTTACTTTTGAATGTAGAATAACTATAA
>CAMTZM010000046.1 GCA_947086655.1 uncultured Eubacteriaceae bacterium
TTCCAAAAAGGTCGTTTAATTCAATACCATAATTATAATTATATATTTCATGTTTGTATCTGTTTGTCATAAGTATTTTATAAACAGCCTGTTTAACGCTTTCTATTCCATCTATGTAATTTTCTATTTTTTCTTTATTAACTTTTATTTTATATGAGAGAGAAGATTGAATCTTTACATCTATACCTTTTATATTTTTTCCGTTTAATGGAATCAAGTTATTTTTCCTCCAACCAGTCTATTATAAAAAATGATTGTCCACCTGTTTTTCTTATTATAACGACTTTGTCATTTATTTTTAATTTATTATATACAGTTTTACATTGTAAAAGCTGCTTTTCTCCTAATATAAGCTTTTCCGACATCTTTATTGTAAGCGGTTTTGTATTTATTATTGTTCCAATACGAATATCTGTAAGGCATGAAGTTTCATTTACCTCGCTTGCCGCTTTTTTTATTAGTTTTACCAATTCCATATATTAATACTCTCCTATATATCTGCAAGCTCAATGCTTATTGTATGCTTATTTTCGCTAAAGCTATGAGTGCACCTTTCTACTACATACCATGCGTTTACATTTATTTCTCCTAAGTTATCTATCTTAACTAATATACTATTTCCACCTCTTATAGATGTTTCCCCGTTTCCTGTTGCTATACATTCAATAGAAAGAGACTGTTTTTTTCTATTTTTAAGTTTTAAAATTTGTTTTGCAAGCTCTTCTATTTGTGTTTCTGTATAAAAATCTGGCACTTTCTCATAATATTGCAATATACCCCATTTTGCTTGTGTACTGCTGTCTTCATAAATATAAATATCACGTTTGCCGGTATCTTCATTATCTCTGTAAAGTTTAATTTTATTATATGTATCATCTTTTATATCAGTTTTAAATGAAAAATCCGTTAAATTAACATCATCACTAACAAGCATAAGTGGTAATTTCATATTTTCTAAACTTTTTAATGTCAGTTCTCCGAAATCGTCGTAAAATATAAATTTTTTTCCAGTATATACTGTTGTAAGGTCTATGGCATTTAAAATCATATCAAAAAGTTCTGTGTTTTCTTCTGTTCTTGTTTCTATAACGTATTTTGTATCTTCAAGTGTACCAACTTTTAATTTAAAAACCTTACATATGTAGTTAATTATTTCTGTTGCTGTTTTGTATTCAAATTTATAGGTCTCTTTATTTTTTAAATATATTGTCTGGTCATATGCAGTAACTTGTATAATATTATCCTTATCTCTGCTTTTAGTAAATATGTATCCATTAAACATATTAAATCCATCTACAATCAGCCTTACATTGTTGCCTTCAACAAATGAAAAATCATAATCTGTTGTATTTTTAGCTATATTAAATGTAAGTTTTGCTGCAATTCCTTCTAATTCTGTACTTACCGTTATTTCATCTGTGCATAAGTATGATAAATCGTATTGTATATTTTTGTTTATAACAAATAATTTAATATCCATTATATCACTTACCTTTACTGTAATTTAAGTATCATACCAGGATATATTTTATTAACATCTGATATATTATTAAGTTCAGCTATTTCTTTATATCTACTCCCATTATTAAGCTGTAATTTAGCTATTTTCCATAATGTATCACCATTTTTTACTATATAAGTTTTTGGAGGCTCTTTTGTACTTCTTTGTATCTCCTCAATCGCTAAGCTATTTCCATTCTTGTCCATCTCACCTGTATCTTCAAGAATCTTTGCATCTATTTTTCTATATTCTTTTAAATTTAATTCAACATAAAAATCCCCTTCTTCTCCTGCTCTTTCTTCTACCGTATAATCTTCAAAGCTTACAAGTATATTTGTTTCAAATATATCTTGCCCATTTGGTTTTTTTCTGGTTATATTAAATCTAACAGGTTTTTTATTTTCTTTAAATTCCCTAAATCTATTCAAATAAAAAATTGGCTCTTTAAATTCCTGAAAATTACATAAAAAATTGTCTTTAGGAAGTAATATATTAAACTTGAATTCTCTTAAACCTATTGATTTTAATATATTTACTTCACCAATATTAATTAAGTCTATGGTATCATTTTTATTATTAACTAATGTTGTATATACAGAAGGTGCAATCGGCAATGTAAAATAACTGTTTTCTACGTTATCATAGTGAAAACTAAATGTATACATTAAAAATTAACTCCTTTATATAAAAACTCATTTATTTTAAGCCTCCTAATTTTTTTAAATTAAAAATATATACTTAAGAGGCTTAAAATTTGATATTACTTACCTTACAAAAACAAATTAAAAGTTATTCAAGTTCAACATCATTAAAAGTATTAATATAATCTGCTGCATTAAAAGTAAAATCCACATCTTCATCAAGTACCGCACTTTCTATATCAAGTTTAGAAAGTATAATACTGTCTATATTTACTCCAGTTAATTTTAATGTTTGTTTTCCAGTACTGCTTGATTTATCCTCATTTTCAATTAATAAATCAAAATATGTATCAACACCAGTTTTCATATAATCAATCATCATTTTTCTAAACTTACTTGTTAAATAATAAAGTGTCATACTTCCTGAGCCTTTCCAGCCAGCTGCCTTATGCTTTACTCCAACATAGCCTAAAACAGGTATTTCCTCTTTATTTTTTTCAACATTAACCTCTATATTTTTTACATAAAACATTGTTTCTACATTTCCGTCCATAGTAGCTATACAGCGTCCTTGTGAACCGTTTATAGTATCAATAGCTTTCAGTGTTCCTGTTGATACACTATAACTATGGTAAAAAACTTGAGAAATCAGCCGATTTTGCGTTACTTTATTTTTTGATATAAAAACATTTTTTAAAACATTGATTAAAATACTTTTTTATGATATACTTTTTTTAGAAAGAAAACGGAGGTCATTTCGTGGGAATAAAAGATACAATTACAAAAGAATATATGGCGAATAATAAAATTTTTGCAGACGCATTTAATTATTTTATATATAACGGAGAACAGGTAATTAAACCCGAAAATTTAAAACCGCTTGATACAACGCTTGTTGAAGTGCCTTATGGTATTGGCGGAGAAAATTCTCCAGTCCAGAAATTCAGAGATGAGTTAAAAAACTTAATTATCAAAGAAGATAACAAAGCAATTTATGCAGTGCTTGGAATTGAAAATCAATCAGAAATTCATTATGCAATGCCTGTAAAAAATATGCTTTATGACGCACTAGAATATGCAAATCAGGTAAATAAAACTACAAAGACTCATAAAAAGACTAAAGACAAAAGTTCAAGTAATGCTGAATATTTGTCTGGCTTCTATAAAACTGACAGACTTGTTCCTGTTATAACGCTTGTTATTTACTTTGGTGCAGATAACTGGGACGCTCCTAAATGTATATTTGATATGTTTTCGGAAAATATAGATAATAAAATGCTGGCTTTTATAGAAAATTACAAAATAAATCTTATTTCTCCGAATGAAATATCAGATAACGAAATTGATAAACTGCAAACAAGCCTTAGAGAAGTAATGAAATACATAAAATATTCAAAAGACAAGAAAAAAATTAATGATATTGTTCAAAGCGATGAAAGATTTTCAAAATTGGAAAGAAGTGCTTTTAATGTAATAAACATTTGTACCAATTCAAACTTGAAAATCAATGATAATGGGGAGGTAGTAAATATGTGTCAGGCTATTTTGGATATGAAAGAAGAAGCAGAAAATAAGGGAATAAGCAAAGGAAAAAATGAGGTCGCATTAAATCTTATAAAATTGGGAAAAATTTCTTTGGAAGAAATTTCGGCTGTCACAGGATTTTCTTTAGACGAAATTAAAAATTTAATTTCAAAATAGACAAAAAATAAAGTTCTTGCATTATTTTTTGTCAGATAGTGCAAAAATTATTTTTATAAATATATTTGAATAGATTTTATATTAAGTGTTTAATATTGAATGCAAAATCATATTTTTATTTAAAAACAGCAGTCGGCGAGCCATTTAATATATACCAAATAATCTTTGTTTATAGTATATTGATTAGACTTATTTTGAAATCACCAATATGTAGTAAATATAAAGATAATTTTGTATAGAAAATTTGAATTTTTACTATAAAATTTATTATATCTAAATTTTTAATTATACAGAGTTAGAAGGAAATCTATCATTGTTCAGAAGAATATATGTTAAGTGAATGTGATATATAAAATTCTTCAATATTAGATAAAAAATAACAAATAAATTAAAAAAGCCAGTAATTAAATAAATACATAATTACTGACTTTTTATTTTTAATAAAATAATAATATGACATTATGGCAAATCCTATCACTGTAAATAATTAAGCTTTATGCCAACCGCTATCAATCCATCTGTTATATGTATACGACCAAAGTCTTTTATATTTTACACCATTAATATATTTATATTTATATCCGGTTACTTCAGAATATGGTATCACTGTATTATCTTGAATATTTAAAACAACAATATCTTGTGAAATATTTTGTTCAGTATTTGCAAATACATTTATTGTAAGCATACCAGAAAAAATACATATCATCATAATATTAAATATAAATTTTTTATAAATATTCATTGGTTTTCCTCCACAATTTTTAAATAATTATAATCTTTTTCTGCTTCATCTTTAGATACTGCATATACAGGATTACCATTCTTGTCATATATCGTATAATTGTCTTTGTCCTTTATAATATAATAATCATCGGTTATAACAGGAGCACCGTCATTATAAGCTTCTTCTGTAGGTTCACTATATGGCTGAATAACAAACATATAAGAAATTAAAAAAATTAATAGTGATATTATAATAATAATTTTATTTTTTAATGTTTGTTTTTCTTTATACCTTTTTTCCCCAAGCATAAGAAAACGCTGTTCTATAATGCTTTCACTTTTATTCATAGCTAATCCTAAAGCTGTTGAAGGCAGCTCATTCTGTTTAACAGAATTATTTTTGACAACTTTTACAATGCCTTCTAAATAACATATTATTTCTTGTTCATTCAATAAAGCGCTTAGTTTTTTATCAGCGTGAAATTCAAGTATATTATCAACTTCATTACTAAATAAATACACTAAAGGATTCCACCAAAATAAAATTTTTATAAATTCTATAATTAATTTTAGGATTATATGTTTGCATTTACAATGTGTTATCTCATGAATAAATATTCCTCTGATTTCGTCATAAGTAAAATCTATTTGAGGTAATATAATAATAGGTTTAAAATATCCCAATACAGCAGGTGATTTTATTTTTTTATGTACAATAATTTTTATTTTTCTGTTAAAATTTATAAATTTTTGCACATCAAATAAAATTTTATTTATATCACTATTTATTGTCTGTGGCAGAGAATTAAAAAATTTATATGTTTTATAAGAACTGTAAAGCCTCTTATAAGCAAACATTATTGAACCTAATAATGAAAATATAATTAGAATATGACCTATACAAAGGCTAAATGTTGTATTTTTATGTGAAATATGGCATTTTAATATACTTTGAATTGATGTCATAATATGTGTTGAATCGACACTTAATGTAAATGGAAATTCACAGACAACAAATACTTTTAATATACATAAAATAATAAGTATCAATATTGTATGTATAGAAAAGTATTTGTAGAACGCACGGTTTTTTCTTAATAATATTGTAATAACCATAAAAAAATTAAATCAAATGAATGATGTAAACACAACAAATATGTTTGTTTCCATAATTATTTTTCTTTAAAATTTTTTATTAAATCCATTAAAATTTCCGGTAAATTAGTGTCATCATTCTTATTTTCCACTAAAGCGGATAAAATAAATGGAATTTTTTCATCATGGTTATAAAATTTATCAAACTGCATTACAGCATATTCGTCAGATGAAATCGTAGGTTTAAATAATCGTGCGTTAGATTTGTATACTTTGACAATATCTGCCACTTCTATTGCCTTTTTTGATTCAAGTTTTTTTATAATGCCTTGAATAGATTTATCAGCCCAGTCACAATTAACTTCACCCGCAATTTCCTTTGCGGATAATGGTTTATCAGAGTTCCAAAGAATTTTCATAATTTTTTCTTCTTTTTCACTCAAATAAAAAGAAATATTTTTTTTATCTGGCACTTTTATCACCTCTTTTACATTATAGTACATATTTTTTTAACTGTCAATATTTTTTAATCTGATTTTTTTTAAAAAATAGATGTTGACAAAATTCGTCATATATGATAAACTATTTACAGTTCCAAAAAATAAATCAGATTTTATATTTTAGGACTGATGTTAATTATGATTTCTTTATATAAATAATTTGGAAAAGGTGTAGATTACAGTAATTTACCTATTTCTAATACTTTTTATTATAAAGATAAATTTTTATTTTTAACGGGGAGGTGATATAAAGGACTTGATTTAGTCATTTATTTAATGGCTGTTAGCAACAAATAAAAAATAAAAATTATTTACTTTTTAAGGGATGAATTAAAAATGAAATTTAAATTAAAAAAATTAGTTGCGTTGCTGGTTACATCATTTATAGGCGTTACATCAATTTGTCCAGCATTTGCGGTAGAATCTGGGGTGATTTCCTCTGTATTAGTTGCAACTGAAGATTGTGATAATGCCAAAGAGGAATTTATGGAAAATATTGATACGGTGGTTACTTTAATGGAAATGAATCTTGGCAGAGATAGTATTGATATGGAAAACGCTACAATCGGTCAACCGTTTCTTATTGCTAATTCAGATATTTATATTTTCCCTGTACTTGTTGATGGAAATATTGAGCGTCTTATTCAGATGACAAAAGGCAATAATGGTAATAATCACTTTGCGATAAGCGAATTTTTTGCTGATGATTTCAATAACTTGTCTAATGATACATACAAAATTGTTGCTGATGAAAATTTTGATGTTTTTGCAGTAAATGATGAAGAATCTATTTTAATCAATAAAAATACTGATGATGAAGAATCTATAACAGAACCGGTTATGGCATTATCTGACGATGATTTAGATGTTGTTGATGTTAAAGATACATTTGTAGATTTAGGAAGTATTCCTATGCCTGCTGCAAATGGAAATGGAAAATGGCTCAGTGTACCGGTTGTTAAGCAAAGTAAAAATACCTGCTGGGCTGCTTGTATGGCATCAATTTTAAATCATTATGGTGAAAATTTAACAATAAGCAAAATTTTATCAAAAACAGGAAAATCAGGTAAAGCCAATTATTCGGAAGTAAAAGATTTTTTTGCTCTTTATGGATACTCAAGCACAAAGTTTAATCAGTATTCTTTAACCTTTGCTAAAATTAAAACTGAAATTAATGCAGGAAGACCTATATGGCAAGCGATAGGAACTAATACAAGAGGTCACGCTGTTGTAATTGAAGGTTATCAGGAAAAAGGAACTGGAAGCAGTAATGCAATTTCTATTATGGAACCTTACAAGGGTTATATAGTTGATTGTAATTATGACTCAGATAATAGCTTTGAATATGATGGAAATGATAGTCATGAAGGTCTTTATAAAATTAAATAAGTAATTTTTTTTAATGCAAATTATTCAAGGAGAAATGGAGAAAATAGTTTATTATATTATCTCTATTTCTTCTTGTATTGTATTTTTAAATGTTTTAACTATATCAGATGATATAAAAAGCGACCATAGCTATAATTCTTATAGAATTATTATAGCACTTGTGATAAGCAATTAAAATATAATTATAAAAAAAATATATATGAGAATGGATATAAAATCGGGAGAACACCCAAAATAAAAATAAGGATGAATTATCAATCATCTATAAATGAAAAGTATAATAAAAAAGAATAAGTTTATAACCATTTTGATTGGCTATAAACTTATTATACGAGGGGTGATAATTATGAAAAAATTTTCTTATTTATTATTATTTATTTTTATATTTACAATAGGGTATTCAACAACTTTATCTGCGGAAAGCATCAAAAATAAAATATTAATTAGAACTATTGATAATACAGAAGCGATTAAAATTTTCAAAAATAAACTTAATGATGATTGGGGTATGCTTACAAGAAACGGCTTTGGCGTAGGGTCATCAATAGGCACTCCTTTTTCTGTAGAATTTCAAGAAAGATATGATGGAACTGATAGATACCCAACAAAAAGTCCTGATGGAATTAATATATATTTATTTTATTTCCCCATAATTAGAGATGGTGAAATTGTAACTTATATTGAACAGACAGTTAAGGAAAATGGAACCGTGAGCTGGGCAACAGCTAAATGGTTCAGCGATGAAAGTGATTTAACTCAATTAAGTAATGGAAAGGCTTATGCTTTGATAACTGACAAAACTATTAATAAAATTGCTATTTCGGATAATGATGTTGTAATACTTGAATCTGACCCTGATTACCCTGTTGATTATAATGTTCCGTATGAGGGAAAAGAAACATATACTGTCAATATAATGGAACCTATTGATATTGATACATCTTTTTTAATTCCTCAAACGGAAGAAGAAAAAGCAATTTTTGAAAACGCACGAAAAAATGGCAAAACAATAATATCACAAAATGCTGATGAACTTGGTGCAATAAATAAAAACAGCAGGCTTCTTGTTCCTTTAAGGAGTATAGCCGAGCTTATAGGCTGTACAGTAGATTGGGATAATAATGCAAAAGCAGCTTATGCAAAGAAAAATGATAATACTGTTAAATTCGTAATCGGAAAAACTGAATATAGCGTGAATGATAAAGTTTATAATCTTGACGTACCCGCTGAAATATATAATGATAAAACTTTTATTCCGCTTCGTGCGGTAAGTGAATCTCTTGGTGCGAGTATCACATATAATAGCACCACTAAAAAGATAACTTTAAGTTATTAAAATATTTATGTCACATAATTAAAGTCAGCATATTAAACTTGCTGACTTTTTTAATTATAAATAAACTTATATTATATACAATATGAATGTAATACTGTTAGTTTAGGAACAATGTATAATATTATAAGCATACAAAAAATATCTGGTGTTGATAAAGTTTAATATTAATTAAGAGCAGCTTTATTTTCAATTTGAATTTATTTTAAAATAAGAATAAAACTGCTCAAAATAATAGCTGATTTAATCTCTAATTATTATTTTCTTATAATATTATCTATAACATATTTATTTCTAACTCAAAAGTTTTGTAACCTCTGTATATTTTGTGAGTTTTTCAGGATTATTCTCGAAAACAGCATTATAAATTTTTATAACTTTCTTTCTCTCAAAATCTGTATTTTGCCCTATTTTAAATTTTAAAGCACCAATAACTTCAATCAATTCAGCATATTCAAGCAAAGAATTAAATTTTTCTTTTTGGCAGCATTTAATATATTCAGAATAATTTTTAGGTATATGAGGTGGTTTGAAATATTCCGCAAACAGTTCCAGTATCTCAATAGCCTTTTTGAAATTTCCCGATACAGCATAACATTCAGCTGTCTTTTTTGCAAGCATATAACCGTCATAACTGTATAATTCGTCTGTTTCTTCTAAGAGCTGATATGCTTTTTCATAGCAATTTAAAATTTCTATATGGTTATGCTTATTCTGTACCTGCTTGTAAAAACCAAGATTTGAGTGTAGATTTGAAAGAAGATGTTTATACTCTTTTGCAGGATTCTTGCCGATAATATCAATAGCCTTTTCAACAAAGTCTATTGCCTTATCATAAATATCTGTATATTTCAAAACAGCGTGCTGTGCTTTAAACATATAAAATAAAGCCTTATATCTGATATTTTGAACAAGACCAGCACGAATATGCAAATCCATTGTTCTCATAATTTTTCTCATTATCCATAATTCTTTGTATTTTTCGGCATAGCAAAAACTTTGTTCCAGCAGACTCATAAAAATTTCAAAATCATCAATCTTTATAAAGTCTATTATATTTTCCACAAATTCAAGCATAATTAAATAATAATATTTATCGCTTCCGTAGACTATACACTCTGCTTTTATACCGTCTATTACATTTTTACATGCTGTAACTGTCGGTTCAAGTTCTGTCATAACAATTTCTCTTATAACAGGATTTATATAAATCCAATTATCCTCGCATTTTATCAATCCCAACTCTATAAGGTCGTTTATATCGTTTGCAGTCTGTTCCTTTATCCATTTTAAAAATAAGGATTTTTCAATTCCGCTTATTGATACAAAACAAAAATTCATCATAATATATTTTTGTTTTTCTGTAAGGTCAAATAATCTAAAAAGTGTATGCAAATGGTTATAATAAGTGTTTTTGCTTGTTTTGTTGTCTTTTTTTATTTGTATTTTTTCTTCACTGTCAAGTTTTATACTGTTTTCAATAAGTTTGGATAACAATTCAGACGGCGTTATATTTGACGATTTTAACAGCCTTGCAGCCATTTCAACCGAAAGAGTATGTTTATATACTGTTCCTGCAATAGAAAGCAATATAGAGCGATTTTCAACATTTACAGGATAAAAATAATTTATTATACTTAAAATCTGTTCATCATCTCTTATTTTGTCAATTTGTAAACGCTCGTAATCTTCAAAATCACTGCGTGTTGTAAAAATAATTTTATATTCATTATTTGTAAAATCATCAAAAAACTTTTCATTTTCAAGTATTGTATCAAAATTATCAACAATTATAAGCGTATCATCTCTTAATGATTTCAAAAAATTATAATGCTTGAGAAAACGATATTCTGAATCATCTTCTTCCATATCGTTTACAAATTGAATATCGGCTATCATATTTTTGAGACTGCCGTTATATCTCAAATAAATAATATTAGTATAATCATTCTTATATACTTGTACATATTTCTTTACAAATTCGCTCTTTCCTATACCGCTAATCCCCTTTACAAACACACAATTGTTATTTGTAATAAGGCTATGTAATTGCTCAGTTTCTTTCTCCCTGCCAACAAAAAATTTACAAGGTTTATTCGCTTTACAGCCTATAATTATTTCTGAAATAAGCGGAGATTTTGCTTTTAATTTTAATTTTTCTCTGCACATTGAAAATATTAAAACTTCCGATATGAATACAGAAAGATTGTGCTTATCATTTTTATAATATTGGCATAATTCTTTCTTTTTGCCCTCGCTTATACTTGTATCATATAAAACTACTTTATATATTTCCTCTGCCGCCAAATAAAAATCGGCGGCGTTTTTATAGTATAAATTTTCAATATCAGAATATAAGATTTCCTTATTGCTTGTATAATATTCCCGTATGCTCCCATCAACAGAATACTCTCCTGTAAACCATCTGTTTATTCCAGAAATATCTTTTATTAAAGCCTTGTTTTCATCATAGCTTTTAAAAATAAAATCTGTCAGAAACATTGTTTGATTTAATCGGTCTACCGTTCCTATCTGATTATAAAGTATATTTATAACTTGCGAAAATCCGCAGTAACTCATTTCACATCACTCCAATTTCAAAAAATACAGCAATCATACAGCAATTCATCAGCAATGATTTTCTATACGTCAAGCCATATACTTAGATTGTACCACAAATCAAGAGAAAAGAGGTGAAAAAATTGTCGAGAACCATTCAAAATGGTCTGATTTATTTTTCTTTTAACTGCGATTTCTTTTCAAAACAGGAAAAGAAAAATATCACAGAATACCAATTTTGAAAAAATGAAATATGTTTTTTTGAAAAATTTTGTTATTGAAATTTATAAAATTAAAATATGAAAAAATGATTTTCTGAAAAAATAAAATTTCAATTTATCAAAATTTATTTAACGTATTTTCACTAAATAACTGCCTGCGAATTTTCAATTAGTCTACCCTAATATAGTAAATTTGAGAATGATAGCTGTTAGTAAGATTGTGTCGGCAGTTATTTAGGCAAGCTCCCTAAATGGCATACCATTTAGATGCTTGCAAGGGGAATACTTCCCCTTTGAACCCTTTTTCAAGCCGCCTTCGGCGGCATAAAATCCATAGCATTTTGCAGGGAGTTGATTAAATGGCAAACAGAAAAAGAGATAAAATTATCTCAATCAGACTTACAGAACAGGAATTGAATTTCGTAAAAAATAAAATAAAAAAATCAAGATTAAAACAAAGAGAATTTTTAATGAAATGCGTTTCTGACAAAGAAATAATCATTAAAGAAAATGGTCTTGAAGTCGTAAAAGAGTTAAAATCTATCGGCAATAATCTTAATCAGATTACGAAAAAAGTAAACAGCTATGAAATTCAAAACTGTTCTCCATATCTGAATTTAATTTACAAGCAGATTTCGGAGCTGATGAAAAAATGGCAGTAATCAAAGCAATAAATTCAAGGGCAAGCATAGCAAACGCAATAAATTATATAACCCAAAAAGAGAAAACAGAGGAGAAGCTGATTAGCGGTTATAACTGCCGAAGTATAACTGCTCTTGATGAAATGAAAGCTACAAAAAAAGCTTGGAATAAAACAGACGGCAGACAGTATAAACATTTTGTTCAGAGTTTCTCTCCTGATGAAAACATTTCTTTTGACGAGACTCATAAAATCGCTGCTGAACTTGTAGAAAGCTGGAATAAATTTAAAGGTTATGAAGTTTGCTATGCCACACATAAGGATAAAAACCATATTCATACGCACATAATTGTCAATTCTGTCAGTTTTGAAAACGGTAAAAAGTTTTGTTATTCAAAAAAGGAATTGCAGGATTTTAAAGATTTATCAGATAGAATTTTATTAAAATATGATAAATCTATCTGCAAGAAAAATACCGAAATTACAACATTTAATATCAGCGAATATAAGACTCTCGAAAAGGCACTTTCGGGCAAATATGAAAGCTGGCTTTTGAATATTGCTCTTGCGGTAAATTCGGCAAAACAATCAGCAAAATCTATTGATGAATTTATAAATCTTCTTTCTCAAAAAGGTATAAAAACCGAATGGAAAGACAGCCGAAAATATATAACTTTTAAAGATAAGGACAACAACAAAGTGCGTGATAAAAGGCTTACAGAAATATTTAAAATACAGATTGGAAAGGAGGCGCTTATAAATGAATTTCAGTCAAATAACGAACAGTTCCGCAGACAATTTGCAGGAGCAAACGATATTGAAACAGAAATGCGAAATAGACAAACTGAACGGGTTAGTGCTGAAATTGAACGAAGAAAATCAGCAGAATCACGAAAAGATTATGCAGGCGGAAACTCTGAAAAAGGAGAACGGGGAATTAATTCGGCAGACAGAGAATCTGTCACAGGTGAACAGCGAATTGCAGAAAACAATATCAAACCAAAAAGAAAAAATAAATCGTTTGAGCGTTGATTTGCGTAAGGCTGTAAATAAACCGCCTAAAACCGTTGTGGAATACAGTTATCATAAAAGATGTCATAAATGTAACATTGACAGTATCAAAGAAAAATTAGAAGAAAAGTCAGAATTTTTGAGAGATACGACTATATCAATTTTTATATTTTTATTGGCACTTGCCTTTAAAAATAACGTTTTGAGAAATGATATTGTAAATTTTGTTATCTCATTGTGGAACGGTATTTTATCAATAGGCAATGAAACCATTAAATTAGCAAATGACGCAGGTATGTTGGCATATAAAATTCAAAATGAAACAATATCAGCAGTAATTTACTGGGTTATTATGATACTCGTTATTTTGCTCGTAATTATCATTACGGCAGTCATTTGTTATTCGGCTGTTTATTCAGCCGTCAAGCTAATAAAAGAGAAATGGGACACGTTACAGTCAATTATAAGCGTGGTTACAGTTACAGCAATTATATATTTATCAGATTTAATTAATATAAAGCAATTTTTAAATATAAATATGGTTCTGCTAACTATAATAATTATTTTTATAGAAATAGCAGCGAGAGCATTTTATACAATGAAAAACAACAGGTACTAAGGGGGAAAATTATATGAAAAAGGATACAGCAAACAAGATTAAAGTCAAGATAACTGTTCCCAACAATGTTTCGGAAAATATCAAAAGACTTAAAATTAACAGAATTTACGACATTTTAAAGCCTAAAGCGAAAAATATCGAATAAATTTTTTTATACGATTGAAATTAAAAGCCGATTGTGCTATACTTTAGTTAGAGTAACGTAGAATCGGCTTATCAAAGGAAATGCTGATTAATTCAAAATAAAAATGATTTTTTAAAAGAATATGCGATAGTGTTATTTTTCAGTAAAAAATGACACGTAAGCGTATTCATATTTTTAAAAAATTATTTTTTATACTTTGAATCAGCACTTCCAATATATTTTGGAGGTCGATTTTATGAAAAATAAGATAAATAAAAATGGAATTACAGCGATTTATGTCCGCCGTTCAGTCAGTGATAAGGACAAAAACAACAACTCTCTTTCCATAGAAGCACAAAAAGCGGAATGTATCAAATATGTAGGTGAAAATGAAAATTATCGCATATATTGTGATGACGGAAAAAGCGGAAAAGACGTTGCCCACAGACCGGCATTTCAGCAAATGATGTCAGACGCAAAAGACGGAGAGATAAGCAGAATAGTCGTTAAAAAATATGACCGTTTCAGCAGAAATATGAGAGAATATCTCAATATCACAAACGAGCTTGATAAACTTGACATAAGCGTTTACTCTCTTTCAGAGCCATTTAATACGGCAACCAAAGAGGGAAGAATGATGAGAAACAATCTTCTTAACTTTGCGGAGTTTGAGAGAGAAACAATAGCGGCAAGAGTTGCGGACGCTTACAACACAAAAGCAAGAGAAACAGGCTTTTATCAAGGCGGAAAAGTTTATTATGGTTATGTTCCCGAAAGACAGACTATAAACGGCAAAACAGGCTCGGTTCTTGTTCCGTCAGATAAAGCAGAAGTCATCATAAAGGCTTATGAATTATATAAGAAAAATGATGTTTCTTTGGCAGATGTAATAAACTATTTCAAGAATAATGGTATTGATATTACACAGCCGTCAAAGCGTTCCAAAACAGGCAGGACAAATATGGACAGAAGTCATATTTCAAGACTTTTAAAAAGTCCTTTGTATGTTCGTGCCGATAAAGATGTATATGCTTATCTTTCCTCAAATGGTTATGAAATAATTGATGATATATCGGCTTTTAGTGGTGTAAACGGCTTGTTCAGACATACTGGAACAGACGGAAAAGATTACATAAAAGTCGGCTATCACGAAGGACTTGTTGATTCTGAAACTTGGCTTGCGGTGCAGGACAAAAAGTCACACAACAGTAAATTCAGCAATAATTTAACTGCAAAGAACTCTTGGCTTGTCGGTCTGGTTAAATGTGCTTACTGCGGATATGCTCTTAATATTATTGCCAGCTGGAATAAAAGTCATACAACTTTCAGAAGATATTATATTGATTCCGGATATTATAGGGCAAAAGGCTGTGTAAAAAAAAGACTTAAATTAAAGACAGACGACGTTGAAAAAGCGGTTTTTGAGGCTATGAAAGAAAGACTTGAAGCTCTTAAAATAGCTAAAAAAGAAACCGAAAAACCCGATAAGGAAACGGAAAAAATCGAGACGGAAATACTTCGTATTGATGATGAAATTCGTAAACTTATGAATAAACTTGCCAATGCTGACAGCGTTCTTTTTGATTATATCAATGAAAGAGTAAAATCTCTGCATAGTGAAAAAACTTCTCTTGAAGAAAGATTGCAGAAGAAAAGCAGAAAACAAAAGCAGATTGATACTAAACCGCTTGAAAAGCCTATGAGCCGCTGGAAAGAATTAACTGTTGACGAGAAACACGATATTGCCGTTACAATGCTTGAAGTTGTTTACGTTTCTGATGAGAATGGTATTGATATAAAGTTCAGTATATAAGCGTGATTATAGTGTGCGTTCGGGCGTTCCCATAATTAAGTCCTCCCTTATTCAACAACACACTTCATATAAAGTTTTTCCATAGCTCCTACCGGTTCTATATATTCATTAACAATAACATCTCCCTTTTCAGTGCCTTTTTCTACTGTAATATCATCTATTTGAAAATTTGTAATAGCTTCTATTGCCTGCAGTGTATTATGATAATTGACAAGTTCCGATTTAAAAATGTCTCTCCCAAAACTATCATTTTGAACTTTTCCTAAATAATAAGTATTAAAAATTCTTGCTGTATCGTTTGCA
>CAMTZM010000047.1 GCA_947086655.1 uncultured Eubacteriaceae bacterium
ACATCTCCTTTGTTATTAGTATTTCCTTTTTCATTATTTTAATTACACTCTCAATTCATCTAATGTTAAATTTGTTTCATAAATAAGATCAGGTTTTTTATATAAAATAGAAATTATATTTGTCTCACAGCCAATTTTATATTGATTAACCCTTTTTATTGTATCAAACAATTCTTCTTCAAAAGCACTTAACTTTCTATGTTTTTCTGGCATTTATTATCACCTGTTTACCATAATTCATTTGACTTTTTGTTTTTAGAATATTCTGTTTTTTTCTGATAATTCCCACTATTATTAGATAAAATATTTGTGGGAATTAAATCTATCTTTTCTTTTGATTTTTTTAATTCATTAAATCTTAAATAAACATCATTGATATTGTTTTCAACTATTTTACATATATAATTAAATTTATTCATTTCAGTTTTAAATATTTTATCAGATAGTGCTTTTATAATAGCCGGTCTGCAAATTTTAAAAATATAAAGAACAATATCATATGAATAATTAGCCTTATCCTCTATTTTTCTATTTTTCTATTTTATATATATTTACCCTTTGTCAATCCCTTTAGTCTTAAAACAAGGCTCGAAGGAATAGACTGAGAATTATCGTAAAAAGTATATCATTTTTTACATATTGATATAATTTATCCCATGATTCTTTTTCTGATTTTGTCATTTTTTTATTTTTCAATTTAATCTCCCCTTTTTTATAATAAATTCACACCGCTTAGATTGCTATGATTTTTCTTTTTATTTATTTTTTCCTGTCCTATTTGATTATACAATCAACTGTTTAAAATAAATTATGGTTTGACAATAAAAAAGTCCTTGACGTTGACTGTATGTCATAGTTTATGCTTTATATTAAAGATATAAACACCCTTAAGTAAGCAGCTCCTTTCTGGAAGAAAATGTTTTTTCTTTATATTTATTGTACTTCCAATAAGGAGCTATTGTCTATATCATTTTAACTTAACAGAATCAAAAAATAATCAAGGAGGTTCAAAATTATGAAAAATCTTTTAAAATTTATATTAAGCAGAATAATGACTGCGGTTATCTTAATAAGCTGTTGCCTTTCAAACATTAATATTTCGGTTTTTGGTGTAGACAAAAGTAGAGTTATTGATATTTGGGACTTTGGTTTTGTAGAGGAAACGGAAGATTATTATAATAATAATATTACTAAAGAAAATCTTGAAACAACATTTACAACATTGGGAATTTTAAATGGAGTAACACAGGAGTCCGGAACAAAAGAGATGAATTTTGGTGATTTTACTCTTAATTTTGCCGCTAAAAATCGTTTTTACAATACAAGTAGCAATACATATGGTAATCCTAAAGCAAAATATAAAGATGATAAATATAATTCAAATGGTTATTATGATGGAAATGGTACAGGAGGAGAAAATAGAAAATATGTAGTTATAAAAAATGTTAAGGCAGGCGATACACTGATTGCTTATACTGGTTGGAGTAATGTTCCTTCTGGTAATGGTGATAAATTAATATGTGTTTCTTTAGATGGCAAACAAAAAATTGAAACAGAACCATTTACAGAAAGCCATAAAAGTGTTTTTATCGCAAAACAAGACGGAGATTTTAAATTTTATACTACAACTGATAACGGGGGAAAACTTGTTTACTTTAGATTTGCAAGAGTTCCGTCAATAATTGTCAGCGGTACAATAACTGGTGATGTTAAAGAAGGGTTTGGAATAAAATTTCAGAATAAATCTACAAATGATGAAATAGAAGCAGAAGTAAATGGAAATGAATATACAGCTATTCTTCCTACGGGATTTACATTTAACACTGTTATGACAGGTGTTTCCGGTTATGGTATTTCTTATAGTACAAAAACTGTTGAAACAAAACTTTCTGATGTTGCAGCAGGTAAGATTATCAAAGATTTTGTAGCTGAAAAAAAATCTACCTATACTTTGAGCGGCTCTGTTATTGGATTTAAAGATGGATATGATACAAGTAAATTAGAAATTACATTTAAAGCTGCTGAAGATGAAGAAACAAATGATGTTAATGCAGCAGTTAATAAAGATAATAAAACATTTTCTGCTGTACTGGAGGCTGGCGTCCATTATACATCAGTTATGGATGGAGTAAACGACTATAAAATTAATTCCGGCGGCATAATTTTTGTTGAAGATAAAGAACAAACTAAAACACAAGACATAACAGTTGGTGAAAAAGAAGTCTATGACATAAGCGGCAAATTTATAGGAATTACTGATATAAGAGGCGTTTATAAAGACCTTGATATTACTCCGCAAGAAATTACATTTACTAATGTTGACGATAAATATGTTTATAATGGTATAATTTCTAAAGGTTCTTTCAGCGGTAAATTAAGAACGGGTTCTTATGAGGTTGCTATAAAAGACGGAAATTACAAAACTTCCAATCATATTATTGTTGAAGACAGTGCGGTTAACAAAGATATTCTCTGCGAATATACAGGAACTGCGGAAAAAATTGATTACAAATCTGATATTTATGTTGGTGCGGATAAAGACTATAAAACTGTTCAGTCGGCGGTTAATGCAGTTAAAACAATGGGTGAAAGAACAAAAGAACAGCGTGTTAATATACATATAGCACCAGGTATCTATCGTGAACAGGTTTTAATTGATACTCCATATATATCACTTATAAATGATACTCCTGATAAAAAAGTTCTTATCACGTGGTATTATGGTATAGGCTGCTCTTATTATAGCTGTAAAAATGGTTACTATAACCCGTATAATGATTATGATAAATATGAAAAAGGCAGCGCCGATAAATGGGGTGCAGCAGTTTATATCAAAGAAAGTGCTGATGGATTTATAGCGGAAAATATTCATTTTGAGTCTTCATTTAATAAGTATATGACTGATGAAGAAGTAGACGATGGCGTTACCGTTTCTACGGAGGAAAAACCTCAGAGAACAATTTCAAGTATTGTTACAAATAGTGCTTTCACTGAGCATGCTTCCGCATTTGCTACTGAAGCCAATGAAAATGATTTTTATAAGTGCGTTTTTAGCAGCAGTCAATACACTCTTTATACAGGGAGCGGAAATTGTAACAGTTATTTTAAAAATTGTAAAATAATTGGTCAGACGGATTATATATTCGGTGATGGCAACTGTGTATTTGATGCTTGCGAACTTCAGTGGTGCGGTTATACTGACCAGTCAAGAGTAGGATATATTACCGCCGCAAAAGATACTGCTGCAAATGGTTATCTTTTCAGAGGCTGTACAATAACAGGTGCTGATATGGAAAACAGCAAAATTACCGTTGCCGGAGGTGCATTAGGCAGACCTTTGGGACAAAATGCAAAAGTAGCTTTTCTTGATACAAAACTTGCCAAAAGCAACTATCTTAGTACTGACATTGAATTTGAGGATTTAAATACAAGTACTGAAAAGAAAAATCCACGCTGGGCAAATATGAGTGGTGCTGTTGCTTCAAAAGCAAATTTTATTGAATACAATACATCATACAATAATAATGCAATTACAGAATTTGGAGTTTCTACTATTAACAGAACTGAATATAATGTTGAGAAATTTCTTGGTGGTTTTAAACCGGCGCATTATTCAAAAGATTTAGGAGAAACCCCTGTATTTAAAACAGACCCTTATATATGGTCAAACGGTGACCTTAATACACCTAATATAGGCAATACATTCGAAGCAAGATATGAAACGGAGAATTTTGCTGATAATGACGTTTCAGCTATATCTTGGTACAGAGTTGACACAGAGGGAAAAGAAACTTTAATTTGTACATCTTCCGTCAATATATCAAATCATTATCAGTCTCAAAGAGAGGACGCCGGCTGTTATCTTAAATTTATCGTAACTCCAATAACTATTGACGGACAAAAGGGAGAGAGTTTTTCAAGAACAACGGAGCATACTCTTGGTTCTACATGGATTGACCCATCAAATCCGAATGAACCCGAACCGGGAAAAGGAATAAATATTTTCCTTGCCGGAGATTCAACTGTTAAAGATTATTCCGCAAATGGTATGTATAACGGCGGAAAAATTGAAGATAAAGGTTCTTGGGGAGAATTTTTACAAAATTTCTTTAATTCTGACAATGTAACTGTTCTTAACTACGCAAACGGCGGAAGAAGTACAAGAAACTTTATGAATGAGGGTACACTTGCTAAGATTGAAGCTAACATCAAAGAAGGCGATTACTTATTCTTTCAATTTGCAGGAAACGATGCCGCAAACCAATCTGGTTATCTTGCCGACAGATATGTTCCTTTGGTTCCTATTGATGAACAGGGAAATGTAGGTTCTCATCTAAGCGGCTCTCCCGGAGAGGAAATTTTTCCGACAGTTGGTCCGGCTGAAGGTTATCACAGCGCTTCATTAGATGAAAAAGGAAATGTTATAAAAGGAAATCTTACTTATAACTGCGGTGCTACTTTTAAATGGTATCTTAAACAGTATATTGATGCAGCAAAGAAAAAAGGTGCTACTCCTGTTATTGTTGTAACTATCGCAAGAAATGTGCTTGAAAGAGATGGCAGCGGAAAGATAAGAGTTCACTGTGATTCAACTGATACAACAACAAATACTTATGTTTCAATTAACAATGCCTATGTAAGAGCTACAAGACAGCTTGCAGAAGAAGAAGGCGTTCGTGTGATAGACCTTTTTGACATTACAACTGATATGTACGAAACAGCCTATGCTAATGATCCAGGTGCAGCTAAAGATAAATCTCCTTATGTAGATGCAGCATTCTGTGGTACTGACGGAACTCATTCAAGTAAACTTGGCGGTATAATTCAAGCCGGAAGAATGGCAAGGGTAATTCAAGATATGAATATTGATATTTCAAAGTATATTGTTCACCCATCGTCTTGCGAGGGACTTAATAATACAGGTACTATGTTTACAGTAACAAGAGCCGGAGAATTTAAAGCCTATGACAACAGTTATGTTTATCACGATTATTGGACTAAATACGGACAGTCAATATTTGATGATATTAAGGCAAATGAAAATAAAGGCAATACAGGAACTACTGGAGAAGGCACTACAATTATAGGTGATGCGAATATGAACAACGATTTAGATACAGATGATGCCGCCTCTATTTTGAAAATAGTTCTTGATAAAAGCGTCAATTTGCCTATACAATCAGAAAAAAATTATATGGAAATTGTTGACGTAAACAATGACGGAATTTTAACAGCTTTAGATGCTTCAATGGTGTTAAAAAAAGCTTTAGACAAGTCATTTGAATTTCCTGCAAGGAAATAAAAACTATCGGATTTTAAGTTTATAGGAATAATAAGGATATAATAAAAAGGAAAATTTGAAAATACCGATTAATCAGCATTATTTTAGATTAATCGGTATTTATATTTATAGAGATTAATAGACCTAATTTCTTATAAAAAATATGGCTGTTTCTTTTTACGTATTGGTTTCTTTTAATATTTCTTTTCCAGTAATTTGTACATCAACAGCTAATGTTTCCTTATTTCCCAACAATAATTGATTTATTGCTGCAACAGCGGCGTCCACTTGTTTTTTGCTAAATTTGTACTGGCATTTTTCATTAATTGTAAACTGCATTGGTTGGGTTTATAATTTTTTTGTGCAGTAACTGAATATGAATAATTTACTGTTTGTTCGTCTGTTCTGTGAATAATGAAAATAGAACTTTTATATGTTTTTATTTTTTCAAAATGATTCATATTTACTACCGTTTCGTAAAATATTTTTCCAATATTCATTTTTCTGCAGTTAATCAGATCAGATAAATTATTAATATCATAAGATGATTTTGAAAGTCTGCCATATCTTGCGTCATTGGGAATACAAAAAACAGAAAAAATATTTTTTAGTAAAGCTTGTTTTCAAACCATTACCCTCTTTCTTTTTCTTATTACTTACAATATTATATTATATCAAAGTTAATATAAAAATGGATTTTATCGGTTATTTATGCTATAATTCAAAAAAAGAGGGTGTTATTTATGAAATATAAAGTAAGTGACCTTGCCAAACTTCTTGGAGTAACAACAAATACGATAAGAAGATATGAAAAAGAGAACTTTTTAAAATCTGAAAGGGATAACTCCAATTATAGATGGTATAATGAGTTTGACATATCAAAAACAGCAATGATAAGAATTTATACTAAATGCGGTTTTTCTCACGAAGAAATTAAAAATATGCTTAACAGCGACAATGATAGCATTATATGCAGCTGCGAAAATAAAATTGTTGAAATAGAAGAACTTATTCAAAGAATGAAACTTCTGAAAAACTGGCTTAATGATAATGTTAAGATGATGAAAAATATTAAAGATATGGAAAATTCATATAAAATAATAGATAAGCTTGATTTGAAATGTGTCTTTTACGCTAAAGGATTAAAACTTTTTGAGGAAAGGGAAAGATTAAATATAATAAAACATTTTATGTATACTTTTCCGAAAGTACAATTAATTCAGTTGTTTGAAAAAGAGGATGTTGTAAACAGCCGTATAAGTCCTTATACAGGCTGGGCGGTTAGAACTTCAGATTTTAAAAATTTTTTTGAAGAAAATGAATATATAAAATCATATACAATAAAAAAATCAATTTGCGGAATATTAAAAACTCCTTTAGATAAAGAAAATGATCTTGATTATTATAAACAAATAAGAAAAAAATATTTCAATGATATTCTTGATTATATCAATAAAAACGGTTATTCTATTGATGGAAATATAATTGAAATTATAGTTGACGCTTTTGGAAATATAAAAACTTCTCTTATTTATACTCCTATAACAATGTAAACATATATACCAGTATTTATATAAAATAAGGAGAATAATTATGATAATAGATATATTTGGTTTGGGACCATATATAAGCATAACAGAATTATTAACTGAAAGTATTAATGAATTAGGGATATTTTGCATACATTTCTTTTTTTTATTGATATTAACTTTATTTTTTAAACGATTATCTTTTAATTGGTTAGCGTTACTTTTACCAATAATACAAATTATTTATGTATGGTCAGTAAGTATTAAATCAGAGTTTGTAATTTCGTTTTCCCTTGCTTTTATTATTACAGCACTGGTTAAACTATTAGAATTGCTTCCTTTAAATATACTGGATTATTCATTTTTATTTTCAGTTATGCTTTTTCCAAGCAGATTATTTAATAGCACATCAGCTTTATTAGGAAGTTTATGGATTTTTTGGATATTATTTTGTGTAATTTACACAACTGTAAAAATTGGAATACATAAATTGAAAGGCAGCCATTTTATTTGTTATTTTCTTTTTATAATACTTTCTTTGGCTATGTATTCATTTAATTTATCTGCTGTATTCTTATACCCTGTTTTTGCCGGATTATTTGAAAGCTCTGCTTTAGGTATTATATGTACAATTATTTTGATTGCTATTATAATATTTTTGATTACTTTTTTTGTTAAAAACAAATTTTATTGCCATATTGTACGTTTAAATAGTTTAGGAAAAAAATATAGCAAGATTGAATGTTATTTTTTTGAATTTTCCATAATTATTTTAGCTCTCGTTTCATTGTTTTTTTTACCATTTTCTATTCTTCAGTTGCATAATATACTTATTATGCTGTTTATACCTTGCTTATGCCTTGCGTTACTTTGTGCTCAAATGCCTTTTATAATTCTTCTTTTTCGCACTGCTTTTTATAAAGACAGTGTTTCATTTTATGAATGGAAAAAAGATAATATTACATCATATTACAATGAACTTGATAGAAATATTAATTTAATGAAGGAGATAAGACATGATATTAAAAATATTTTTTTTACAATGGGAAATTTTGTAGACCAAAGTAATGATAATGAAATGAAAGATTTTTTTTGGAAAAAAATTTACCCTTATTCAGTAGAAACAATTAATCAAAGCGAGCTTTTATCAAAAATATATCAAATTCCGGATGAGCCTTTGAGAGCTTTTTTCAATTTAAAAATTTCACAGGCATTAAATATGAAAGTTTCTATTGATTTACAAATTAATATTATTCCAAATAAATTTCAAACAGGTATAGATATTATTGACCTTACCCGTATTTTAGGTATTCTTATAGATAACGCTATTGAGGAAACAGTTAAAATATCTGATGGTATTGTTTCGATTAAAATAAATAATGATAATACAAGCTGCTCATATATTATAAAAAATACCATAACAGAAAAAACAAAAAAACAGGGAATTTTTGCTGGAAATACAAGTAAAGGAGAAGGTCGTGGGAAAGGACTTAAAATTGTTAATCAATTATTGGAACAGTATAATAATATAGTATTGAATTCTTTTGTTAAAAATTCTACTTATGTACAAAGCTTAAATATATTTATTGATAAACTGTAATTTTTTATTCTTAGTACAAAACAAAAACATTGGATAATTTAAAAATTAACCAATGTTTTCTATTTTTATCTACAATATTTTCTATGTTATTTATTCAAAGTTTCAAAACAAGTATGTTCACTTTCATTAATTGCTTGATTATTTTTTTTATTTTTGTTTTTGTACTTTGACGAAAAAAAACTTAAATAAATAGCATTTTTAGGGCATACTGACGCACACGCTCCACAACGGATACACTCAGCAGAATTCGGAGTTTTTACAGGATTTACCTCCATTTTGCATATTTGGGCGCACTTACCGCAGCTTATACATTTATTTTTATCTACTTTTAAGTGATATATGCTGATTCTGTTCATCAATCCATATATAGCTCCTAACGGACAAAGTGTTTTACAGAAAAAACGATATATAAAAATACAGCCTAAAATCGTAGCTATAAGGATAAACATTTTCAAACTGAATAAAAAACCTATTGTTTGTCTAAGTTCTGAGTGAGCACTTAAAAGAGGTATTCCCCCTTCTAAAGTTCCGGCGGGGCAAATAAATTGACAGAAAGCAGGTTTTCCCATTCCCATATAATTAGTAGCCACAATCGGAAGAAGCAAAACAAAAATAACTAAAATTATATATTTAATTAATTTAAATCCTTTCCAAAGTCTTATTTTAGGAGATGGAATTTTATTAATTAATTCTTGAATAAGCCCAAAAGGACAAAACCAGCCGCATATAAAACGTCCGAATAAGATGCCAACTGCCAATAAAAAACCTATAACATAGAAACTAAAATTATAATTTGTTGAGCCGGAAACTGCCTGCAACGCTCCTATGGGACAAGCAAAAGACGCTGCCGGACAAGAATAACAATTAAGTCCGGGATTACAGAATTTTTTCCAAGCACCTGTATAAAGCTCTCCTCCTTTAAAATTGCCAATATGAAAATTGGAAAATCCAAAAGCGGCAATTTGAAGTAATTTTCGTTTTACAGGGTTTTTTATTTTCATTTTTCTCACCTTATCCTTATCCCAATCCAATACATTCAAAACAAATATTAACAGCCTTATTTAAAACTGTTTCATTTTCTTCTCTGTTGACACCATAAATTATAAATATTACAGCTATTATTGCAATTCCAATCTGAACCGCTGTTTTTAATTTTTCATTCATTTAAGTATTCCTCCACAAACTTTTTATAACCCTCAACATCAGCACCTATAATAGGTTCTCCTAAAATATTTCCGTTTTTGTCTACAAAAAGAGTAGTAGGAACTCCGGTAACCCATTTCATAATGGATTCAAAATCTTTATTCGCTATAATTTGGGTAAAATCAGCGTTTGCTTTTTCTACAATAGAAACAGCAAGCTTTTGATGTTTTGTATCTTCATCTCCTGTAATATCAGAAATTAGCCCCACAATTTGTATGTTATTTGGCATAGATTTTGCCCATTCTCCAAGCTCTGGCATTTCCTCTATACAAGGAGTACAGAAAGTCCCCCATATATTTATAATTGTCAAATCTTTTTCGGAAAAAATATCGTTTGTTATTGTATTTCCTTTTAAATCTTTAGTTTTGAATTCAGGAATTTGTTTTGGAAGTTCTGATTTTTTATTTATCTCTGTAAACTCAATGTTTTCTTTTACCGTCTGCATGTAAGCGTGGCATTCCTCATATTGAGCTTTTTCTTCCTCGCTCATTCCATCTGTATCATTATCAGGAATTGAGAGAAGATATACATAACCGTTGTTTGTTCCAAATTTTTCAGCGTTTTTCCAATAAGAAAAATCATCCGGCGTTTTCCCATTTCTAATAGCCTCATTATATTCATCTTCTTTTACAAGAGTAAAATTAAGTAAGCATTTACTATGTGTATATATTTGTTTATAAAATTTCTCTAACACTTCTTCTGTACGTTCATCAGGTGAAAGTGCTGTTATATCATCAATTAATTTGTCTGTAACAGGCTTATAATAATAATATAAACTTATTACATCATATCCTTGTTCATTTTCATTTGATGGCTCAACTTCAATACCCTTTTTCTGATATTCATCTGAAACATAAAAAATTAAACCTGTTTCCTTACTTTCAAATATTTCTGAATCTAAATAACCGGACTTTTTTTCTCCGCAGCCTGCAAATATTAATACAGCTAATAATACTGAAAAAATATTTGTAATTAATTTTTTAAAAGACATTATTAAACATTCCTTTCTCTGATATAATTTTTAAAATTCTAAGATAACTTTAATCTTAAATATATTCTATCATAAAAATTCTTATATGTGTGAAGACTTTTCTGTCTTTTTATTTTTTGTCTTAAATTTTATATAAACATTAGTGTTTAGGACATTTAAATTTATTTTAAGACAATTTTTAAAAAATATTGTTTTTTAAACAATGTATATGTTATAATTTAACCGATAAGAGTAAGTCCCACGTTTCTTAAATGGGGGACTTACTCTTATATTTCAGTATGAGTTTGCACTCCCACTGTTAGTTACAAGAATTTTTGTGTAACAAAAATTCTTGTAATCTTAACTAAAAATAACTTAAAAATGGGTGAAAATATGTTGAAAATAGTTGTTTGTGACGATGATAATTTTACTCTTAAAATTATATCGGAACTATTAGAAGACGCTATACAAGAAAGTAATATAAATGCTAAAATTGTCTGTCTTGCGTCTACGGGAAATGAATTATTAAACTTTATACAAAATAATGCCGATTCTTATCTTTATTTTTTAGATTTTGACTTTGGACAAACTGAATTAAATGGAATTGATTTAGTTCGCATAATATATAGAATTGACCCAAAAGGTAAGGTAGTATTTGTTACAAGCCACACAGATAAAGCAGTTGATATTTTGAAAAGCGGGATTCAAGCTTTTGGATACATTGAAAAAAGCTTAAATCAAAGAAAAATGATTAATGAATATTGCAATTATATTAAAATGGCAAAATCATCTGACAGTAACTATAATGATAAACATTATATTGAATTATCTATTGGGATTAACGAATCTGTACAAATTCCTGTTTCTGAAATTACTTATGTGGATTCAGTTAAAACAGTTGCTCATTGTATTTGTTATCATACATTTGACAGGTCTGAAATTACTGTTAGAGATACGATAGAACATTCTTTAGAACTGCTTGGAAAAAATTTCATTCGATGTCATCGTTCTATTATTGTTAATAAAAATTATGTGATTTCTTTGAAAAAAGGACTTTTAAAATTATCAAATGGTACTACTGTACTATGTGCTTTAAGCAAACAAAAATTTATTAAAGCAGAGTGCTTTAATAAAATGTAATAATTTACAATAAAAAATATTATTTCTTTATGAAAATTATCGTTATAAATAGTATTTTTTGCTTTTGTTAAAATAACAAAGAAATATTTTTTATAGATAATATTTAATTTTTAAAAACATAAATAGCTATATTTTTAAAAATTTATATAGTGTAATGATAGGAATTTTATTTATGAAAAAGGAGAAAAATATACCTAACGACAATAGCAGATGCAAATAGATAACTTTATCCCAATATGAAAATTCCCCACAGTCTTTCTTTGCTACTGCGGGGAAACTATTATTTTTCTTGCTCGTAAGGCAATAACTTACCTTGAAAATAAATCTGATTATACTGCTTATGATTACATAAATATCTGTATTCTAAATGGATTTATATATCTTCTCATATTTAAGTAATCAATTCTGATTAACGCTTTCCCAATCTGATTAAACATTTTTCTGAAAAATATTACTTCTTATAATCAATACCAATTGTGCTTTTCACTTTTTGTTAAGCGCAGCAATAGCTTACGTTTCCTTGTCAGTTAGATCAAAATTTGAAAAGGACTTAATAATATATTGACAGTTCCATAACAAAATAGCCAGTTACGAATATTTTTACACTACGATTCTAATTTTCTATATTTGATGAATGCACTCTAAAATTTTCATACAATTTTCTTTTTTAATGATATATAATTCCGTTTCTCTCTGAACGCTTTAACAGAATTGTTGCAATAATAAGTACAATTCCTTCATAAATTCCAAACGATAACCAGATGACACCATTACCAAACATTATCGGAAGTAGCAGAATCATTACGGAATTAATAAAAAAACTCCGAAGAAAGCTGATTACAGTCGCCTGTGTTGAGCGCTTAGTGGAGTAAAGATATGAAGATATCATTACATTCATTGAAAAAATTACAAATCCCCAAGCATATTTCGGCATAGCAGTCAATGTGAAATTAAGTGTTTCTTCCGTCGTTCCAAACATGAAACAAATAGGTTTTGCAACAAAAAGCAGGAGAAGGTTGATGAAAGTTCCTCCAATTACGTTGACAAGCATACCTCTTCGGAAATAATATTTTAAATCTTTTTCGTTTTTCGCACCATAGCTTTGTCCAAATAGCGGTTGTAGACCTTCGCTTGTTCCATAGAAGATGCCCATGGAAAAAGAGGCAACATAGCTTATGATAGAGTAGGCATTTACCGCGGTATCGCCAAGGTGTTCTACAAGAACACGATTCATAAGTATGGTGGTAATCGGAGTTGAAAATTGGGCAATACATTCCGGCATTCCCCGAACGATAATTTTTTTCAACAGTTGCCCTTGCAGTTTTATCCGTTCAAAGCGAAGATTTCCTTTCTTTTGAATGAAATGACTCAAAACAATAATAAGTGCAATAGTTTGTGAAATTCCAGTAGCAATAGCTGCTCCTTTCAATCCCCAACGAATAGGGAAAATAAACAGCCAATCAAGAAAAATATTGCAAACAGTGCTTATCAGTGTGGCAATACTTACTAACATAGGAGAACCGTCATTCCGACAGTAGCTTTGCAAAAAAGAGGAAAAAGCCGATGGAATAATGAATATGGAATACCAAAACAAATATTCAATAGACATTTCATGAAATGTATTAGTAGCACCAAATAGAGTACAAAGCGGGGCTTTGAAAAATATACCAATAACAGATAAAGACACAGCAAACACCATATTTAAAAACGTAGCGTTCATAAACGCTTGGTTCGCCCCTTTAATATCACCTCTGCCAAATCGGACAGCACTGATTGTTACACCACCAATCGCAGTAAGCATAAATATTGCATTTACAATCATAACGAACGGCATTACGATATTGACTGCACCAAGAGCATTTGTCCCAACACCTCGCCCGACAAATATTCCATCAATAACAGTAAATAATAAAAAACTGACTTGTCCTAAAACAGTTGGGACAACATATGTGATAAATTTTTTGTTTCTTGTGGTAATCATTTAATTTTCCTCCTTTTTTACAAAAATATGAAAGATTTTTAATTTGTTAAAGAATAAAATAAAAACGCCCGGTTATTGTTTTTTCACAATAACCGGGCGCACCCGACACTTTATACCGACTGTGAGTTAGTTCTATCATAACCGTACCACTGCGGTGGTCACAGTCCTCCGTGATGTGTTTTCAGTTGTTTATTTTTTTAATATTAACAAACAAAAGTAATTATATCATATAAAAATATCTTTGTCAAGTTGATTGATGTAATTTTCCAGGACAAACGCACGAAAATTTATTTATCCCCGAAATAGATCTAGAAAAATTTT
>CAMTZM010000048.1 GCA_947086655.1 uncultured Eubacteriaceae bacterium
AGTAAATATTTACTTATTGTATTTTTTTATACTTATACTGAATATAATTAAAAAGATTGATAAAAATTTACTCCAAAAAAATTGCTCTTAAATTTTTATTTATAGATTAAGAATTATTTAATATTAATTATTCAAATATATTTTTTATATCAAAATTTTTAATTTTCTTTATTTTTTTAAGTGTATTTGATGTATTTGTATTGTTATTCAAATTATTATTAGATGTTCTTATAAAATCATCATTTCCATTTTTAAATTTAGCTTCAATAATACCAGGATAATAACCATATTCATCATATACTTTTATTAATTTCAAAGGCCATGTTCCTGCCCATGTATAGCCGGTTCTTCTTTCATCTCCAACCAAAGAAAGGTCATATTTAGCAATTCCGTCTCTATCAGAAAACAAACCTTTATTTGTATCTATTTCATAAAATCTATACCATATACTTGAGCCTTTCTCTGGTATAAAACATTGTTTATCGGCTGCTTTTTTATCATATCTATAATCTTTTACTTCTGATTCTTTAAACCATTCAAGTGCGTACTTTATAGCGTTATCAACATCAGGTCTATAATTTCTATTATTAGCACTAATTAATAAACGTACAATAGCTGTACTTTCCGAAGAACATATAGAAGGAAGTTCATATGCCCTACCCTCTTTAGGTTCGTATGTATATGGGTCATGCTGCTGACACCACGCTGTAAGTTTACCTTGAGAAACTATTTGCGACTTAACTATATAATCAATTCCTTTATTAAAAGAAGTTTCAACTTTTTTATAATAATCATTACTAATTATATCATTATTAAAGGGATATTCTTTTATAAGTATACTTTCAAGCATACGCATTGTATTTACCATTGCATTATCGTTAAATGTAACATAATCGGAATAATTTCCTCTTTTCGGATAAACTTGAGCAAATCCGCCAGTTTCATATTGAAGCTTAAAAATAAAATCAAGACCTTTTTCAACGCTTTGCTTGTATTTTTCATCACCTGTTTTGGCATATACTTTAGCAATATGTATAATATGTGAATATGTGGCGTTATTGTCTATTGTTCCAATTTCTCCGCCGTCTATTGTTGTCCAGCCTGAATGTGCGTTTTTACTTTCACTTCCATCCCATTGTCTTTCCTCATGAAGTTCTATTCCCTTATCCCAACCTCCATGAGACATTTGCCAGCTAACATAATTATCTGCTATTCTTTTCGCATCCTCAAAATTTTCAAATTCCTCTTTTTTATTTTCATCTTTTAATTTATTTCCATCTATTTTATCACTTATTTTATATAATAATACTGTATTTCCTTCATTATTAATTGATACAGAAGAACTTTCAATATTAATATTTCTATTTAATTCAGGATTCATTAAATACCAATCTGAACTATAAGCTTTTAAATCAATATCATCTGGTTTTATATTTTCATTATAACAATCTAAAGTTATAGCTATTATGTTGTTTCCAATAGTATCTATTTTTAAGAATTTAGTATTTTCTATAAGTTTTTCATTTGCTTTTTGAATGATATCTTCATTTTCTGTAATTATGCCGCTTTTAACAGCTAAATTAAAATTTTCACCTAATATATCTTTTGCGTTATTCATAGAAAACGCTTGAATACTTGAACCAAAAAATAATGTAATTGTTAGAAAAGAACATACAGCTTTTTTTGAAAAATTCAATTTCATATTAAACCTCCTAAATTATTTAAAATATATTGAGGGTATAGCAAGCTATACCCATTTTAACATATTACAAATTTTCTTTTATTTTAGAAATTATTTGTTTATATTCATCATCACTTAAATATTTAGGAGGATTTACATTCATTTCAAAAGTGCCTCCAAATGTATGTCCCCCTTCTTGTTTTGGTACAATATGAACATGCAAATGTTTAAGTGTATCACTATACATACCATAATTCACTTTATAAGGATTTACAGCAGCCGCAATTGCTTTTCCAGTTTTCTGCATATCCTTAGCAAATTTCAAAGCATCTTCATCAGATAACTCAGTAAAATCTACATTATGGTCTTTATATGCAATTACACATCTTCCATAATAAGTTTGTTCTTTAAACAAATAAAGTTTTGTAACACTTAAATCCGCAATATATATCATTAAACTATCTAATTTTTCTTTATTTTCACAATATAAACAATCCTTCATAAACATACCCTCCATAAATAATAAGGCTGCCTTTATGGCAGCCCATTTTTTTATTTATTATTTCAAATTGAACCAAGCATCAAGGCCTAAATATTGAGCTGAATCCTCTAATTCTTCTTCAATTCTAAGAAGCTGATTGTATTTTGCAACACGGTCAGTACGAGCTGGTGCACCAGTCTTAATCTGTCCAGCATTAACAGCAACAACAATATCGGAAATTGTAGCGTCTTCCGTTTCCCCAGAACGGTGAGATACAACAGCAGTCATATTATTTCTGTTTGCAAGTTGAATAGCATTAAATGTTTCTGTTAAAGAACCAATTTGATTAACTTTAATAAGTATTGAATTTGCAACACCTAAATCAATACCCTTTTGTAATCTTTCAGTATTTGTAACAAATAAATCATCACCTACAAGCTGAATTTTATTTCCTAATCTATCAGTAAGAAGTTTCCAGCCATCCCAATCTTCTTCATTTAAACCGTCTTCAATTGAAATTATAGGATATTTATCGCAAAGAGCTTCATAATAAGCAACCATTTCCTCAGATGTTCTTATTACTTCTTCGCCTTTCATTTTACTTTCTCCAGGAAAATGATATTTTCCATCATTTTCATCATAAAGCTCAGAAGATGCTACGTCTAATGCTATACGTATTTCTTCACCTGGTTTGTATCCAGCTTTCTTTGTAGCTTCAAGTATAAGTTCAATAACATCATCAGCAGTTGCTAAATCAGGAGCAAAACCGCCTTCGTCACCTACTGCTGTTGAAAGTCCTTTGCTTTTTAATACACTTTTAAGATTGTGATATACTTCAGCACACATTCTTAAAGCTTCTTTAAAACTTTTAGCACCTACGGGCATAATCATAAATTCCTGAACATCAACTGTATTATCAGCATGTTTTCCACCATTCATAATATTCATCATAGGAACAGGAAGTGTTTTTGCGTTGAAACCACCAAGATATTGATATAAAGGCATATTTAAAGCCTCAGCAGCAGCTTTTGCCACAGCCATAGAAACACCTAATATAGCATTAGCTCCAAGTTTAGCTTTGTTTGGTGTTCCGTCAAGTTCAATCATTTTGTTATCAATTGCAACTTGTTCAAGTGCGTTCATACCTTCAATTTCCGGAGCAATAATATTATTTACATTATCAACAGCGTTTAAAACGCCAGCGCCCATATATCTTTCTTTATCTCCGTCACGAAGTTCAACAGCCTCAAACGCTCCTGTAGAAGCGCCTGATGGAACAGATGCACGTCCCATAGACGTATTTCCGTCCATATCAACTAAAACCTCAACTTCAACTGTTGGATTAGCTCTTGAATCAAGAACCTCTCTTGCATGTACATCTAAAATTTCAACGTATCCTTTCATTTATTATAAGCTCCCTTCAAAAAAATAGTATATAGCATGTAAAAAAACACGCATAATTTAATAATAACCATATATTAAAACCATGTCAATAATTTAATGGTATTATTTGATTAAAAGTGAATGTCCTGTCATTTCTTCAGGCTGTTTTATATCCATCATGTCAAGAAGAGTTGGTGCTATATCGCATAATTTTCCATCATCTTTTAAACCCTTTGCTTTTTTGCAATTAATAAGTACAAAAGGTACTGGATTGGTTGTATGTGCAGTAAATGGTTCTCCTGTTTCATAATCAATAAGTTGGTCGCTGTTTCCATGATCAGCACATAAAAACATTTGTCCATCAACTTTTAATAAAGCATCCATTACTTTGCCAACACACTTATCTACCGCCTCAACAGCTTTTACTGCTGCTTCCATTATTCCAGTATGTCCAACCATATCAGGATTAGCATAATTTATTATAATTAAATCATAATTATTACTCAAAATATTCTCAACTAATTTATCAGTTACTTCGTAAGCGCTCATTTCTGGCTGTAAATCATAAGTCGCAACTTTTGGTGAAGGTATTAAAATTCTTTCCTCATTAGGATTTGGTTTTTCAACGCCTCCATTAAAGAAAAATGTAACATGTGCATATTTTTCTGTTTCAGCAATTCTAAGTTGTTTCATTCCCAAAGATGATATATATTCTCCTAAAGTATTTTCAAGTCTTTGAGGTTTATATGCAACTTCTTTGTTTTTAATTGTAACATCATAATCTGTAAAACAAACATATTTTACTTTTATGAAACCTTTTTTACGTTCAAATCCTTCAAAATTCTCATCACAAAAAGCCCTTGTAATCTCTCTTGCCCTATCAGGTCTAAAATTGAAAAATATAATTGAGTCATTATCATTAACTGTTCCTATGGGATTACCATTTTGTGTAATAACAGATGGTACTACAAATTCGTCATTTACGGCTTTACTATATGTTGATTCCATACATTTATCCGCACTTTCAAATTTTTCTCCTTCTCCATAGGCAATTGCACTATAAGCTTGTTCAATTCTTTCCCATCTATTATCTCTATCCATAGCGTAGTATCGACCGCTAATAGTTGCTATTTTACCAACACCTATTTCATTCATTTCTTTTTCAAGTTCTTTAATATAGTTGTGTCCTGATGTTGGAGGAGTGTCTCTTCCGTCTAAGAAAGCATGTACAAAAACTTTATTTAAACCATTCATTTTGGCAAGCTTTAAAAGAGCGTATAAATGCTTATTATAACTATGAACACCACCATCTGAAAGTAATCCAAATAAATGAAGACTTGAGTCATTTTCTTTACAATTTTTTACGGCATTTAATAATGTTTCGTTTTCAAAAAAGTCTCCGTCTTCAATTGATTTTGTAATACGAGTAAGTTCCTGATAAACTATTCTTCCGGCGCCTATATTAAGATGTCCTACTTCTGAATTACCCATTTGTCCGTCTGGAAGACCAACCGCAAGTCCGCTTGCATACCCTTTTACACGAGGATATGTGTTTATAAGATTGTCAATATTTGGCGTGTTTGCGTTTTTAATAGCATTGCCATTAGTTTCATCATTAATTCCAAATCCGTCAAGTATCATTAAAACAGTTACTTTTTTATCCATAAGACTTTCCTTTCTTTTTCAGAGTATCTTAATACAATTTATATACTCTTTACTATGTCAATAAATTCTGCCTTTAAGCTTGCACCGCCTACAAGTCCGCCGTCAATATCACCCATAGCAAATAAATCTTTTGCATTTTTTTCATTTACGCTTCCGCCATATTGTATACGCATTTTATCAGCTGTTTCATTATCATAAATAGATGATAAAGTTTTTCTGATTTCAGCACATACTTCCTGAGCTTGAGCATTTGTAGCAGTTTTTCCAGTTCCAATTGCCCATATAGGCTCATATGCAATAACAATATTTTCAGCATCTTCTTTACTAACATTATATAATGCGCTTTTAACTTGTACATTTATAAAATCAACAGTAACTCCCTTTTCACGCTGTTCCAATGTCTCACCAACACATATAATAGGAATAAGTCCATACTCAATAGCCTTTTTAACTTTTTTGTTTACTGTCTCATCAGTTTCACAAAAATACTGTCTTCTTTCAGAATGCCCTAATATTACATATTTAACACCTGACTCTTTAAGCATCTTTGGAGAAATTTCACCTGTATATGCTCCATTATCTTCAAAATACATATTTTGAGCACCAACAGAAATATTCGTATCTTTAACTTTTTCAATAACTGGAATCAAATCAATAAAAGGAACACAAAAAACAACATCACACTCTGAAACATTACATTTATCTTTTATTTGCTCTACAAGTTCAAGTGCCTCCATAGGAGTTTTATTCATTTTCCAGTTACCGGCAATAATTTTTTTTCTCATAATATATCCCCCGTACACATGTTAGTTTTATTTATCTTGTACAGCAGCTACACCCGGCAGTTCTTTTCCTTCAAGAAATTCAAGAGATGCTCCGCCGCCAGTTGAAATATGGCTCATTTTATCTCCAAAGCCCAATAAATTAACAGCGGCTGTTGAATCTCCTCCGCCAATTATTGTTGTTGCATCAATATCAGCTAACGCCTTTGCAACAGCAATAGTTCCTTTTGCAAAATTTTCAAATTCAAAAACACCCATTGGTCCATTCCAAACAACAGTTTTCGCATCTTTTAAAGCATTAGCAAAAAGTTCTCTTGTTTTTTCTCCGATATCAAGACCTTGCCAATCTTTTTCAATAGCTGATGAATCAACTGTTTTATATTCAGTATCATTTTTAAATTCTTTAGCAACTACGGTATCAACAGGTATTAAGAATTTAACTCCTTTATCTTCTGCTTTTTTCATCATTTCCTTAGCGTATTCTACTTTTTCTTCTTCAAGAAGAGAATCTCCTATTTCATATCCTTTAGCTTTCATAAATGTATAAGCCATTCCGCCGCCTATAATTAAAGTATCAACTTTTTCTAATAAATTATTTATAACATTTATTTTATCAGAAACTTTAGCGCCGCCTAAAATAGCTACAAATGGTCTTGTAGGATTATTTACAGCATTTCCAAGATAATTTATTTCTTTTTCCATCAAATATCCTACGGCAGATTCTTTTATATATTTAGTAACTCCAACAGTAGAACAGTGAGCTCTATGAGAAGAACCAAAAGCATCGTTTACATAAATGTCAGCAAGACTTGCCAATTCCTTGCTAAAATCATCAATATTTTTTGTTTCTTCTTTACGAAATCTTGTGTTTTGGAGTAAAACAACATCGCCGTCTTTCATTTCAGATACAGCCTTTTTAGCGTTTTCCCCTACAACATCGTTATCTGCTGCAAAAATAACATTACTGTTAAGTTTTTCAGAAAGTCTTTTAGCGACAGGTTCAAGAGATGCAGATGGAGTTGGCTCTTTTGGCTTTCCTAAATGAGAGCATAATATAACTTTTGCTCCTTCACTTAAAAGCTTGTTAATTGTAGGAAGCGCAGCAACTATTCTGTTTTCATCAGTTATTACTCCATCTTTTAACGGTACGTTAAAATCACATCTTACAAGAACTCTCTTTCCCTTAACATGTAAATCATCAACTGTTTTTTTGTTTAGCATAACAAAAATTCTCCCTTCATTTTTATATGTTTCTTTAAATTATAAATTAAATATTATGCTTTGACAATATTATAACATGATTTTTTTTCCAATTCAAACTTTTCTTCTAATAACTCCTTGAGCAATATTTAAAGCATGGTCTGATACTCTTTCAAGATTTGTAATAACATCAAGAAAAACAACCCCTGCTGTTGACTCACATTCCATGCTTGTAAGCCTTTTTATATGCTTTGCTCTTAAAAGTTTTTCCATTTCATCAATTGAAGCTTCTCCCTTAATAGTTTTTTCAGCGGCATCAATATCACGATTTTCAAAGCTTTTAAGTGCGTTACTTAGGCAAATCACTGTTGAAAAACATATTTCCTCAAGTTCCCTAAAAGCTGCTTTTGAAAATTCTATATCTTCTTTAATCATAAATTGGGCCTGTTCAGCTATATTCTCACTATGATCTCCTATTCTCTCTATATCATTTACAGTATGAAATAATGTTGTGATTGTATGGTTTTGATTTTCATTTATATCTGAACTGCATATTTTAACCATATAATCTGTTATCGCACTTTGAAGAGCATCTATATTTTTTTCTCTTTTAAGAACTTTCGTAATCTTTTTTTCATCTTTATTTAAAATGGCTTCTGTTGCACATTTCATATTTTCATAAGACATATATCCCATTCTTATAATTTCTTTTATACAATTTTGAATAGCAAAACTTGGAGTTTCAAGTATTCTATCATCAAGATGTATAGGTTCAGCCTCGTCTTCTTCTGTATTTTTACTTGAAGCAGATAATTTTTCGGCGGCTTTAACAAAAAATTTTCCGAAAGGATATAATATTATAGTATTGCCAACATTAAAAGCTGTATGTACAATACTTATTTCTGTAAGACTTATAGACTTAAATCCAAATTCTCTGTTAATAAAAGTAAAAAATATAAAAGCAACAACGCTAAAAATAACACTTCCAACAACATTAAACATTAAATGAATATATGCTGCTCCTTTAGCGTTTTTTGAAGCCCCAACACTTGAAAGAATAGCTGTTACACATGTACCTATATTTTGTCCCATTATAATATAGACAGCGGAATTACATGTAACTATTCCAGATGTGGCAAGAGACTGCAAAATTCCAACAGATGCAGAACTGCTTTGAAGAATAGCTGTTACAACAGCTCCTGTTAAAACGCCTAATATAGGATTACCGCCAAGTTTTACAAACATATTTTTAAATATAGGTGAACTGCTTAAACTACTGCATCCTGTTGTCATCATTTCAATTCCTAAAAATAGTATACCAAAACCAACTATTATCTCACCTATTTGTTTAATTGTATTTTTCTTTGAAAATATTACCATAGCTGCGCCAATAGCTGCAGCAATCGGTGCAAGAGTTGTAGGTTTAAAATATTCCATCCATTCAGAACTTGATACAATCCAGCTTGTAATTGTCGTACCTATGTTAGCTCCCATTATAATGCCTATTGACTGAGAAAGATTCATAAGACCGGCGTTTACAAAACCAACAACCATAACAGTTGTTGCAGAACTGCTTTGTATAATCGCAGTTACAAATATACCGACTAATACTCCCATAAATTTATTCTTTGTCAATATTTCCAGCAGCTTCTTCATCTTGTTTCCAGCAGCTCTTTGAAGTCCTGAAGCCATTGTGTTCATACCATAAATAAATAATCCCAATCCTCCGGCAAAAGCTATTAATACAGAGATATAAGAAACTTCAGACATTTTTTCCCTCCTAAAACATTTGAAAATATCAATTATTTTCACTCTTTTAAATAAACCAATATTTTCATATATGTAATTTATTATCTAATATTGTAACATGTTTAAAATTGTAAAATCAAGTACTTATATAAATAAAAGATGCAATTTTGACAAACATATACTAAAATACCTGTATTTTCAGTGTAAATATATATTTATTTTTTTCGCTTAATACAAATTTTATACAAAAATCAAATATATAAAGTTTTTGTAGTCAATCTTTTTTAAGATAAAATTTTTTATTATTATAGAATTAATCTAAAAAAGCATAAATTTATTATTAATAAAAAAATTATAAAATTAATGTACAATACAAAATATAAAAAAGGATATTTTTTACATTAGATATACTAAAATTGGTAAATTTATAAGAATTCCAGAATAAAAAAACATAAAATAATGGGTGATACGGCTGACTTTCTTAAAATATCATTTCTGTTTATGTCTGCCGTATAAAATGGTAAAAAATGTTCTTGAAAATTTTGTTGATAAAATTATTGGTCATTATAATTTAACAGAAACAGAAAAATTGCTGGATTTTCCTTTTGATATACTCAATCTTGGCAGTCAATTTCTAACAGTTTTTTTCTCTCGGTTTTTATATGGGTGTTTTTTCGTTTCTGCTTGTAGAGAAAAAAACAACCATTTTCTCAATTAAAAATAACTGTTACTTGTTAATTATTTAGTTGTGGGACTATTATGTATCTGTCCTGTAAACCGGAATTTTGATAAGACACTTTTTATAGCATTTATTAACTGTTATATTTTACCTTCAAAAAGTCCTCAAACCCTTGAAAATCCTAAATTTATAGCGTGTGAATCTGCCCTTACGCTTTCCCTTGTATTATATCCTTTTCTCTCATGTTACGAAACCTCATAAGGGTAAATTTAAAGGAAAGAAAATCTTATAACAAAGTATAACATAAAATAAGATTGATTAATAGTTTGGAGGTGTGTAAAAAGTTTCTAAGGGAGTATAAAATAAAATCCTTATCAAATCAATTTGAATAGGCATTTTTGACTTACATAAAATTCATGGCAACTCACTCTTATGCTTTATGAGATAATCAATAAAATATTTGCTGGCTATTGGTAAACTTTCTTTGTCTTTATAAGCAACCGCTAAAGTCCTAAAAACAGGAGGTTCAATCGGCAGACAGACATTTTCAAAATTTGTACGACGCAACATCAATTCGGCTAAAATACTAACACCCAATCCCGCTTCAACCATCGTCATAATCGCATAGTCATCATGAATCGTATATTTAATGTCAGGCATAAGCCCTTCTTTTTTAAAAGCTGCCATAGGTTCGCTGTATTGCCCTTCTTCCAACATAATATAAGGCTCTTTTGCCATATCCGCAAGTCGAATCCTTTTTTGCTTTGCAAGAGGGTGATTTTTGGGAAGTACAGCCAACATTTCGCCGTCTTTAATGATAATTGTCTTTAAATCTGTATTTACCAAAGGAGTAATAAATCCAAAGTCGATTTTCCCAACCCTGATCCATTCGGGAATGAGCGTGTAATCCCCTTGATGAAACAAAAACTGCACTTTGGGATAGTTTTTTTGAAAGCCTTTGATAAGGGTAGGCATCCAATGACAAGTAATACTTGAAACTGTACCTACTCTTATAATGCCCGTTTCAAACCCTTTGATTTCTTCCGCCTTTTCTTTCATAGTCAGATATTGGTTAATGGCACTTCAATGAAAGGGTATAATTCAGCTCCTTCTAAAGTCAGCTTTACGCCGTATCCAAAACAATCATTCCTACCATAGCTGTTTCCTCCGTAAAGGCTTTTTAACAACACAAATTTAAATACTATTTTTTATAAATTATTATAGGTTATAAAGCTTGAAAAGCCAATAAATACAGCTTTATAACTTTATAACCTTAAAAATTTTAATATTAAATATAAATAATTTTATTTTTTAATAATTTTCTTATCAATTTCTTCTTTAATTTCAGTAATAAAATCATCAATTGATTTAATACCTAAATCTTCTCCTCTGCTTTTTACAGAAATAGTATTTGAAACAGCCTCTTTTTCGCCAGCAACAAGAAGATAAGGTATTCTTTGAAGTCTTGCTTCACGAATTTTATACCCTATTTTTTCGGCTCTAAAATCAAATTCTGTTTTTATTCCATTTGCTTTAAGCGTATTAACTATTTTTTGTGCATAATCATTATATTTATCAGAAATAGGAAGAACTATTGCTTGTATAGGAGCAAGCCATGTTGGAAAATTTCCGGCATATTTTTCAATAAGAAGAGCAAGAGTTCTTTCATAACAACCTAAAGAAGTTCTATGAATAATAATAGGATATTTTTTTACACCATCTTTATCAACATAAGTCATATCAAATAATTTTGCCTGCATAAAGTCAATTTGGATAGTAACAAGAGTATCTTCTTTTCCAAATACATTTTTAATCTGTACATCAAGTTTAGGACCGTAAAAAGCAGCTTCTCCTAAAGCTTCAGTAAATTCAATATTCAAATCGGTAAGGAGTTTGCGCATTGTAGATTCGGCTTCTTCCCACTGTTCATCAGTACCTTCATATTTATCTTTATTTTCTGGGTCTCTCCTTGAAAAACGGAAAGATAAGTCTTCTCTCAAACCTAATGTATTCATCATAAAGTTCATTATATCAACGCAACCTTTAAATTCTTCAGCAAGCTGTTCTCTTGTTACAACAAGATGTCCTTCTGAAATAGTAAATTGTCTAACTCTTATAAGTCCATGCATTTCTCCAGAAGCTTCATTTCTAAAAATAGTTGAAGTTTCACCCATTCTTACTGGCAGGTCACGATAACTGTGCTGAAACGCATTATATACATTATATTGGAAAGGACATGTCATAGGTCTTAAAGCAAAAACCTCATTATCTTTTTCTTCGTCTCCAAGTATAAACATACCTTCTTTGTAATGATACCAATGTCCCGATATTTTATATAAATCACTTTTTGCCATAAGTGGAGTTTTAGTTAAAACATAACCTCTTTTTTCTTCTTCATCCTCAACAAATCTTTGAAGAGTTTGAACAATTCTAGCACCTTTTGGAAGTAAAAGAGGAAGTCCTTGTCCTATTACATCAGAAGTTGTAAAAATTCCAAGTTCACGTCCCAACTTGTTGTGATCACGTTTTTTTGCTTCTTCTCTTTTTTCAATAAAATCTTCAAGTTCTGATGCTTTTGTAAATGCTGTGGCGTAAATTCGAGCAAGCATTTTATTTTTTTCTGAACCCTTCCAATATGCTCCAGACGAACCTTTGTCATTTAATATTTTTACAGCTTTTATATATTTTGTACTTAATAAATGAGGACCAGCGCATAAATCTGTAAAATCTCCCTGTTTATAAAATGATATAACAGCATCTTCAGGTAAATCGTTTATAAGTTCTTCTTTGTATGGTTCATTAAGATTTCTAACTAAATCCAAAGCCTCTTTTCGTGATAATTCAAAACGCTCAATAGGTATATTTTCTTTTATTATTTTTTTCATTTCTTTTTCTATTTCTATAATTTCATCAGTTGTAAAAGGTTCTCTATCAAAATCATAGTAAAATCCATCATCAGTTGCTGGACCAATAGCAAGCTTTGCCTCAGGATAAAGTCTCTTTACAGCTTGTGCCATTATATGAGATGCAGTGTGACGAAAAGCTTTTTTTCCTTCAGGTGAATCAAAAGTAACAATATTAAGATTACAGTCACTTTTTAATATATACCTTAAATCAACAACTTCTCCATTTACTATTCCAGCACATGCGTTTCTTGCAAGTCCTTCACTTATACTTTTTGCAGCATCATAAACAGAAATTTCATTTTCATATTCTTTTACACTACCATCTTTTAAAATTACTTTAAACATAATCCTTCCTCCTTATAAAAATAAAAAAGCCCTTAAAGGCTTATAAATAAATAATAAACCTTCAAGGGACGAGAATACAATTACTTTCCCGCGGTTCCACCCTAATTGAAATAAAACCACTTTAAATATCTTTAACGCAGAAATACGGGCTGTATTAAAGCCACTCAAGGGTGGTTTTCAATTATAATCGGCTAAAATGCTTTCAGCAAACGCATTTTTCTCTGAAAACCTAAAATTATAATTTACTCTCCCTGTCAAAGCGTTTTAAAAATATATAATAATTATATCACTCAAAAAAATCTTGTCAAGTAATTATTCTGTTAGGGACAGGACAAACGCACGAAAATTTATTTATCCCCGAAATAGATCTAGAAAAATTTTT
>CAMTZM010000049.1 GCA_947086655.1 uncultured Eubacteriaceae bacterium
CCTTGACAACTTTATTCTCTATTAAAGTGTAACCCATCATTGACACTTTAACAAAAATAATAATTCTAAGTTGACAACTTAATAAAAACTGTTATAATAAAATTGGGCAGTCAGTCTGCTGGGTGGTTTCCACTTCCGAAAGGAGGTGGTGCTATGAGTACATACGAAATTTTATCATTATTGATAGCTTTCGCTACACTTGTAGTTACATTTTTAGGCACAAAAAAATAACCACCCTGCCTCCCAAGCTATGGTGGTTATTTTTACAATTACCATTTGTGGAAGTCGCCCGATAAAGCGAAACTGACTGCCTCTTGTGCCTTTATAATAACATTTATATACTCAAAAGTCAAGTAACAGTTTTCATGTTTATTTTACAAAACTGTTACTTTTTTTATTAAAAAATGTAAATTTGAGAGGTGATGTAAAATAAATGACAAATATAAAACAGCAAATACTTGAAACTATTGATATATTAATAGACAAAAAAGTAGATAACTTAAATAAAAATATTAATAGGAAAATTGAAAATTTAAAATTTGATAAAACGGTACGTGGGACTATAAGTGAAATACTTGATGATAATTGTTATAATGTAAATATATTTGGGAAAGTTTACAAACTTAAATATACGAAAGAAGAATTAAAAAAGGATTCTTTTGTATATATACTTATACCAAATAATGATTATAAAAATATGTTTATTTTATGTGCTTGTTAGCCAATTAGAGTTGTATTTAGAATAAAAGGAGTTGAAAATGAGCAAAGTTATTTTATATGAAATAAAAACCTTTGATGTAAATGACGGATATAATTTTACTTTCGATTATAAGGGTGCTGATAATGTTGATGGAAATATTTTAAGGATATATAAATCTTATGATACAAAAACTCCTATTATAATTCAAAAGCAAAATAGTACAAAATTAAACAGTTTATTAAAATCAACAGCAAACATTTATGGATTAACAAACGGTGAAAAATATTCAGCTACTATTTCTATGACTGATGGAGAGACAGAACTTAAAGAAACATGTTCAGTTCCTGTTGTATTTTATTGTTTTCAGACACCGTCATTGTCTTTTAAAAACACTGAAATGTTTAAACAGCCTGTAAATAGTTCAAGTTTTATTGCTGAACTTAAATATGATTATGATAAAAAGGGTTCTTATGTTGATAAATTAAATGAATATAAGGTATTAGTTTATCCTTATGCCGATGATATAAATCAGCTTGAATTATATGAGACTAAAAGGGCTTATGTTAATGATACAGAAAATATTAAGGCATATATAACAGACCTTGAGGGCGGAAAAAGTTATTATCTTAAAGCAGTAGGAACAACTGTTCACGGAGTAAGTGTTGAATCTATTCTTTTAAAGGTTGATATTGCAGACAATACTCAATATCTCAAAAGTGCTTTTAATGCGAAAGTTCAAAATGAAACAGCCTCAATATATCTAACAAGTGGTAATAGTTATTTCGGTGGTGAATTTTAAAAAATTAAAAAGCTGTAAAAACTGCTTATTAATTGCAGTTATTAACGCTTGTTCCAATTTTGCCTATGAAGCGGTAATGAATTTCTATTGGCATTATCTGCTGCTCGTTTTCAATTCTTTTTTCGTGAACAATAATTTTTTCGATAAGTGTATTAAGCAAAACCTCATCAAGTTTGGTTATTGGACTGTATTGTTCGATTAAATCAGCAAATTTTTTTGCGGCTTCACTTTTTTGTGAGTATTGCGACAAACTTGACTTAATATCATTATATTTGCTTTTAAGCTGTGCTTCCTCTTTTTCAAGGTTAGCTGACATTGAAGTATAACGTTCTTCTGATATACGCTTGAATACTTTATCTTCATACATTGACTGAAGAATTACATTAAGTTCATCAAGTCGCTGTGTGATTTTGGTTATCTCTTTTTGATATGAAGCCTTTGCGTTATTAATCTCGCTGTTTGTCTGGCACACAAGATAATCTATATATTCAGCTTTGTTTTTGCAGGAAAGTTTAATATGGCGGTTAATATCGTCCAAAACAATAGTTTTTAAACTTTTGGCAGTAATAGAGTGATTTGTGCAGTATTGCTTTCCTCTGTGAACATAAAGATTACATTGATACTTAGGTGTTCCCTCAATGCTGTTCTCTTTTTTGTATACCAAACTTGCACCGCAGTCACCGCAGAATACAAGACCACGAAAAATATTTGCGGGATTTGATTTGTTTTGTGGTTTCTTTATACTTATTCGCTTTTGAACTGTATAAAATGTTTCTCTGTCAACTATCGGCTCGTGAGTATTCTCAACTCTTATCCATTCGTCTTTTAGGCGTTCTATAAGCCTTTTATCTTTAAAAGATTTTGATGTATGACATAAGCTGACAATATTTCCTATATAGACCTCATTCGTTAAAATATCTCTGACTGTTGACTGAAACCAGCTGTAAGGATATTTTACTCGTTCATCTTTTCGTAAAATTCCATCTTTGCCTCGCAAATATGCTCCCGGTGTGTGAACCCGCTCATTTTTGAGTATGGTGGCTATCGCTCCGCAGGTTTTGCCCTCAATAGCCAAACGAAATATACGCTTAACAATAGGAGCGTGTTCATCGGGAATAAGTTTGTGTTTGTTTTCAGGTGATTTCTGATAGCCGTATGGGGCACGCATACCCGTAAATTCGTCGTTTAATGCTTTTGTTCGGTAAGCCGATTTTACTTTGCGGCTTATATCTTTGGCATACCACTCGTTGATTATATTTTTGAAAGGGGCAAATTCATTATCTCCCTTGTCAGAATCAACGTTATCATTTACAGCTATAAATCTGATATTGTGCTGAGGGAAGAACACTTCCGTATAATAACCTGTCTGCAAATATTCACGACCAAGACGTGATAAATCTTTTACGATTACCGTTCCTATTCTGTCGGCTTCAATTTCTGAAAGCAGACGCTGAAAATTCGGTCTGTTGTAATTGGTTCCGCTGTAACCGTCATCTATAAAATAAAGACAGTTGAGAAAGCCGTTTTCCTCCGCATAACGCTTTAACATAGATTTTTGTGTTTGTATACTCATACTGTCGCCGTTATATTCATCATCTCTGCTCAATCTGCAATAAAGAGCAGTTATTTTATTGAGTTGCTGTTTTTTCATATAAACTCCTTTCCAAACAGCAATTCAAGATATTTTGTATTTTTATTGTACCATGTTTTAAAGGCATAGTAAAGGCCGATAACAAAATATTTCTATATTGCTGTTTTCTGCTTTTAAACCGCAAAATTCGATAATAAATTCAATGTTGCAGTGATAAAATAATGTTAGAAAAAAATTACTATATAATAAATTCAGTATAATAACCAACATATAAAATAACATTGAGCGTAAATTGAGTTAAAATTGACTGTATTGGAGGAATGTTTTTATGGAGCGCTGTGATTTTAGTTCCGTAATGGGAATAATTACAAAATATATAAGTGAAAGCAGAAATGTCAGTCAGCTTGATTTGATGTTTTTGGTTTTTAATGATTTCTTAGCCAGCAGTGATTCAGTGAATTTTGGATTTGATAACGGTCTTGTATGTCGATGGCTTAAATGAGCAGCAAGAGTAAGTCCGCAAATAAACAATTATTATTTTGAAACTTCGCATAAAAATGCAATGGCAAAAGATATTGAAAATAACATATTTCCGATTATGTATGATATTGATATGGCAGTAGGTGATTTATATGATTTAATTGTTTATGATTCAACTATTTCAGAACAGAAAAGAGAGAAAATATACGAAAAATATCCATACAGTAAAGATAATGAAAAATCGGAATTTATAAGCCGTCTGATTTGTTTTTCAATGGAAAGGAATTTTGTAAAAAGAGATACAAAAACGCAGAATTTGTTGTCTGCCAGAAAATTATCTCCTATTGTCAGTTATTATATTTATGACGGTTTTGTTCCAAAACCCTGCAAATACTTTTGCGGTCGAGATTTTGAACTGCAAACGCTTCACTCTATGTTAGAAGATAATAATAAAATTTTTATTCAGGGTGTTGTCGGAATTGGTAAGAGTGAATTTGTTAAAAAATATGCAGCTGAGTACCGAAAGGAATATACGAATATTTTATATTTTAATTACAGCGGCGATTTAAAGCAGATAATTGCCGATTGTGATTTTTCGGACGATAATATAGAGGAAAATGAAGATATAAGATTTAAACGTCATAACAGATTTTTAAGAAGTTTAAAAGAGGACAGTTTGATTATAATTGACAATTTTAATACAGCTTCGTCAAAAGATTCTTTATTCAGCATAATTATGAAATATCGCTGTAAAATTATTTTTACGACAAGAAGCCGTTTTGATAATTATATGTGTTATGATTTAAAGGAAATATCAGATATTGATATTCTTGTAAATTTTGTGGAATACTTTTATAAAAAAATTTCTGAAAATACTGATATTGTAAAACAAATTATAGAAGAAGTACATAGACATACTTTTTCTGTTGAGCTGGCGGCAAGGCTATTAGCGTCAGGAATTTCTGAACCCGAAGAACTATTGAAAAAATTGAAAGAAACAAAAAGTGTTCTGAAAACAAATGATAAAATAAATATTACTAAAGACGGAATAAATTCAAAGGCGACTTATTATGATCATATTCATACGCTGCTGTCTATGTCCTCTCTTTCGGAAGAAGCAAAAAATATTATGAGAAATATGACACTTATACCTTATGAGGGCATAAATTTAAGATTATTCGCACAATGGACAGCACTTAAAAATCTTAACACTGTCAATGATTTGATAGAATATGGATTTATTCAGGCTGATGATTACAGAAATATAATGCTGTATCCTTTGATACAGGAAATTGCTATTGACGATACAAAGCCAAGTATCACAAACTGTGATATTATGATTGAAAATATACGAAATTTATGTTTATTTCACGGAACAGATTTACCATATCACAAGTTATTGTTTAAAACGGCTGAAAATGTTGTAAATATTGCAGAACACAACGATATAGAACGTTACAAATTATTTTTAAAAGATATATTCCCGTATATGGAAAAATATTTTTATGGTTATGGTATGAGAATAATTATATCTGAATTACAGAATTTAAGCACAGATAAAACCGATAAGGCTTTATTGCTTGATTATAAAGCGGCATACGAAAATATTTTTGATAATCATAAAAAAGCATTACAGTATGAAATTCAGGCTGCAAAATTATGTGACGATATTGTTTCTTTAAATCCTCATCTTGTTTCAAATATTTACGGAAATTTAGGAACTTTATATTATACGAAAGGTCAGTCCGAGAAAACGAAATGGTATGTAGAATTGGCATATAATATATTAATTAACGCTAAACTTGACTATACAAACGACAATGTTATTCAGATGTGCAACTATGCCAATCTGTCAGCTGATATGGGCGAACCGTTAAAAGCCGTAAAAATTCTGAAACGCTGTATGAAAATTGTTAAAGAATATAATTCCGAATACAGCAGTGATTATGCTAATATTCTTTGGAGTACAGGCTATGCTTACTTGCAGATGGGAGATAAGATAAGTGCAGGAAGTTATTTTAATAAGGCAATTAATATATATTCAATAGTTTGGGAAAGCGAACCTGAATTAATACAAGCAAAAGTTAATGAGTTACAAGAAGTGGAACAAATTACGGCAGCTATTGCTGTAACAGCCATATAAATATGCACATAAGAAAAGGGAGATTTGCTATATAGCAGCTCCCATTTTCTATATTAAGATTTAATGATTTAATTATTTCAGCATATTGCTTAAATTTAAGAGCATTGCGGCTTTATCATCAGGCAGACAGCGATAATTTTCAATTAATATTTTCTCATTTTCAGAAAGAAAAACGGTTTCCGCATTTTCATTAAAAAGTTCAGCAAGAGTTATGCCTAAAGGTTTTGTAATACGATAAAGAGTATCAATAGTCGGCTGTCGTTTGCCAAGCTCTATTCCGCTTATATGATTTTGAGAAATGCCTGTTTCTTTGGATATTTTATATATTGATTTATTTTTTGATTTTCTTACAAAACGCAAACGCTCGCCAATATTCATAAGACCGCTCCTTTCATCACCTATAATTATATTACACATATGAAAATAAAATAATGTATATATAGATGTTGAATATAATATTATTTAGGTGTATAATTACAAGCAGTATAATATAAATTAAGGTGTAAAAATGCTAAAGGTAAGTTTTACGGGGCATAGAAAGATAAAAGAAAACTCAAAATTAATGACTGAATTGACAAAAACACTTAAAAACCTTATAACAAGCGGGGCGGTTGATTTTTATGCAGGAGGTGCTTTGGGTTGGGATATTTACTGTGAAAACGCTGTTCTTTCTCTAAAAGAAAAATATCCGCAAATTAAGTTACACCTTGTTTTACCATGTTCAGCGAAAGAACAAACGGCTAAATGGAATAAAAAGCAAAAAGAACAGTATAATACTTGAAAGTGCTGACAGTGTAGAATACACATCAGAACACTATACTAAAAATTGTATGAAAATTCGTAATATGCGTCTTATAGAGCTTACGAATTACTGTATATGTTATTATACCGGCAGGTTTATTTCGGGGACAGGGCAGACAGTTAGAACCGCACAGAAAAAAGGTATTACAATTATAAATCTTTATAATGTTTAGCAAAAAAATTGGCTTAACGCTAAATGATATTTATTTATTTATTTTTTCTCTAAATTGAAATCAGTCAATTTAAGGTCAATTTACAGTCAATGTGTTTTTATCTCTTTTCGTGTAAATTTGATATGTAAAATAATTACAAATCAAATTTATATGAAAGGAGTTTTTTTATGCAGAAAAGTAGAAAAAGTATAGCGATTGCAGAGCCTTACAAGCGTGAAATTGACGGTATTGTCTTTGTTGTTTCATCATTCGGTAATCCTAATTCAACGATTAGCGGCGAAGATATGATATTTGATATGCTTAAAAGCAAAATTGCAAATAAAAATCTGAATAAGGAGAATACGGAATTATGACAGAATTTATTACAGAAAATAGCATATTGCCGAATTATATGATATTTCCCCGACTTTTACTTGATATGGAATTAAGTGAAACTGCTAAACTTCTCTATGTTATATTGCTTGACAGAGCAAGATTATCAGTAAAAAAGACGGATATGCGGACGATAAAGGGGTTTTTATTTATTATACTATTCAGCGTATGGCCAAAGATATTCACAAAAGCGAAATGACAGTTAAAAATTCACTTGCCTTATTGGAAAAAGCTAAATTTATTGTTCGTAAACGTCAGGGTGTGGGACAGCCGAATAAAATTTACGTTAAAATTCCTTTACGGGATAAAAAACTGTTTGTCAGCAAGACGGAAAATTGTCGTTGTGACGGACAGGAAACTGTCGTTCAAGAGGAAAGAAAATTACCTGCTATACAGACAAAAAACTGTACTTCAAATGTACAGAATACTGTCTGTCAAGGGGACAGAAAACTGTCCGGAAATAATAACTATATTAATAATATAAATTATAAAGAACGAGATAGTAATATGCTATCAGTTTTCGGGATATATAAAAATGTATTTTTATCAAAAGAGGAATACAGCAATTTGAAAAATGAATTTTCACAGTGTAATGGATATATCGAAAGATTATCGTCTTATATGGCTTCAACCGGCAAAACATATAAAAACCACGAAGCCGTTATACGAAGCTGGATAAAGCGTGACTGTCCGAAAAAAAGAAACTATGATTGTGGGGAGGACGAGAGTTTATGAACATCATTAAAGACTGTATAAAAAATAATATTAACGGGATTTTTACAAAAACGGAGCTTCAAAATGATGAGTATTTTAACGAAGCTGACGGACTTATATATTGCTCAAAATGCCACACGCCACGTCAAATCAGAGTTAAAATATTAGGCAGAGTTACAACGCCTTTTGTTATGTGCAAATGCCGCAGAGAAGAACACGAAAAAGAACAGGAACTTCTTAAAAAGCGTGAATTTTTGGAATACGTTGCTCGTCTGAAAGCAACAGGATTGCAGGACAAGGCTCTTATCGAATATCGGTTTGAAAATGACAAAGAATACAATCCAGAAATGACTAAGGCTCACGAATATATAAACAACTGGGAGCAAGTAAAAAAATTATCAATAGGTTTTATTTTGTGGAGCGATACAGGAACAGGAAAATCGTTTTTTGCAGGCTGTATAACAAACGCTCTTATTGAAAAAGGAATACCTGTTCTTATGACTAATTTTTCAAGAATATTAAACACACTTACGGGAATGTTTTCCGAGGACAGAAACGAGTTTATTGACAGTTTTAATAAATACAGTCTTTTGATTATTTATGATTTGGGAATAGAACGAAATTCAGAGTTTGCCCTTGAACAAATTTATAATATTATTGACAGCCGTTACAGAAGTAAAAAGCCGCTTATCGTAACAACAAATCTAACTTTAGATGAGCTTAAAAATCCGTCTGACCTTGCACGTCAGCGTATTTATGACAGGATATTGGAAAGGTGTGTTCCGTTGAAAATAAACAATAAAAATATTCGCAAAATGAACGCCGCTGTAAATATAACTGAAGCGAAAAAAATACTTTTGGGAGGAAGAATTGACGATGACAGACAATGAAAAAAAATTATTGCAGGCAAAACACAGGCTTGAAGAAGCTGAAGCACGTAATCGTGAAAAAGAAAGAAAAGCACGTACAAGAAGATTAATTCAGGAAGGTGCAATTTTAGAAAAAATATTTCCGCAGATTGCAAAAATTTCTCTCAATGATGTTGAGAAATTTTTATCTGAAAAAATAAATTAAATGCCGGTTAAGGGCGCCCAAATAAGATTGAGTGCTCTTTTTTATCCCGTAAGGGCGCACTTACTCACCACCAAAAACCGGCGGTGAACGTGCGCTATTGCAGAGGGCTAAAAAATTACCGCAAGCGGCAATTTTTTAAAACCCAAAAACAAAAATATGGATGTATAAATTTATAAATTGGCAAGCTATCATTTTGAAGCAAAAATAATCAGTCGGGGAACAGGACGTTCCGTAGCTGCCGCTGCCGCTTATGCTTCCTGTTCCGAAATTTATAACGATTATGACGGCATAACGCATAATTATACACGCAAACAAGGCTGTTTATACAGCGAGGTATTTTTACCCTCAAACGCTCCTGCCGAATGGCAAAACAGGTCTGAATTATGGAACGCTGTTGAAGTCGCTGAAAAAAGTAAAGACAGTCGGCTTGCGAGAGAGCTAGTTGTTATTTTGCCAAAAGAATTAAACCTTGATAATTGGAAAATTATGCTCAATGATTTTATATCGGAACAATGTGTAAACAAAGGAATGTGTGCTGATGTCAGCGTACACGATACAGACGGTCATAATCCACACGCTCATATTATTTTGACAGTACGTCCGCTTGATGAAAAAGGCAAATGGCAGGCTAAAACACAAAAGGAATATTTGTGCCGTAAAGGTGATGAAGAAAAAGGGTTCACATCAGCCGAATTTAAAGCCGTACAAGCTGACGGCTGGGAGAAACAGTATAAATTATACCCTTAACGGAAAAAACGTCTATTTGACCCCATCAGAAGCGAAATTAAAAGAAGCTAAAAAACTGTCTAAGGAACCGAAAAGTACAAGGTATGGCCGTCAAAATCCTATATGTGAAGAATGGAACAGTGAAGAACAAATAAAAATTTGGCGTAAAGCGTGGGAGGACGTTACCAATATTGCTTTAGAGAGAAATAATATTGACAAGCGTGTTGACTGCCGAAGTTTTGCTGAAAGAGGAATAAAAGAACAGCCGACTGTTCATGAGGGTGTTACTGCTCATATCATAGAAAGACGTGGTATTATATCAGAAAGACGGGAATTAAATAAGCAAATTATAGCTGATAATAAACTCATTAAAGAATTAAAAATACATATTAAAGATCTTGATAATGAGATTAAAAATTCGGTTTATAATACTGCTTTAAATCTTGAAAATATTCGTAGTAAACTGATATTTATAAATTACCAATTACTGTTTAATTCTGAACAAATTAATCAGATTAATGAAAGAAATAAAAGTATCTCTATTTTGCTTAAAAGTTATAAAAATATAGTAAATGATATTAAGCAAAAAACTGCAAAATTAAAGCAGTTAAAAGCTGAAAAAAATTTCTTAAATCCAATACAGATTATTAAGCGTAATCAGTTATCTAAAAATATTATTACTTTGACTGAGGATATAGAGGAATTGAAAACTCAAAAGCAATCAATTCTTGATGATATGTTTTGTGCTGATGATAAAGAAGTTGCGGAAATTGAACAGCGATTTAAGAATAATTCTGATGTATTGGAAAGGATAAAGACTCAGAATATTTCTTTGAAAAAACAGAAAGAAACAGAGATTTCTTGTTATACTGAAATTAAAAATAATATTTCACCAGAAGATATAGAAGCTGTGCAAAGAGAACAGATTGTTGTTCACAAAGAAAATATACAAAAAATCCTTAAACGTTTGCAGAAAATGTATAAGCAAAAGTATAGTTATGATATATTTAAGGATGCTGAAAATTCTGTAAGTAAGAAGTTAGGAGAAAATTTAGACGGACAAACTTCTTTAAAAAAGCTTATAAAACAAAACCAAAAGCAGAATAAAGTTTATAAAACAGAACAGAATTTTAAAGTAAAAAATTATGAAATTTAACAATAAAATAAGAATAAGGACCTTAAGGGAATGTTTTATAAAGTGTGTAAATGGTATAGTATCTAAAATATTTACAAATAATATAAACAGCTTTTCTTATACAACAGGATAAGGCAATGCAGGAGTGTAACCAAAGCGGCTGTATGAGTTTTACACTAAAACGGATAACAGATAATGTTGTCCGTTTTTATCCGTTTTAGGGAAAACAAAAGCGCTAAACTCAAGAATGCGGAAAAAGTTGTGTAAAAAGTATAAAAACAAATCTCCTTGGTAAAAATAATGGTAGAAAAAAATTTTATCAAGAAGGAATTTCGACATGAAAATGCCAAAAGAACTTATTAAGGAATATGTAAAAAGTGAAAATTTCACAAGTACGACAGAAATTATGGAAGGTATAAAATCTATGTTTGCCGATGTGCTCAACGAAGTCTTACAATGCGAGTCAGATGAGCAGCTTGGGTATGAAAAGCATACCCGAACCGAATTGGGTAAGGAAAAAAGAATTACAGAAACGGTTCAACAAAAAGAAAATTGAAAACACAGCTTGGTGAAATAGAAATTTCTGTGCCTCGTGACAGAAACGGCGAATATGAGCCTAAAATTATTGATAAATATCAGCGTAACGCAGACGGTTTGGAGGATAAAATACTTTCACTCTAACTGTCATAGTTGTTTTACCAACGCCACCCTTTAAATTAATTAAACTTACAATTTTAGCCATTATTATCCCAACTCCTTCATACTGTTTTCTTTTGCATAAATTTTGTTTTATTTACAGCATATCACGAATTAGGTCAAAATAAAAGTTTAATTATAATAAAATAATACATTATGTATAAAAAATTTCTTATTTTAAATTATTGTTTTTAATATATTCTAACACAATTTTCCTTATTTGATTTTGATTAAATCCCTTAACAAATAAATTTGATATAAGTTTCAAAATACTTAAATCATTTGTTTTATTTACAATATCACTTCCTTGCATATTATATTTTGCTTAATTTCAATTTCATATTCCATACATTCAATAGTAGTTTATCAAAATCTTCACTTTCAAACATATCTTGAAGTTTTAACCAATCTCCCTTTAATTCATATAAACTACTCATAATTTTTACATCCTATTTAATTTTCATTTGTATTTTTAAAAAAAATAATGTTATAATTTAATTGAGTTCTTTTCCCCCTTTAAACATTTTTTGTTTAAATAGGGGGATTTTTTTAATTCTCATAATCCTTAAATCTAACTTTTAAAAGTTCAATAAAAGCAAGATACTCCTTTGCATACTGATTATCTCCGTGAGTTGCTTTTACTTTTTCCTCAAATTCGGATATACTTCCATAAAAGCAGCCGCATCGTACCTTTGTGCCTTCAGAAGTTCTAAAAGCTGTTGTGGCTCCATTGGACTGCCTATTGGATTTATAGTCATGTAATCTCTGCCTGAATTTATTACAGCTCTACCATTGATTACTGCGTGGTCTCCGATTGCTGCGTTACCTCTGATTACTGCGTTATCTTTGATTACTGCATAACCTCCGATTACTGCATAACCTCCGATTACTATATAACCTCTGATTATTGCATCATCTCTGATTACTGTATTACCATTAAACTGTACCCCTTGTCAAGGACATTTTGAGAAGAAGGTATAAAAAGTTCA
>CAMTZM010000050.1 GCA_947086655.1 uncultured Eubacteriaceae bacterium
TTCCTAACGGTTTACAATTCGCTAACAAAGCCGATATAGGCGGAAAATATCAAGGTGAATGGATAATCGGAAACAGCACTTGGCTTACAACAATTTACGCACCCGGCGGAAAACTTCCGAAAACAGGTTATTAATATTTGAGTGAAAGCCGCCTAAAAAGCGGCTTTCACTTCTTACCTTTGATTTGATATATTGAATACTATATTAAAAAATGGTATAATAATTCAAAAATAAATCAGAATTTATATGGAGAAAGTTATGTTAAAAATAATTATTATAGGATGTCCCGGCTCTGGAAAAAGTACATTTGCTCGAAAATTAAGTAAACATACAAATATTCCATTGTATTACCTTGATATGTTATGGCATAAACCTAATAAAACAACTATTTCCAGAAATGAGTTTGATTATAATTTGAATAAAATACTCCAAAAGGATAGATGGATTATTGATGGAAACTATCAACGTACATTGGAAATCCGTATTAAAAAATGTGATACAATTTTTTTATTGGATTTTCCATTAAATATATGTCTTTCGGGAGTTCAAACTCGAATAGGAAAAAAGCGAGCTGATATGCCTTGGATTGAAACTGAGTTTAACGAGGAATTTAAGCAATATATTATTGACTTTTCTGATAAAAATTTACCGCAAATATATAAATTGCTAAATAAATATAAAAACAACAAGAATATTATTATTTTTAAATCAAGAGTTGATATAAATAATTTTTTAAAGTCTGTTTCAAATTTTTAAACTATGATTTGGAGCTGATACAGATGAAAAATTATATTGTAATCACCGATAAATCATTTATTCCAAATATAAAGCAAGCCGATTTGCAAGTTAGATTATAGATTATCTTGTAAATAGGCTTTTTTATGTTCAAAATTCATTTTATTAACTACTTAATAGATAAACAAATGGGCTACTGCATTTTTTTATTGTCATTTTCTATTGTTTCTTTGATGGCTCTTTTTATAAAACCTGTAATAGTTTCATTAGTCTTTTTTGAATGTTCGGCAATAATCTGTTTATCGCTGCTTTCTTTTGTAAATCTAAGAAGAACGGTATCATAGTTTTCTTTCACATATTTTGAAACAGCTTTGTTTCTTGCCTCTTTCGATGATGTGTGAGAAGCCATATTGTCACCTCCGCATTTTATTTATAGTATAACATATTTTCGTATGTATATACATATAGCAAATTGTTCAAAGATAAATATATAAATTCAAAAAATTTTGTTAAAATTTATTCTGTTTTTATTCTTGCTATATGGATATACATACAGTATAATATAGATGTAAGGAAAATTAAAAAATATGGGAGGTAAAGAAAATGGATATTAAAACAGGAGATTATATAAGAACACCAAGGTTTTTACAAGTATGTATTAATGAAGTCTTTAAATGCAAGAAAGAAATGTGGCAGGCAGGATATACAGAACCAACGCATTACAGAAATGACGAGTGGGAAATTAACGGAAAATCCATTGATATGTACCATATGAAATTTGCGGCTTGCAGAAAATAAGCAAAATACCGGACAAAATGTTAAAAGCTGTTCTATCGGCTATACGGGGAGAAAGCGAGGAAAATAAAATGTGCAAAGTCATAATATGTGGAAATCAAAAGGGTGGAGTTGGAAAAACAGTGTCGGCGGTAAATTTAGGTATTGGACTTGCCAAACTTGGCAATAAAGTAGTTTGCATTGATGCAGATTCACAAGGAAATTTATCAGTATCACTTGGAATAGCTGAACCGGACAGTCTTGATTATACCCTTGCTGATATTTTAAGAGATACTATTAATGAGATAGAAATTGGCAGAAAAGGTATTCTTCATCACAAAGAAAACATCGACTTTATTCCAGCAAATATAGATTTATCCGATATGGAAATACAGCTTATTAACACAATCGGCAGAGAAACGATTTTAAGACAATATGTTGAGCAGATAAAAGATTATTATGATTACATAATTATCGACTGTTCTCCGAATTTAGGAATGATTACTATAAATGCTCTTACTTGTGCTGACAGTATAGTCATACCTGTACAAGCCTCCTACCTCCCATTAAAAGGCTTGCAGATGCTTATAAAAACAATTATGAAAATCAAAAGACAGCTTAATCCTAAACTTGAAATTGAGGGTATTCTGATAACAATGGTTGACGGGCGTACAAATTACTCAAAAGAGATTATTCAGCTTTTAAAAAACGAATATGGGGATACAATCAGGATATTCAAAAATGTTATTCCACGCAGTATAAAACAAGACGAAACAACAGTCAGCGGAAACAGTATTTATAAATACGCTAAAAACAGCAAAGTTGCAAAGTCTTATGAATCTTTTGTTTCTGAAATTGTTGGGGAGGTGTAGAAAATGGGAATAACAGACAACATAAAACTCAAACCCCTTGACAGCCTTTTCGGAAACGACAACCCTAATGGAATTACGGAAATTCTTATATCTGCATTGGTTGATTTTGAAAATCACCCATTTAAAATTATTGATGATGAAAAAATGGCGGATATGGTTGAGAGCATAAAGGAATATGGAGTGCTTACGCCTATAATCGTAAGAGCGAAAGACGATAAATACGAAATTATTTCCGGTCATAGAAGAAAATACGCTTGTATAAAAGCAGGAGTAAGAAAAATTCCGGCAATAATTAAGGAACTTACTGACGATGACGCTACCCTGTTAATGGTTGACAGCAATATTCAAAGAGAAGAAATTTTACCGTCAGAAAAAGCCTTTGCTTATAAAATGAAACTTGATGCTATGAAAAGACAAGGAAAACGTACAGACTTAACTTCGTCCCAAGTTGGGACGAAGTTAAGAGCAGATGAACAGCTTGCGGAAGAAATGGGCGAAAGCCGTAATCAGATACAACGATTTATACGACTTACAAACCTTATCAAAGACTTGCTTGAAATGGTTGACGAAAAGAAAATCCCATTTAATACGGCTGTTGAGCTATCTTACTTAATAGAAAGCGAACAAGAAATTTTGTATAGTGCAATAGATAAATACGAAACAATCCCGTCAATGAAACAGGTGGTAAGGCTTAAAAATTTCAGCAAAGAAAGAAAACTTGACAAAAATGTAATAGACGCTATTATGACAGAAGAAACAGAAACGCCCATAAAAATAAATCTTACGGGTAAAAATCTTCAAAAGTATTTCCCAAAGGAATATACTCAAAAGCAAATAGAAGATGTAATTTTTAAACTTCTTGAAGATTGGGCAAAAAACAATTAAATAACAGGCTTATCGGCTTGCTGAAACAATACAAGCCGAAAGGCTTATTGTATCCAAAAGCCGATAACATAGACTAAACAAGGAGGTTTAGGCTTATGGATTATAAGGAAACAAAAACGCAAAAAATTAAGCGAATAAGCAATTTACTTAATACCGAAACGAAAAAAGCAGCAGACAGCATTAATAACTGGTATAATTATCTCAATACAGCATCAAAGTTTTATAAATACAGCTTTACAGACCAGATACTTATATCTTCCCAAAATCCAAACGCTGAATTGTGTGCCGATTATAACTTGTGGAAGAAAAACTTTGGCAGATATGTTCAGAAAAGCGAAAAAGGAATACCTCTTTTGTATGAGGAAAACGGACGCAAAAAAATTCGCTATGTGTTTGATATATCATCAACAAGGGAACTTGAAAATGCAAAAGAAGTAAAAGTATGGAAACTGATAAGCAGTCAGCTTGCTGCCGTAAACAAAAACATAGCCGAAAAAAATAATCTGGATATTAATGAAATTTCAGATAAAAACTTCGGAAAAATCTTTTATCACGAGCAGAATTTTGCGGATATAGTTAAAAGAAGGATAGACACCATTTTAGAGAATAGCGGTGACAAATACATTAAAAATATTATCAATCATAAAAATGGTACGAATTTAGAAAAATTTGATAATTCAGAGATTGAGGATATATTTAATCGTATAGCAAAATACAGTATTCGGTATGTTGCTGCAAAAAGATGCGGTTTTGAACCGAATTTAAGCGATAAATATTTTGAAAATGTAACTGATTTTAACTCGGCTGAGTTAATAAGTCAGCTTGGCAGGGCTGTCAGTGAAATAAGCGGAACGGTTTTAAGAGAAATTGAAAGAGAAGTTAAAACGATTGAAAAAGAAATCGAAAGGAGCAATAATTATGAAAGATATATACTCACAAGAGGCAATGGACGAGAGATTACAGCAGACAATGGAGGACGTCAAATCGGGCAAAATTCAGATAGATTACAGTTTGATGGTAACAACGCCGGAGGGCGAGGAATTTCCGAAGTTTATGGAGGAGAACGGTCTGACATACGCACTGGACGAAGTAACATTTCTGTATCTTCCGATGCTGGAGCTGGACGAGGAGGAAGAATACGAGATGGGAATGTGGGGACAGCGCAGACTGGAATATCTGAAAAACGAGGATCCGGGAACATACGAAACACTGATGATAAATGGTCTTTGGGAACATCTGATACAGACGGACAAAGCGGCTTACGAAATGGAGGACAGGCTGATGGAAGAAATGATGAAAGCCGAGGGAGTGACGGAGGAACTCAAACGAACCAACCAGATGGAATGGGTCGGCAGAGTGAACAACATCAAGAACAGAGCAAGGGAGATAATTTACAGCGAACTGATTTACATTTAGAGAATACAGAAGAAAAGGCAGAGGATATTAACTCCCCTGCTTTTTCTTTTGCCCAAAATTCAGATTTATTAAAAGTAAATGAGTTAATTACACAGGCAAATAAAATATATTCTGAAATAGCTGATAATTTAAAAGACCAAAGTATTGCCGCTTTACTTAATCAAGCCGAAATTGCTTTAAAACAATCTTTAAAAACTTCGGAAAAACAAGTTGATGAAAAGTCTGCCGAAAAGATTAAAAACGATTTTGAGGTCAGAAACGAGCCAAATATCATAGGCAACACAACGTTTAAATATATTTCAAAAAAGACTTATCGAAAACTTGATAACGATGTTGCTTTAAAAGCGGCAGAGGAATTTGAAAAGGCAAATATCAAGTACAGCGGAAAATATAATGACGATAACACAATAACTTTAACTTTCAGCGGTGCTGATAAAGATAAATGCGATGATATTATCAAAAATGTTCAGACCGCAAACAGTTTTACTGCTGAACAGCTTGAAACAGTGAGAAAAACTAATCTTGTTGATTATTTAAAAAGCCGGGGAGAACAGCTAAAGCGTGTCGGCAGCGAATATACAATGCCGGAACACGACAGTATGCGGATAAAAGAAAATAAATTCTTTTGGAACAGCCAAAATACAGGTGGCAACGCTCTTGATTTTTGTATGAAATATTACAATATGGATTTTCAGAATGCGGTTACAGAATTACTTGCTTTTAACGGTCACAGTGTTGATTTAAACAATAAAGCAATAAATATGCGGTCTGATGTTAAAAAGCCGTCTGAAAGCGAAATAACGGCAAATAACAGTGTTCAAAATGAGCATAACCCTTTCCCAAATGAACTAACTAACGACAAAAACAAAGTAATGGAATATCTGCACAAAATACGAGGTATTTCAGACGAAACAATAAACGATTTTTTGAAAAAAGATAAAATCGGACAGGATATAAAAGGAAATGCTGTATTCAAAATCTTTGACAAAGATGGAAATATAAGCGGTGCTGAAATAAGCGGAACTTCTCCAAAACGCTATAAGCAGACAACAGAGCAAAACGGCAACGGCTTTTCTTTTTATTTTGGCAAGGAAATTCCTAAAAAAGCGGTATTTTTTGAAAGTGCAATAGACTTAATGAGTTTCTACGATATGGACAAAGAAACAGCAAAAGATTTTCTTCTTGTATCAATGGCAGGGCTTAAAGATAAAGTTGTTTTGAAAACTGCTGAAGATTATGGAATAAGTAAAGATAACTGTTTTATTGCATCTGATTATGACGAGGCAGGAAGAAGTTTTGCGGATAAAATGCAAAAAGAATATGGCATAAGTACATTAAAAATGTTTGACAAGGATTTTGAAAAGTATAATTTAAAAAACTGGAACGATTTATTAAGAGCAGAAAAAACTGATTTACAAATTGCCGCAATACATCCTCTTTACAAAGACAGCATTGAAAATGTAAGAGAAAAAGGCGAATTTGATTTATGGCGTGAAAGCCACAATGAAAACATAAGGTGCAGAAATTTCATTTCAGACAATTACGGCAATTTTCACAATGATAATATTTTTGACAGCGACGCTTTTGCCGACAGCATTTTAAAAGAATTTTCACTTGAAAGAGCTATGTATATTGTCGCAAGAAATGTATCTGATTATGACGGAAGATACAGCAAAAAAAGCAAAGAAGAAAGTTTAAAATACCGTTTTCCGTACCAAAGCAACGAACCGGAAAAAGACCTGACAAGAGAATATATTTACAATGTTCACCCCGTTTTGGCAAATGCTTTGTTTGAAACTCTTATTGACCGAAAAAGAGAACTTGAAATTCAAAAAAATGAGAACGAAAAATCTGATATTCAAGAAAATGCCAATAAAGTTATGGTTGATATTGATTATACAGAAAATCACTGTTTAGATAATTTTATAAAAAATGATAATGAGAGCAATTCAAACATACCTTTTGCTTTAGCAAACTCAATATTTAAGTATCTTGATAAAAAAATGTCAATAGAGTATGACGGCGGATATGATAAAACCAGTTTTACTATTCAAACACTTATAAATGGTGATAATTTTGAGTATGACGGAAGGTTTGATATAGGTGACTGTATAGAAGATGACGGCAGTTCAATCATCTATCATATCAAATCATTTTGTAATTATCAAATCGAGAGAAATCCTTACAGAAGTGAAGATTCAATTGAAAAAGCGAAATTTGTTTTAGAAAATTTAATTCCGGTTCTGGAAAAAAATACAGCTTTAACAGAAGAAGAAACAAGAATATTTGAAAACTTCAAGAAAAAATATCCTATAATAAATAAAAACATCAATGATAAGGAGCAGCCGAAAACTGAAAAATCCGATATTGTTAAGGCTCTTGAAAACGGTCAGACAATTTATTTAGACGATACGCCTATTCCGATGATTGCAGACGCAGGAGCAAATTATTTTTCAAGCCAAAAAGTATCAAGGAATAATGATGGGACTTTCAAAGCTGCGGGCAAAGTTTCAAAGGGTTTAGGTATTCCTCAGGATTTTGAATTTTCATTTGACAGTGCAGAAAAAGCAGAAAATTATATAAAATCAGGAAATGTAAAATTTCATATCGAACCGCCAAAACAAGATTTAGAAACGATTTTAAACAATGAAACAGTTGAAAATGAAAATAAATATCGTTATGAAATCACTCAAACATCAGACGCTTACAGTGACGGAGAAAACTTTGCGGTTTGGGATAACGAAAATAACGATTATTATTTTGATGAAGACGGAACAGTCAAAACATTTGAAACAGAGGAAGAAACAAAAGATTATCTGAATACATTAGACAATTACATTATAGATGATGAAGTTGTTGAAAAAGAGGATAATTTTCAGCCGCAAAATATCATTAACGCTGTTGAAAAAATATTGGCAAATCATAATTTCAGCAATGAAGAAAGACGTATTATAACCAGAACAGGTTCAAGAATGACGGTAAACAAGGACAATGTTTTAAAAGAGAGTCTTTTTGATGATGTTACTTTTAAATCAGGATACGGCGGATTTGAGAATATAAACAAAAAATATTTTAACAACAATCTTAAAGACATAATATCAGAGTTTAATGTTTACTTAAATGATAATACTGCTGATAAGAATATTCCACAAAAAATGACCGCCGAAAATCTTAAAATTGGTGATGTTATAAAACTTCCCGATATTATTTGGAACAATAGGATTACAAATGAAAAAACTGTATTGCCATCCGAATACGGTGTTATAAGAGATATTCAAGATGGTATTATAGATATTCAAACATATTCGGATATAAATTTACAAAATGTAAGCGGCAGAATGGGAGAAATAATTTCAAATATTGACCGAAAAGGTTTTGAATATATCGGAACGGAAACAGAAATAAAAAATTCCCAAAAAGAATCAAAACAAAATTTTGAAAATGGCAGTAAAATAAACGCTGAAAGTCTTAAAATCGGCGATGTTGTAAATCTTTCACCCATTGTTTTAATCGGTACAAACGGCAAAGAAATTGAATTTCCGGCTGAATATAGTGTTATAACTGATATTGACAGCGATATGATAAGTTTTCAAACTTATTCGGATAAGAAATTGCAAAACAAAATAAGTAAATCAGGGCAAACAATTTCGTCGCTTAACAGAAACGGTTTTGAATATATTGGAACAGAGGAGGAAATAAGACAAAGTGAGATACAAGCGGAAAAAGGTACTGAAAATGAACATCATCAGTTTATTAAAAATGATATTGAAAAAACAACCGACAATATAGATAGAAATGAGAATAATAATGAAAAACCTGCTGAGCTTAGAGCTGGAGATATAATAGCCTATGACGGTACAAATTGGGAAATAAAAAATATAGGCTTTATAATGAATTTTGAAAATATTGATAAAAATTCTAATACTCCCTCATTTTCATTTATAGGCGGTGCTAAAGAATTTATTAGAAAGCACAATTTCACACTTGTATCAAGAGCAAATGAAAAAATTATTGATAAAAATGTTCAGCAGCTTGCCATCAATATAGACTTGACAAGCGATAAAAGCGAAAACAGTGCCAAAGAAAAACATATAAAAGCAAATGAAATTACTCTTGGTGATAAGTTTATTTATAAGGACAAAGAAGTTGAGGTTACATCTCTGCAAGGAATTTATCCCGGTGAAGTTGGCATTTCCATAAAATATACTTCGGATAATATTCGATATATAACAACGGAAAATGTCAGCAGACAAAATTTAGCGTCGTTGGGTGAATATCTTGGCAATATAAACAAGTCTGTAAAAGAAGAAAAAAATATACCTCAAAGCAAAATTGTCAATGCAGAAAATTTTAGAATAACCGATGACCAATTAGGAGTTGGGACACCAAGCGAAAAATACAGAAACAATATTAACGCTGTAAAAACACTTATAACCATTGAAAACGAAAACAGACAAGCAACTCCTGAAGAACAGGAAATACTTTCAAAATATATCGGCTGGGGAGGACTGCCGGACGTTTTTGACGAAAGAAAGTCTAACTGGCTTGAAAAATACGGAGAATTAAAAGAACTTCTTACTGAAGAAGAATATACTTCTGCACGCTCAAGTGTTTTAAATGCACATTACACTTCGCCGACAGTTATAAAGGCAATATATAAAGGCTTGGAAAACTTAGGGTTTAAAGGAGGCAGAATATTAGAGCCATCAATGGGAATTGGTAATTTCTTCGGCTGTATGCCGGAAAATTTATCAGATAAAACAAAACTTTACGGAGTAGAATTAGACAGCATAAGCGGAAGAATAGCAAAACTGCTTTATCCAAAATCGAATATACAAATTAAAGGCTTTGAAAAGACGAATTTTCAAAGCAATTTTTTTGATGCCGCAATCGGTAATGTTCCTTTCGGAGATTATCGTGTCAATGATAATAATTTTAAAAGCAGCGCCCTTATTCACGATTTTTTCTTTCAAAAATCACTTGATAAAGTTAAACCAGGAGGAGTTATTGCCTTTATAACAAGCAAAGGAACTCTTGATAAAAAAGACAGTTCGGTAAGAAAATATCTTGCTGAAAGAGCCGATTTATTAGGCGCTGTAAGACTTCCAAACGAAACATTCAAGGCAAATGCCGGAACAGACGCAACATTTTACGATATTGTATTTTTACAGAAAAAAGACCGTATTTCAGATTTCACAAAAGAGCCAATACCAGGTTGGGTAAACCTGTCAGAAGATAAAAACGGCATTATGATTAATAATTATTTTGTTGAACACCCGGAAATGATATGCGGAGAAATGATAACAGTAACAGGTGCTTACGGACTTAAAGCAGCTTGCAAAGGCTTTGATGATAAAGATTTTTCGGAAATTTTAAATAGTGCTGTAAGCAAAATAAAAGGCAAAATTGCCGAAAGTGAACTTGTTATTGACGATGAGCAAGAAAAACCGCAAAACTCAAATATTATTCCGCAAAATTACCGTAATTTCTGTTATGCGGTTATTGACGACAAAATATATTTTCGTGAAAATGAAAATATGATAGAAAAGAACTTCAATAAAATAAAAACCGAAAAAATAAAACTTATGGTTAATATTTCCGAATCACTGAGGAATTTAATTAATGCTCAAAAGGAATTTTGCGATGATAATGAATTAAAGAAACTTCAAGCTGTTCTTAATGTAAGATATAATAATTTCACAAATAAATTCGGCTTATTATCAGATAAAAATAATAAATCTGTTTTTCGTGAAGATGATACATCGGCTCTTTTGCTTTCTCTTGAAAATATAAACGATAAAGGAGAATTTATAGGAAAAGCCGATATTTTTACAAAGCGTACAATTATTCCTTATGTACCTGTTGAACACGTTGACACAGCAAGCGAGGCTTTAATTGTTTCAATATCGGAAAAAGCAAAGGTTGACTTGGATTTTATGTCGCAGTTATGCGGAAAAGAAAAAGAAGAAATAATAGAAGATTTAAAAGGCGTAATTTTTAAAAATCCCCGGACAAAGGAATATGAAAACGCCGACGAATATTTGTCGGGCAATATTCGTGAAAAACTCGAAACCGCAAAATTTTACGCAAAAGAAAATCCCGAATATGAAATAAATGTTTCATCACTTACAGAAGTAATTCCGCCGGATCTAAATCCGTCTGAAATTTCTGTACAGCTTGGTTCGGTTTGGGTTCCGGCAAAATATTATGAGCAGTTTATGTATGAATTGCTTGGAACCGCTAATACTTGCCGTTCCGATTATCCTTGGAAATCAGGAAATCCATTTGAAAGCGGTTCAAGAGGGAATCGCAGTACAATATCCCTTTCTTATGACCAACATACAGCAACTTATGGAATAAGCAACAAGGTTGCTGACAGAAACAACTTAAATGTTACACAAACTTACGGCACAAAAAGAATGAACGCATATAAAATTATTGAAGAAACCCTTAATATGAAACCTGTCAAAGTTATGGACTATGTTGAAGATGCGGAAGGCAAGAAAAAGGCTGTTTTAAATCAAAAAGAAACATTACTCGCACAGGAAAAACAAAATATTATCAAAAATAAATTTGAAGAATGGATTTTTAATGACCCGGAAAGAACAGAAGATTTATGCCGAATTTACAATGACAAATTCAATTCCATAAGACCTCGTGAATATGACGGTTCTCATATTACATTCGGCGGCATAAATCCCGAAATAACCCTTGGAAAACATCAGATTGATGCAATAGCACACACTTTATACGGCGGAAATACTCTCCTTGCACATACTATGGGTGCCGGGAAAACATTCGAGATGGTGGCAAGTGCGATGGAAAGTAAAAGACTTGGTCTTTGCACAAAATCAATGCTTGTTGTTCCTAAACATATTATAAATCAAGTGGCAAATGAATTTTTACAGCTTTATCCGACTGCAAATATTCTTCTCCCAAGCGAAAAAGATTTTTCAAAGGAAAACAGAGAAAGATTTTGCTCAAGAATCGCAACAGGAAATTATGACGCAATAATTATTTCTCATACACAGCTTGAAAAAATACCTTTGTCACAGGAACGGCAAATTGATTATATTCAAAATGAAATTGACGAAACAATTGACTTTATTGAAAGTGCAAAAGCGGAAGCAGGTCAGGAGTTTACCGTAAAACAGCTTGAATCAACCAAAAGAAATCTTGAAACTAAACTTGAAAAACTCAATAATGACAGTAAACGTGATACAACAATCACATTCGAGGAACTTGGAATTGACAGGCTATACGTTGACGAGGCTCATATTTTTAAAAATAAGTTTTTTAATACAAAAATGGGCAGAAATATAGCGGGAATAAACGCATCAAGCGCATCACAAAGAGCAGAAGATTTGGCTATGAAATGTCAATACTTAGACGAATTAACAGGCTCAAAAGGCTGCATTTTTGCCACAGGAACGCCAATAAGTAATTCAATGTCTGAATTATATATAATGCAAAGTTATTTACAGCGAGATTTATTAAAAGCAAAAG
>CAMTZM010000051.1 GCA_947086655.1 uncultured Eubacteriaceae bacterium
GAACTTTTTATACCTTCTTCTCAAAATGTCCTTGACAAGGGGTACAGTTTAGATACATTAGAGGGAAAACATGTGGATTATTTTGCAGCGGCGTCCCATGTTCATGATAATGCGAAAACTTTGAGTTCAGAGGATAAAATAAAACTTAATGGTATTGCTGAAGGTGCTAATAAAACAATAATTGATAATACTTTAAACAACACTTCTGTTAATCCTGTACAAAATAAAGTAATAAATACTGCTTTATCCGGTAAAGCCAATAAAGAACATACACATACAATAAATCAAATAACAAATTTACCGGAAAGTTTCCCGGCAAACGGAGGAAAGGCCGATACAGTAGATAATAAACACGCAAGCGATTTTGTAAGTACATCTAATATTACATCAAGCGTTGATTGGAACAATCTCACTAATACAGGTATATATAATATAAAAACAACAGTCGGAACAAATAATCCAGCATCTCATCACGGCACTTTATATGTAAATAATATCGTAGGAACTCCGTTTCAAATGTTTATACCAGGAATATAAATGAATTATAATTTTTACGGTTGAAAAAATGCTAATGTAAAGCCTGTTGACAGTAAATATGACAAAATAAATTCGCCAAAGGAATTGTATAATATTTTATCCGATATATGGTGTGAGCAAACGTGTGCGCCAAGAATGAGGGATAAATGGAATAAGGATAACAAAACATTGGGACAGTGTTCAATAACTGCATTTTTAGCCCAAGATATTTTTGGAGGAAAGGTTTATGGCATATTAAGACCGGATGGTAATTATCATTGTTACAATGTAGTGGAGGATTGCTGCTTTGACCTTACAAGCGAGCAATTCGGCGAAGAAACAAAGAGTTTGGTTTATAAGAATAATCCTGAGCAGCTGCGAGATGTTCATTTTTCAAAAACTGAAAAGAAGGAAAGATATGAATATCTAAAGAATTTGTTGGAAAGCAAGCTTGCAGTCAAAGATAACAGTGTAGATTGTAAATAATTCAGAGCAGGGGATATATTGGAAATAGGAAGTGAAACTATGAACAAAGTAATAGGAATAATAGCTCGTTGATGCAGGAAAAACTACATTTTCCGAACAGCTGCTTTACAAGTTCAGCAATATTAAATATAGGACGTGTAGACCATAGAACATCTCATTTTGACAGAGATGAAACAGAAATGAAAAGAGGAATAACAATATTTGCAGATTAGGTAGAATTTACTGTTAGTAACAACAGATATTTTTTGATAGACACACCGAGGTATACCGATTTTTCTGCCGAAACAGAACTGCAGTTTCTGTGCTTGACTATAGAATAATTTTAATAGATGGCAGCGGTGTACAAGCACATACATTAACTCTTTTCAGACTAATACAGCAGTATAATATTCCGATATTTTTCTTCATAAATAAAAGCAATATGCCGAATTTTAACAGCAAAAATGTTATTTCCGAAATAAAAGAAAGATTAACGGAAGATATAGTAGAAATAGAAAATATTAATGATGAAAAGATAAAAGAGTTTATTGCGGAACGTGATGAGGATTTTTTTAATAAATATTTGGACGAAAATGCAACATATAGTGACTGCGAAAATACACTGAGAAAACTTATTAAGAAAAGGCTGTGCTTTCCTGTAATGATGGGTTCGGTATTAAATGATACAGGCATCAGTGAATTTATTGAAACTTTTGACAGTCTTACATTTACGGAAGATAAGAGCAAGATGGTTTTTGCGGTAAGATTTATAAGATACGCCACGATGAAAAGGGAAACAGAATTATATTTATGAAGGCATTGAGCAGAAACTTAAAGATTAAAGATGAATTTTGTTTCAAAAACAATACAAGAGAAAAAATAAATGAAATACGATACTATAACGGTGAAAAATATCGAAATACAAACTTGTATATAGCGGTGAACGGTTTGCCGTAACAGGCATAAAAAGTGCTGTTTGCGGTGATATATTGAGGCTTAACAAGGGAAACAAAACAGAATTAGGAGAGTATTGTGATAGGGTAATAGAAGAAATAGCCTACGACAAAGAAATTGACAAGGAAAATACATCTTGTTCTGTGTTTTGAAAAAAAGGTATGGGATTTGTGGCAAACTGGTACGAAGTTGATAATTATGCTCATACACTGAAAAAGTAAAATATTCTATATAATTAATTGTTGTTACTTTGTTTGACTTATTATTTTAACAGCTGTAAATGAGCAAACATAAAAATTATGCAAAGAGAGAGGTATAAATCTATTTGGGATGTATGTTATAATAATATCTGTTGAATACAGAACTTTTGCGGATAATTACAAAGTATGGAATTGCAGATGGCTTAATATTCAGGCTGAATATAATCTGCGGTTCCTTTTTATTGTAATAAATGAACATAAATTGATTATGTGATACAAATATCAAAAAAAAGTTAAGTAAAGTATTTATTAACTATATAAAGTTTTAAAAATCCTTGTTTTGACTGAAAAATAAGGATCTATTTTTTTATTTGATACCAATAATATATTTAAAATAAATTATCAATTTTTTCAATGTTTTCTGCTATTAATTTTTCATCTACATATGTATATAAATCCATTGTCATAGATATCAAAGAATGTCCTAAATATTTTTGAACTATTTTATCATTTACATCGTTTTCAAAACACCTTGTAGCAAATGTATGACGAAAAGAATGTGAAGTTATATTCGGGAATAATATAGGATTTCGATTTTCTTTTATTGCACATTCTTTTTCCTCATCATTTAAAATTTCAATTAAATTTCTTAAAGATATTCTAAAATTTGTATCTCTTATAGCTATATTTAAAACCCATACTTGCATACTTTTTAATAATTTTTATTGGATTTTTAGTTTTATATTGTTTAAAAGGAATTATTGTAATAAGGTTGTTTTTAGTTTGTTCTTTAATCCAGTCAGCAGCTTTAATTAGTATGGTTTTTATTTCTTTTGTATAATGTCCATCTCTCACTATATATTTTTGCAAATTTTCTCTTAAAATATTGTTTGCAACAAAAACTAATAATTCTCTTTGCCATTTATCTAAATTATCCTCATTTATCATTACTACTATTCTTTCTTTTTTATTTATTACACAAGGTATTACAGCATTTCTTGCAAAAGTAGATTTGCCTATATTACTTAATCCTCCTACAAGAGTTATCGAACCAAGATATTGACCACCTGTTTCTTTTGTTAATATTTCTAAACATTCATATGGAAGTCCTATGGCAAAACCTAAATCTAACTTATCAATTAGATTATAAATACCATCACATATATCATAACTTTTTATGTTACGATTAACATTCGCAAAAATATTATTTTTAAATGTTTCTAATTCATTAGAATGTTTTCCCTCCAATGTATCGACTTTGGAAAATACGCTATAAACATTAAGGTTGATAAAAGTAAAAATTACCGCAGAAAAAATATCACAAAATATTAATTTTGAAAAAAATAAAAAACGGTTTTTTTTGGAAAATATTATTCTCGAAATTTGCAAAATTAAAAAGTAAAAAATTCAATTTATCAAAATTTATTCAATGCATTTTCAATAAATGGCATACCTAAAATAGCTATAACTTTTTACACTTTATGGTTAATTATACAATTAATCTAATAAATATCATGATAATTAAATCTATATTTTTTTAAAATATATAAAAAAGTATTGAAAAAATATGGTGGATTATGTATAATAATATAAAAATGTAAAAAATGGAGTATAATTATATATTATCTAAGAAAATAATTTATATGTAAAAAATATGATATAGCAATTTTTATCATATATATAAAAAAGAGGACTTATAATTAAAATTCTTATAAAACAATAATATTTAAATTCCTTTAAAATAAATTTGATATTGTTTAGAGTCATAGTTGCTCTTTTATGATTATAACCTCGTTCTAAATAAACCATCATGCGGTATCTACCTAATTAACAAATATACAAAGAAACGACTGTGGTTAGATACTTGACTAAATCATCAATTGGTAAAAAGTGAAAACTAATTTACAATACCTTATATATTATAGTATATAAATTAAACTTTAAACACTATGACTATATAATACGATAAGGATATTATTGCTTATATTCAAAGATGAATTACTATTAACAAACACTTTTGCTTATTTAGGATTATCAGTCTATTTTAGATATTAAAACGTGTTAATATTTTAATTGGAATAAGAGTAATAAGAATTAATAAAATAAAATTTTATAAATAAATCTAAAATGATTCTATTTAAACAAAGTAACTTTAAATATGGAAGGAATGTTTGTAGATATGAATAAAAAATTTCTTTTTGTTACTGCAAATAAATATGAAACCAACGCCTTGTTAGAAGACAGAAATTTTTTTATCTTTGAAGAAAAACGCTCCTCTATTAATACAGATACTACATTTTATAATGTGGGTAAATTTGGTAAGTATGATGTTGTCCATTTTGAGCTTGTTAATCAAGGGTCAATTAAGGCTGATGCTTCTATTCTTGCAATATATGAAGCTATTGAAGCATGGCATCCAGATGCTGTAATTCTTATTGGTGTTGCATTTGGTAAAGATAACAAGAATATGTCAGAGCCTAGACAGCATATAGGTGATGTTCTTATATCAAAAATGGTTGCAGATTATGAAAGTGAAAAAATAAAAGATGGAATTCAACAATCTGATGGATTTATTTCTGAAAGTGGACGTCACTTGACATCTATATTCCAACATTATTCAAATAATTGGAATTATTGTATTCAAAAACGAAAAGTTAAAGTAATAATGGGGTTAATCCTGTCAGGAGATAAAGTAGTAGATGATAAAGAATTTAAGTCAAGATTATTTTCTAATTTTCCAAGGGCAATAGGTGGTGAGATGGAAGGGCGTGGTGCTTATTCTGCTTGTCGTAGAAAAGGAATTGATGAATGGATAATTGTAAAAGCTATTTGCGATTGGGGAGTAAGTAAAAATATAAATAAAACTAAAAATCAGATTATAGCATCAAAATCGGCTGTTTCTTTTTTAAAATACATTTTTTCAAAACCTGAATCATTTGATAAATTGCCTAGTAGACAAAACAATGAAAGTAAACATATAATTAATGATACTAACGAATCCATTTTAAATAAGAATATCGAACAGCCAAAAGGTAGTTCATTTAATGTATTTAATAATAAATCAGAAAATATGTTTGTTGCTCAAAGTGTCACAATCGATGGAGGAATTAGTTTTGGAAAAAAACATTGAAAGTAATAATATAATTAATAAAAATAATACAATCAACAAAATTTCTGAAAATGAAAATAATGAAGAAAACAACACCTCGAATATACTTAAAGATATACATAAAACGGTTGATGACATAGAAAAAGAAAAAAAGTACTTCAATAGCGGAAATATGGACTTTAAAAACAATCAGGCAGAAAATCTATTTACTGTTCAGAATGCAATTATTAATGGCGGAATTTCATTTGGCAGTTATAATGTTAGCAAGGTATTGCAGAATAATGGTACAGTTAACAAAGAATATGACTTAAGTAATGCAGAACAGTTTGCAGAATTTGGTGAAACAGTCAAGGGAGGAGAGCAGTTTGCTGTAGCAATTATCTTATGTGTATTTGAATATGTAGAGTTGGATGACTTACAAGATTTGAAATCAAAGCTGTTAATAGAACTACCTAAAGCAATTGATGAAGAAGGTAAAGAAATAGCAGTATACAAAAATGCTTATCTTTCTATAAACAGTTTAGTGAAAACAATTAAAGGTGAAATGGTTGTATTAGAGAGTGGAGAACACTGTTTAAGACTTGAAAAAAATCGTTCTTTAGCACTTAAAAATTTATGGCAACAATTTCCAGAAATACGTAATCATATTGTACGTTGGTTATTAAAAGTGTATGATTCTTTTGAATATCGTACCAATTTTGATATTGCACAAATTACAGCTGCATTTGTGAATATTTTTAAGCTTGATTTTAATGCTAGTGTGAATCATTTTTTTCCAAGGTTATATTCAAATCCTAATAAATATTGGGTATTAGGTTTTATAGCTCTTGAACTATATAACGATATAGCTTATCATGATAAAATATTGTTATATGTAAATAAATGGGCTGAATCAATTGATTCGTGGCTTTGGAAATCTGCATTATATGTTTATGCAAATATAAAAAATGAAGAAGAAGATTCTGAACTTGATAAAAAAATTAAGAAATCATTAATAAATCAGTATAATTTACTTAAATATGACAATTTACCATATATAGGAATATTGTTGATTAGCTCAAAGCGATTAAGAACACTTGTTGCATCAATATTTGGTTATTTGATAAACAATGTACATAATTACAGCAAAAAATATTCAATTTGTTTATGTTATCTTGAATTTTTGCGTTATGGGTATTATTTGATATCACCTAAAATAACCGTGTTGCCGTTAGTTGCTTGTGATAAAAAACAACAATTAGAGAATTTATTTAATGTGTTAAAAATTGTTTTATCACGATATGATACAAGACGATTGTTATTTGTAACACTTGAGTCATATCTTAAAGAAATATCTTTTTATAATGTTGAAAAAAAGACTATAAATCATATTAAAGCGTTTTTTCAAATTCTTGCAGAAAGTAATCTGCAATTTCGCAATGATATTATTTTATTTTTAAAAAAGTGCTCTTGTAGTTTGGCAAAAGAATTAGAAGAATTTCTTGAAGATACTTTACCATCAATTACATCTGTAAATCTTTTAGGTTTAAGTTAAAATACAATAAAGTCAATTAAAATACATAAATAAAATAATATTACCAAATTATAATACTTCAAACAATATATAACAGGATTAATAAATTACTGAATAATAAATTTAAAGGGTCTGTTAAGTTAATATAAAAATAAAAATACAAATATAAAAAAGAGTATATAAATAAAAGGCAGTAATTCGGAAAAATTTTTTAAAACAGAAACCAGTGTTTTGCCTGTTTTTAGGAATATTTAACACCAGCGTCAGAAACAGGAATTAAATAAGATAGAGAAGAATGGCAGCGGATAAAATTATAGTAAAATAAAAAGTTAGAAATCATATCCAAAGCCGAATCAAAGGAGCAAAATCCTTTTTTCGTTTTGTACCAAGCATTAAAAGTTTTGTTGAAAGACTCAATTAAATTATTATTTAAAATATCAGAAAAATAAGTATATACACAATGTTTTTCTTTTGGATAAGTAGTTGCAATAGGTAAAATTAATGCTTAATACCATTAATTTTTATATAAGTTTCATCAGCGTGCCATTCATCAGAGTCAAAATTGGTTTTTTGCAGAAGGAAGTTGAAAACCGTTTTGAAAAAAAGGAGCGATTTGTCTAAGAGAACAGGAATTCTCAAAATAGAGAACAAGGGTATACAAAATAATATTTGGTTCAAAACGAAATCTTTTAAAAGAAACTTTATAAAAGTTTGGGAATTTCTTTTTAAAGGAATTCAAATTTTCAAAAGGAACTTTAATTGAATATCCTGATTTTTTAGAGTTACATTTAAAATGTATATAAGAGTCATATTTATGCCAAGCAAAAGTATTTCTGCTGCAGACAAGACATTTAGGATAACTTTTTTCAGAAGACTTTGTTTGATTTGTTTCTAAAGTAAACTGATGTTGGTACTTACAGAAAAGATATTTTTTATATTCGTGCTTATCTTTTCCATAACAATAAATGGAATCAGAAAAACAGCAGGTACAAGAAATATTAGTATTTTCAAAAGTAATTTTTATATTTATACATAGTAAGCAGCTCCTTTCTGGGAGAAAATGTTCTTTCTTTATATTTATTGTACTTCCAATAAATAGCTGCTGTCTGTATCATTTTAACTTAACAGAATCAATTTAAAATATAGGAGGAAAATATTAAATGACTAAGCCTATGTTTATTCTTAATGGAGAAAATGATAAAATTGGAGTTGAGTATAAATGTGGTATGTTCCCTAAAATACCTAATTATCATAAACGTGATTCTTGGTTCTTACTAACTGAAGGAATTATGGATGATATAGTTGTAAATGACCATACGACAGTGAAAGATATTCGACGTGGGCAGTATAAGCGACTTGTTGAAATATCTCGCAATACTCTTGTTTTTTCACATACATTTGATTCAAATTGCAGAGAAACATCTTATACATTTAAGGTGACAATCAAAGCAAATGTGTATGTTAATGATCCAATTAAATTTTGTGCTAACATTCGAAATATCAGTGTGCGCGATTTTTTAAATAATCAGTTTTCACTCGATGTTAAAGGAGTGACAAGAAAATATAGTATTCTTAATTATAATGGAATAGATGAGGAATTGACTCGAGTTTTAACAGCATCAACAATATCAGATGATACATCAGGGCTTTCCTATCAGATTACAACAGTCATGACCGAACCAAACGATGAAGCAATGAAAATACTTAAAAATCGTGATGACATGGTGATTAAGAATGAAATGACAGCAGCAGCTGGAAAAATTGCTGTTTTAAACAAAGAAAAAACTTATGCTGATGCTATTTGGGAAGAAGCCGCAAAAGGTAATATTACAGATATTCAGGCTATAAAACAAATAGAGGAATACGAGCATAAAAGCTCAAATGATAAACTGGAAATGTTACTAAAATTACGCAATGAAGGAATTATTAGTGACACGGACATTTTGTCACAATCACAAAATTTTCTGCCATCATCTCAACTTCAGACTACAAGTGTCAAGCAAATTGAAAACAAAAGTATAAATAGTATAGATATACTATTTGATGAGGAGGATTAACAGAAATGTATTATTTGATTAATAATTTTCTGTCAATGCCAATTAGTGTACGAGCTACTATTTTTATAAGTATATTATTTTTATTATGGTGTCTATTTGGACGTATAATATTAAAGTTTATATCTATTTTATTGTGGATTTTAAAAAAACTATTTTTAGGAATATATATACTATTTGAAATTCCAATTAGTATACTTCACAGTAAGTTTGGCAGTATATTTGGAATAATTGATCAATGTCTTACGACCAGTGCTGAAAAAGTGTGTAATTTTATGGATAAATTGTTTAGGAAAATGAATAAACCAAAAACAACATATCGTAAACATGCCTTTATAGTATATTTTTTTATAAGTGCTTATTTGTTAATACCAACATATACAAATCTTACAGAAAAACCTTTTTCTTTTTGGCAAGAAACATATGTTAAGAAAGAATCAGCAATTATTCAGTGGATGGATGATAATGCTTGGTTTGAAAAATAATTAAACGTATTGAAATATTATTAATTATTTACATTTTGTTTTTTCTATATTATTGAAAAAGGTGTTGGAACAAGCATACAATAATTAACTGTCCCTATGGTTGTTTCAAAGTTTATGCCATTATTACCTTATAATGAATAACATCGTATAGCTGCAAAAACAGAAGAACTTCTAAAATACTGCAAAATATTATAAAAAGTCAAATGGGTGGTTTGCTTGGGAGTGTCTTATTCGTAGATTTTTAGAAAGTAATAGTAAAGACAAGAATATTTGTATTTATGTCAATTGTACAAGTTTTAACAGTTTATAAGAATTATTAAGCGCTCTTATAAATGCTCGAACCAGACACTCCATTATATATTTTGACTTGAATCACCTTATTATATCAGAAAGGTGATTTTTTGTATAACTTCTTATCCTCACTCACATAGCGGATGTTTTTTTGTTTTGCACTTTTTAGGTGCTCAACCGGGTCACGACTCATAAGATAAGAAAGTATTTTTGATATTTTATCAAAAATACTTTCTTATTATATTAGAAAACCACTGGTTCTACCGGTGGTTAAAAAGGCTTAAGCTCTGAAAAATAAAAAGCCTATGATATAATTAGAGCGACTAACAATCGCGAAAATTATATCATAGGAGATATCATTATGAATAACGCCTTAAAGAATATATTGAAATTAGGGACAAGAAAAGAAGATATAATCCTTGACTTTTTCAGTGGTTCAGCACACGCCGTAATGCAGCTAAACGCCGAGGACGGAGGAAACAGGCAGTTTATAATGGTGCAGTTACCGGAGTTATGTGATGAAAAATCAGAGGCGTATAAGGCTGGATATAACAATATTTGTGAAATAGGAAAAGAAAGAATAAGACGGGCAGGAAAGAAAATTCTTGATGAAAATAATCAATTAAAACTTGATGAAAGAGAAAATCCTCTCGATGTTGGTTTTAAGGTATTTAAACTTGATACAAGTAATTTGAATGAGTGGAACTCTATAACAAAACGTATGAACGAAAACAGCGATACAGAAATACTCCAGAAAAAACTTGACCTTATGCTTAATAAAATAAAACCAGACAGAAGTGATTTAGATGTTGTTTATGAAGTGGTTTTGAAATTGGGTTTTCCTTTGAGTACGTGGATAGGAACAAAAGAGATAAGCGGGAAAAAATGTTTTATTGTATCAGAAGAATGTCTGATTATTATCTGCCTTGAACAAGGGCTTACATTTACGGATATTCAAAAAATGGCTGAATATAAACCTGTAAATCTTATTTTCTCAAAACATAGTTTCGCTGATAGCAATACGCTTATTAACGCTCATTATAAGATTAGGGATATTGGGATTGAGATAAAATTGATATAGTTTATTGTTAAAAAGAAAAGAGATGAAGAAATTGGATAAAGAAACAAACAAGGAAATTGAAAGTATCGACCCTTTTTCAATGGATTTGGAGAAAATGAACAAAGAAAAATTAAAGTCTGTATTTCCTGAATGTTTTGTTGAAGATAAGTTGGACATTGACAAATTGCTTGCGTTATGCGGAGAGTACATAATTGAGGATTTTGAAAAGTATAAATTTGAGTGGAAAGGCAAATCGGAATGTTTACAGCTTGCTCAAAAAAGGTCAATGGGTGCGCTGCGTCCGTGTCCGGAAGAGAGCGTCAATTTTGAAAATACTAAAAATATTTATATTGAGGGAGATAATTTAGAGGTTTTAAAATTATTGCAGGTGGCATATTTCCACAAAGTAAAAATGATATACATTGACCCACCATATAATACAGGACACGATTTTGTGTATGAGGACGATTACAGTGACCCTATGGAAAGATATAAGGCAGTTACAAGTCAATCAACAAAAAGCAATCCCGAAACAATGGGAAGATTTCACACAAAATGGCTTAATATGATGTATCCGAGATTGAAACTTGCCTCTTACCTTTTGAGAGATGACGGGGTTATTTTTATCTCTATTGATGATGTAGAATTGTTTAATTTGAAAAAAGTATGTGATGAAGTTTTTGGGGAAGAAAACTTTGTAAATTGTTTTCCACGAGTAACAAAAAAAGCCGGAAAAACAACAGATGATATCGCTAAAAATCATGATTTTATATTGATGTATACTAAAAATAATATTACTAAATACAACTTACAAAGTCATACTGATGAGGGTTTTAAAAATAAAGATGAATATTTTGAAGAACGAGGTTATTATAAATTAAACCAAACATTAGATTATGATAGCCTTCAATATAGTCCAAGTTTGGATTATCCTATTGAGATAGAAGGAAAAGTATTTTATGCAGGAAATTCGTATCAAAAATATTTAGAAAGACAAAATGGAAATTATGCTCGTGCAGATTGGGCATGGAGATGGAGTAAAGAATTATTTGAATTTGGATATAAAAATGGCTTTATTGTTATAAAAAATTATGATAATTATTCGAGAATTTATACAAAAACTTATCAAAATGTGAAAATAATAAAAAAATCAAATGGATTTGAAATAGAAAATATAAAAAGAACAAAAGCATTATCTTCATTAGAATTTATAGAAAATGAATATTCAAATGATAACGCAAAGAAAAAATTAACACAACTATTTAATACTACTATGTTTGATTATTCAAAACCAACTTCTTTGATAAAATTTTTATGTAAATTCACAACAAATGATAATGATATAATCCTTGACTTTTTCAGCGGTTCAGCGACAACAGCCCACGCCGTAATGCAGCTAAATGCCGAGGACGGAGGAAACAGACAGTTTATAATAGTGCAGTTACCGGAGCTATGTGATGAAAAAACAGAGGCGTACAAGGCTGGATATAACAATATTTGTGAAATAGGAAAAGAAAGAATAAGACGGGCAG
>CAMTZM010000052.1 GCA_947086655.1 uncultured Eubacteriaceae bacterium
TGTCGGTGACGATAAGACTGCGTTAGAAGCTGCGTTCTAACGTGAACAAACTCCTGAAACTAAAGTAAGAACCGTAGGAACTATGGGGATTGCTCGTGGAAAAACATTCAAGAGAGTGTGGAACGAGAACCCCGCTACTTTAGTAGTGGGAGGTTCAGTCTCTTAGCTTGGATAGAACAAAAATATTATTTGGGGATTTAAATTTTCAAAAATTTTCACCTATTAAAAATTCTCAAAGTGGTGAGAAAATTTTGTATAATTTTGAAAATGGTAATGTTATTGATGACCTTTTATATCATAAAATGGTTGGGTATGTAAGAAAAATGCATGGAATTAAAGTAAAACCAATGAAAGTTAAAGGTACTCAAGCCGTAAAGGCTGTTTTAGAAAATGAAAGACTTAAAATGCTTGAAAACAAAAATAGTGAGTATGTTTCAGTATTTAAAAATTTGATTTCAGCTATGCTTGTTTATCCTGGATTTAAGTACAAAAGCAGCGAACTTAAACAATGTGGTATTTATGAGTTTATAGATTCCGTACAGCGTTCACAGATATTTATGTCTTCGTCGGCTTTAATGTCAGGAATATATAGCGGAATGATTGATATAAGTAAAGTAGATAAAAATAGATTAAATTGGTTGAGAGATTTTAATGAAAAATAATTTTTCAATTTTTAACCTTTTATATCAAGAATATCCTCACTTTTATGCATAATATAGGTGGCAGTATGTCACAAATAAGGAGAGAATAAAACATTTAATCCTTATTGGACATGCAGAGGTAAAATATAATTAAGCAAATTAAAAGATGGGGTTATTATTAGTAAGGTCATCGATAATTTAGACAGAGAACAGGAAGTTAATATTATTAATGAAAAATCGGTATATAGATTAGTATTTCAAAGTAGAAAGAAAGAGGCAAAAGAGTTTCAAGATTGGGTTTATGAAATGCTCAAGCAACTTCGGCAGTCAACAGGCTTAGAGGGATTTCAGATATTCCGAATGCTTGATAAGGAACACCAAAAGGAAACTCTATGGCAAAATTACATAAATCTTTAAAAGAGCCAAAGAAAGTAGACTTTATCAAGGCAAATACAATAGCTAATAAAGCTGTATCAACGAAATATGGTTATCCCAAAATGATTAAAAAGGTAGATATGTTAGCTGATAGACAGGAATTACTTGATAGTACAGTTGAATTAATGACAGTAAAAGAAAAATTCAACCTTGGTTTGTCAGTAAGCGATGAAGTAAATAAATTAGTGAAACAAACTACACAACAAACAGCATAATCGTTCATTTCAAAAAAAGCAATTGTTAATTTTATATATAAAATAGATGAAATATCGTGTGGTGAAAATGATATAAAATTATATGGAATTGAGTAAAAAATTACAAAAAAACGTGTTCATTCAGTTTTGGAATACTAAATTTCACCCCTCATATGAGCAGTAAAAAAATGTGAAATTAATCTTACTTAGGCGAGGATAAATTTTAGATTGTATTTCACTAAAAGAATTTCTTAATTATTATATCTAATAATACAACAAAAAGAGATGTGAGATAATTGATTAAATTAAATCAAAATGAATCAGAAGAAACAATAAAAGTAAAAATTGTATAAAACAAATTCGTCTAAAATGACTTTGAGGTATTAAAAATTGTCGCTGAAATAAGGAAATGTGATATTTCCAAACTAACAAATGGTTATATATATACAGATTTTTATGGATTCACAACAAGAAACCACCGTCTCTATGTATAGTATAGGCGATGGAATTATATCACTAAAAAAATAAGGAGGATTAAAAAAATGTCACAATTTACAGTAGATGGAATTATTTTTGAAGAAATACTGTCTGCAATAGCAGAAAATTCTAAAGGAGAGTTACTTTATAGATTAACTCAATTATCTGATGCAACTATTGATGTGACCGCTGAGGCAAAAGAGGCAAAAGACAAAGATGGAACTCTTATAAAGAAATCATATAATGCAAAAGCCGCAAGTCTAAAAGTTACAAATGCACATTTAGACTTAAATGCTTATGCTGAAACTACGGGTTCAGCTAAAATTGTAGCTACTGAGACAAATAAAATTCAAGCTCCCAAAATACTTTTAATAGATGCTTGCGAATCATCAACAATACTTCCAAACACACCAATAGAAGGAACTATTACTGTTACAGCTATTAAAAATAATGGAGCTATTGGAGAAATGTATAAACTAGCAGCAGATTCAACTGCTACAAAGACAGAATATGCTTATAACGCTGAAACAAAAACAGTCACATTCCCTATTGACATAGATAATACAGAGGTTTCGCAATTTTTAATTAAATATGAATATATGACAGACCGTGCAGTTATGGTTGACCAAAGGAGCAATAAATTTCCTAAGACAGTTAAACTTACTGTTCAGGCTTTGTATTATGACCCATGTGAAACAGATTGTCTTAGATTGGGATATATCGTCTTTCTAAGTTTTCAAGTTTCTCCTGATACATCTATGCAGATGAAAACAGATGCAACATTTGAATATAAAGGAGATGCTCAGCTTGATTATTGCAGTAAAAATAAACGCCTTTATTATATGATTGTAGCTGATAATGATATTTATGAGTAAAATTTTTCAGCGTGAAAGGTGGTGTATTAATGAGAAAAAATAATAAAAGGTGTTTAATTTGTTCAAACTTATATACATTTTGTTTGAATTGTGGTGAATTTGACCATTTGCCACGTTGGATGAATATGTTTGACAAAAAAGAATGCAAAGAAATTTTTGACGCTGTTTCTGATTATAAGTCTAATTTATGTACAAAAGAAGAAACAGAAGAAAGACTTATTAAAGTAGGAGCGTTAAATATGAAATTAAATAAAACTGTAAAAAAAACGGTTGACGAAATTATGGAAGAATCAAATAAAAGTAATTTAGATTATGATGAAAATTTAGAAGAAATTTCTTGTAAGAAAAGAAAATCTAAGAAGAATATAAGTAATATATAAATATTTTTTAAAAGGTGCGTTAAACACTATTATTAATGCACCTTTATTTTTACGAAGGGAGGAAGTTTTTGCAGAAATTAAAATTAGTTTCACCAATAGCCCCAAGCGTTAATCATTATTTAGCGTATAAAACCATTATAAAAAACGGAAAACATATAGCAATGAGTTATAAAACAAAAATGGCAAGGGATTATAAAAAAAATTTTATAAGATATATAAAAGAACAGGTAAAAAAACAAGGGTGGATAAAATCTGAAAATCCCTTTCAGCATTATTATCTTGATACATATTTCTATTTTCCAAGGGTAGATATGGACGCTAATAATTATTATAAATGTATAGCGGATTCAATTACAGAAAGTAATGTTGTATGGATAGATGATGTGCAGCTTTGTGAGCGTGTACAGGGAATCTTCTATGATTCGGAAAATCCACGTATAGAAATGATTTTACATGAAACTGACTATATAGGTATATTTGAGAATAAGTCTAAACTTGATGAATTTGAGACAAAATGTTTGTGTTGTTTAAAATATAAACGAAACTGCTCTTTGCTAAAAAATGCTAAGGAAGGCAGAATACAAAAGGAAATTAAAGATGGTGTATGTTGTAAATATTCAAATATAAAAAAATAAAGGAGAGAAAATATTATTATGGAAAAAATTACAATAAAGCAATTTGTAGAGGGTTATTCAAATTTAAAATCTGTACAATTAAGAGATAAATACATAACAGAAAATCTTGAAACCAAAGACTATATTCCTTATAACTTAAAAATGGCAATGGCTCAAAGTATAGTAAATTGTTCGTGTTTTGATGAAAATAAAAATTTAAAAATATCAAGTCCTACAAGATATTTACTTTATATAAGGACATTAATAACAAAATATACAAATTTAAAAGAAAATTCTGAGAATAGTTCGTTTTTAGAGGAGTATGATGCGCTTTTTTCTACTGGTTTGCTTGAAAAGGTTATGTCAAAAATTCCCGAAAAAGAATTAGTTGAGTTTGAAACCGTAGTTCAGATGACATTTGACGATGTTGTTAAAACATATACAAGTCCTAATGTATTCATATCAGAACAAATAAATAAAATAACATCTGTTTTTTCAGCGGTTTTAAAACCTTTAGCAGCTCAAATGACAGAAACTTTAGAAAAAATAGATGAGAAAGACTCAGAGAAATTAGTTAAAAAACTTAGCGGACTTTTTAAGATAGCTAAATAATCAATAAATTTATGGATTTTAGAAATTTAAAAAAGATATTAGAAAAAAGCGGACATGAACAAGCAAAAAAACTAGCTAAAAATACGGCAAAGTCTTTAACAGATAGATATAATTATTTAATTCAAAGATTTTATAATGAATATACTCCCAAATTTTATAAAAGAATTTGGGAGTTAAATGATATAGGAGTTCCATTTTATAAAAACGCTCATGGACGTATATACTACGGTGGAGTAAAAATAAGTTCAGATAATATGTGGGACTCTTATTATCATGACCCTGTTGAAACAGTATTGCAGTCAGCTTTAAACGGATATCACGGAAGATATATAAAAGGTTCGGTTATGCCTTATGATTCTCTTATAAAATATAGAGATGATTTTGTAAACAAATTAAAAAATACTAAATAATTTCAAATAAAGGAGTGAAAAAATATGGCTGATAACTCAACAATAGTAAGTATTGGATTTGATTATAGAAGTTCAATGAACAAGGCTCTTTCAGAAATGGAATCAAAATTAACAGGTTTTGAAAAAAAATATTCCGAACAGAAAATTGAGTATAAAATAACAGGAAATAAAACTCAATTAGATACAATTTTAAAACAGATATCAGGACTTAAACCAGAATCTTTAATATTAAACTTTGATGATTCGGATTTTAGAAAAAGACTTAAAAATTTATCTGATATTGTACAGAATAATGGAAATGATATGGCTGTTAAATTCTCAAATTCTATTAAAAATAATATAGCTAATATGGATTTTCAAAATATTATAGAAAGAGAATTTGGAAAAGGTACAAAAGCAGGAGCCGGAAAGTTAAAAGAAATGGCTCAAAGAATTGAAGGATATATTAATAATATCAATATTAAAGATGCAATTAAGGTAAACGATGTAAGTACAATAGAAAAAGCAGTATCATATTACAGAGAAATGGCGTCTATAAGCGAGTATTTAAAACAAAATTTCTCTGATTCATCTGTAAAATTGTCAAAGGCTTTTGATATAGAAAATATATCGAAGAATTTTTCACAAGTTTTTTCTTCGGATAACTTAAATGCGGCAGTCTCAAAAATGACGTCTGATTTTAAAAATGAGTTCGAGTTAATAAGAAACTTTGTTTTACAAACCCAAAATATATTATCAGGAAAATTTGACGCAAACGTAACAGATAAATATATAGCTGTAATTAAAGAGAATATATTAAGTGTAGAAAGACAGATTAATTCATTTAATTTGGATAAAGCGAAAGAAAATTTAATAGAAACATTTAAAGCAGCAAGTAACGAATCAAAAAGAACTAAATCTGATATAAATTCTTTTATTGACGCCTTTGAGAGATTTAAAACCCTTGGAGGTAAAACAAAAGAACTTGAAACCCCAGCATACATAAGGCATTCACCATCATTCTTATATGAAAGTCTTACAGGAAAGGATTCTAACATAAAAGTAAAAATCAATGCTAAAGAAGCACAGCAAAAACTTAATGAATTATTAATACAGAAAGAAAATCTTGAAAGAAATTTAGCAACTGCTATAAATATTAAAAATACAAACGGAGTTAATCAAGAAACAAATAAAGAAATACAAACTATCAATGCAAAAATAGAATCTATACAAAACAGTGAAAAAGTAATGAATAATGCGGCAGAATCTGAAATATCAAATGTACAGCGTATTATTGAGAAAATTAATGAATTAAAACAAATTATTACTGTTGTCAATAACGAAAAGTTATCAGTAAATTCTGTTACTGATACAGGAAAAATTACACAAGATAAAAATACTGTTTCTGATACATCTAAACTTTTATCTGAAAAAGCTGAGATTGGAAACTTAACAGAATCAGTAAACACTCTTAAAAACGCTTTTCATTCTAAAACAGAATCTATAATACAAGAAGAAAATCAAATGAGACAGTCAGCATCTAAAGAAATACAAAGTCTTATAAATATAAAAAATGCTGTAAATGAAGTTAATAATGCTATTAAAAACATGTCTAAATCTATGGCGGTCTCAGAACAGAATATAAGACAATCTGTTGGTAAGGAAGTAAATACATTTAATTCTATCGTTGAAAAAGCAAAGGCTCTTTCAAAAGAATTAAATTATATTTCAAATATTAAAATACCGGATATTAAAATCAGCACAATAAAATCAGATGATACATCAAAAATTAAAAGTTCTGTTACAAAAGAGTTGAATACTGTTGTAAATGCAGCAAACAAATCAGCTAATATAGAATCATTAGCTAAGGCTATTGAAAATATAGCTGCTGCTCTTATGATTGTTAATGATTGTATTAATATACCAGATATTTTTAATAGTTTTAATAAAAGTAAAAATGCTGGAACAAATCTTAACAGTATAGCATCTGCTTTAGATAATATAAAAATAAGCCTAAATGGATTATCTGCTGATGGGTCGTCATTTTTAAAAGGAATAGCTGACATTACTAAAGAAACAGAATCATTAAAAAATTTATCTGTTATTCTTAAAGAAAGCAGAGAAAAAATAAAAGAAGTAAAGGCAGGAACAAACCAAAATAAAGATACTATAAACCCACAGACTAAAGCATTAGATATGCTGAATAATTTTCAATCAAAATTCAGTTTATCCAATATTACAGCAGAGTTCGAAGTTCTCAAAAGAAGTATATCAGAAATATCTAATGAAAATGATTTAAATAAATTTATAAGTCAATTAAAATCTCTTGAAGAAAGAGCCGATTCCTTTAGCAATATAGAAAACATAATACATAAAACTTCTGAAAGGCTTAATAAATTTAAGTTTGCTGATGGTACAGAATTAGCCAAAGAACTTTTAGCATTTAAACCAAAAATAAATCTTCTTAGTCAAGATTTAAAAAACGGAGTTATAAATATTGAAAATTATAATAAAGAAGTCTCAAATCTTTTTAATACGTTTGAAAGACGTGTTAAATTAGGAAATGTAGAACTTGTCAACATGAAAGATGTTACAAACTTTAATGAGGCTAAAAGGGCGGCATTAGATTACGCCGGCAGTCTTGGAAATGTAAAAAAAGTATTGTCTCATAACGAATATCCTAACGGAAATGATTTCTATAAAATGACTGTAAGGATTCAAGAGACAACAGGTGCGATAAAAAATCTAACTTTTGTTTATGATGACTGTGAGAAAAAAATGAGTGCGTCATCAAAATATATGAAAAATGAGACATCGAATTTTGGAAAGGCTGTTGATGGATTGAAAAGTAAAATTGTTCAGTTATCAACATATTGGACGGCTATGCTTTTTAATCCTTATAGTATACTTCATAAACTAAGACAGGGCTTTAACATTTCACGTGAATTAGATGACGCTTTTACAGAAATGAGGAAAGTAAGCGAATTATCCGTAGAAAGTTTAAAAAGATATCAGGCAGAAAGTTTTAACCTTGCCGGAAATATAGGAACTACAAGCAGACAATTACAGGAGAGTACAGCAGATTTTATGCGTCTTGGTGAATCTTTTGAGGAGGCTAAAAAATCGGCACAGTCGGCTAACATACTTCTTAACGTATCAGAATTTGAAAATATAGATGATGCTACTAAATCTCTGATATCAATAAGTCAAGCCTATAAAGAATTAGATAAAACAGAAATAAACGATATATTAAATAATATAGGAAATAAATTTAGTATATCAACAGATGGCTTAGCGTCTGCTCTCCAGCGTTCGGCATCTGCTCTTACAACAGCCGGAAACGATATAAACGAGGCATCAGCTTTAATAACAGCCGGAAATGCTGTACCACAAGACCCAGATTCTGTTGGTGCTGGTATTCGTACAATAGCACTTCGTATTCAAGGAACTAAAGAGGCTAAAAATGAATTAGCGTCATTAGGTGAAAATGTTGACGATTTTGTGGTTCAAACTTCATCTAAAATAGATGACACAGTAAGAAATTTTACAGCAGTAGCGTCTAATGGGTTTAAAGGTATCAGCGTTTTAGATGACAATGGCAATTATCGTTCAACATATGAAATATTACAAGATATAGCTGATATTTATTATGAAATTCAAGAAACAGATAAAAAAGCTGGAACAAATAGACTGCAAGGACTTTTGGAAACAATAGCAGGAAAAAATCGAAGTAATATAGCAGCATCAATACTTCAAAATGGCGAAATGTTAAGAGAGGTGTATGAAGAGGCTCAAAATTCAGAAGGTTCAGCACAAGAAGAACTTGAAAAACATTTGGACAGTCTTACAGGTAAAATAACTCAACTTCAAAATCAAATGCAGGAACTTTCTAATATTACTTTTGATTCAGAATTTTTTAAAGTTTTAATCGATGGGACAACAGACACTTTATCTTTAATAACAAGTCTTATAGATAAAGTAGGGGTATTTTCATTATTAGGAGCAGGTTTAGGAACATTTTTAAGTTTTAAAAACATCGGTAAGACAAATTATAGTTGTCTTTACAATTAAATATGCCGATTGTCATATATGTTCTAATGGCGAAGTCGTTAGTTTTTATATGACATATAATGAGATACATTATATTAAACCCGTGTGGAATAAACCACCGTATACATATTCAATATGTATAGCAGATATGACACTCCTCTGCATATGAGTGTAACCTTTAGTAATTAAGGTTCTTGGAAGTCTGTAAACCCACTGCCGCACTTTTATTGTGGTGACATAATAAAATCGAAACAGAGCAGTGTCTCAGATAACGAGCAGATGACAGCGTACAGTAAGTACATAAATTCTTTTAAGAATTGAAATCTCGCATGACGAGTGCTAATCTCAACGACTACCATGGCGGTCGGTATCAAGTGAAATTCTTGTTACTGAAATGAATAGTCTAAACTTTGCCGAGTGTAACGGTTAGTAATTACTGTTAGGAATCTTATCTCCTACGTTTACATTTTGCGAGACTCTTGTTACCAGAGTTGATGAGAAGGTAACATAAAAAGAGGTTTTTATAAAATAAAAATAAAAGCTAATAAAATTATAAAAGATTTTATTACTCAAATTTATTTATTAAAAAGTGGAGAGTTAAAAATGAAAATAGAAAAAGTAGTAATTAATAATATATGTGGTATTAAACATATAAAAATACAGTTTAATAAAAGGCTTAATTTAATTTGTGGTGCAAACGGCGTTGGAAAAACAACAATATTAAAATCAATAGCTTATGAGCTTTTTAATGGCAAAAACGATTTTTTGAAGAAATGTTATGGTTCTGAAGAAGGAAATGTAAGTATTTGGGTTGAAGGAATTGAAAAACCTTTTAAATATACAATAAAACATTTTATAAATGAATTAGATGAATCTAAATCTGAAATTACAAAGGATTCAAGAAACTTATTATATTTTTTACCTTTACGTACAGTAGAATATAATAAAATTAACATTTCCCCGTCAGAATCTACTACATGTGACAATAGAATTTATTATGCCCGACCATTAGCTTTTGGAAATGTTGAGGAAATAAAAGATTGGTTTATTAAAAAATTTTTGTTTTCAAAAATTGATAGTGCTTTAAACGAATTTGAAAAAAATAATTTTCAGTTATCTAAAGATATATTTAAATTATTAGATAATAATTTAAATATAAAAACAGTAAATACAGATTTTGAAATAATATTAGAAAATAATAATACTGAAATTTATTTCGATATGCTTTCTGGTGGTTATAAATCTTGCATTATTACTTTACTTAATATGATAAAGGAAATTGAATATCGGTATCCATATATAAATGTAGTTGATTTTAACGGAGTAATAATGATAGATGAAATTGATATGCATCTTCACCCACAATGGCAAACAAAATTTATAAAAGTACTGGCAAATGTTTTTCCTCAGGCACAAATAATAGCAACAACTCATAGCCCGAGTGTGTTACAAAATGCAAAAGGAAATGAGATTATACCATTATATAAAGATGAAAATGGGAATATTTGTGTTAAACAATTAAACTTATCTGAATATGGATTGCAGGGCTGGACTTTTGAGGAAATATTACAGGATATTATGGGAATGTCATCTGCTACATCTGATTTATATTCTGAAATTATGAATAATTTTGACAAAGCTATAAATGATGAAAATCAAGAGGAGATATTAAAAAATTATGTAATATTAAAAAAAATATTACACCCACAAAATCCTATGAGACAATTATTAGAAATACAGGTATCTGAATGGAAGGATTATAATGATAAAAATTAAAAGATTAAGTAAACCAAAAGAATTAACCGAGGAATTAAAGTTGAAGGTGACAAATATTCCAGATAAAAAAATGGTAAAAACAGATATATTTTTCTGCTGGAGCAAGATATAACTTAAACCTAATATTAAAACAGGAAGATAGGAATGTGTAATAAAATTTTATTAGAATTTCAGAAAATAAAGGAAAAGAAGTAAGAACAGTTGAAAAAGATGGTACTACTTGGTTGGCGTTAAAAGGTATTTGTGAAATTTTAGGATTATCAGATACAAATAAGACAATTGATAGATTGGACGTTGATGAGCTGACCTGAATTAAATTCGTGTCAGGTGGGCAAAATAGAGAAATTCTTTGTGTCAATGAAAGTGGTTTATACAATGTAATCCTTCATTCTGATAAGGAAGAAGCAAAATCATTTAGAAAATGGGTGACAAGTGAGGTACTTCCATCAATACAAGAATTTGTAGTCTAATTTGTAAAAATATAAGGAGGGGATTTTAAGACAGAAATAAATACTTGTAGGTAAAGATATTAACCAATAAGAGGAGATAAATAATTATGAATGATAATTTAAGAATTTTTGAGAATGATGAGTTTGGTAAGGTTAGAACATTAATTATTAATGAAGAACCATGGTTTGTAGGCAAAGATGTTGCTGGAGCGTTGGGATATAGTGATACTAATCAAGCACTTCGTAATCATGTTTGTGAAGATGATAAGCTGACCCGTCAATTTGACGGGTCAGGTCAAAACAGAAATATGTATATCATAAATGAGAGTGGTTTATATTCCCTTATCATTTCAAGTAAACTGCCAACAGCTAAAAAATTCAAACATTGGATAACCTCAGAAGTACTTCCATCAATTCGCAAACATGGGGCGTATATGACACCTGAAAAATTGAAAGAGGTTATTTTAAATCCTGATACAATGATTGAATTATGTAGAGCCTTAAAAACTGAAAGAGAACAACGTATCAAATTAGAACAAGAGAACGCATTACTTATACCAGACGCAAATATGGCAAGGGATATTATTAAATATAATGGTTTAT
>CAMTZM010000053.1 GCA_947086655.1 uncultured Eubacteriaceae bacterium
TGTTATTAATGTTAGAGTTATTTAAAGGCTTATCATTAATAGCAGTATTGTTATTGCTGTTAATGTTATTTAAAGGTTTATTAACGGAATCTTTATATTGAAAAATATTTTGAGTATTTTCATTAATGTTTTTTATTAATGAAAGAGCTTTATTTTTTAATGAAGGATTATCATTTAGTAATATTGTAAATGCTTTTTCAAAATCCATTTTACCGTTAAAACCTTCGTTTTTTACCGCTTTATTAAATATTTCAAGTGAATTTTTTTGTATTGCCTCATTTAATTTAGGAATAAGAACTTTTTTATTTTGTGTTATAAATTGTTCTAATTCGGTTTTAATATTTTCTGTTTGTTGATTATTATTGTTATTAATAATTTTATTCTCTGTTGTAACAGGTTTTTCTGTTTGTGATGTATTGTTATCAATAGTTTTATTTGATGTATCTTCAGGTATTTTTTCTGTTTCAGCACCTATTAACTTACCAAGTTCATTGTTTGTTGATTTTATAGTATTTAAAAATGAAATCATATTTTCTTTATTTCCGTCAGATAATGAAAATAGATTTTTTAAAAGTTCCATATCACCTGTTTTTAATGAATATGAAGTTGTTTGAGATACTATTTGTTCAAGTGTATTTGACAGCATATTATTTTTATCAGTTAGCATATTTAATAATTCAGTGTTTTTTATACCTGGTTTTATATCGTTTTGAAGAAAAAATAAAGATTTATTTATATCTCCATTTGTCAGCTTAAATGCTTGATTCATTTTTTGCATATTTTCTTTTGAGACAGGAAAAAGATTTTTTATCAAAGCACTTGCTATTTCTATATTTTCAGGAGTTGCTTTAAAACCCATTAAATTCAATGTGGTTTTTACTGTATCTGTCTCCGGCTGTTTTTCATTTTGAGTATTTGTGTTTGTATTTAAGTCGGACTGTTCTATTTGCTGATTTGAGGTTGTTTGTTGATTTATTACAGCAGAGTTAAATTTATCGGATATTGCTGGCATAATATATTCTCTTGATATTTCCACATTATACACCCCCATTATTATTTTACTGATTTTAATATACAAGCGGAGTTTATTATTCTTAATTAAAATATCGACCAAAATTATAATTTTTTAAATATTATATCATAATGTATAGATAGATTCAGTAATTTTTTTACAATAATTTTTAAGAAAAGCGGAATAAAAAGCATATATCGTTCTTGTAATTTTAAGTAAATTATATTAAACTAAATACATAGTTTTTTAAAAAGATTTAATCAAGGTGATAAAATGAAGTTTGAGCATATATCGGTTTTATTAAATGAATGTATTGAATATTTAAATATTAAGCCGTATGGAATATATATAGATGGAACTCTTGGTGGCGGAGGACATTCTTATGAGATACTTAAAAGGCTTGACAAAAGAGGAAAGCTTATAGGGATTGACCAAGATATAGATGCAGTCTATGCTGCTAAAGAAAGGCTAAATAGTTTTGAAAATGTATCTTATGTGCATGATAATTTTTCAAATATATTGTCAATTAGTAATGAGTTGAATTTTTCAAAAGAATACGCAGACGGAATATTACTTGATTTAGGTGTATCATCGTATCAGCTTGACGAGGCTGAAAGAGGTTTTTCATATATGAATGATGCCCCTCTTGATATGAGGATGGACAGAGAAAAAGATTTTTCAGCTTATGATGTTGTTAATACGTATTCGGAAGATGAACTTAGAAAACTTATTTATGAATATGGAGAAGAAAAATGGGCAAAAAGAATAGCAAGTTTTATTGTGGAAGAAAGAAAGGGGAAAAAAATTCAAACGACATTTGAACTTGTATCTATTATAAAAAAAGCAGTTCCTAAGGGAGTGCGTATTGATGGTCCTCATCCGGCTAAAAGAACATTTCAGGCAATAAGGATAGAAGTAAATGGAGAGTTAAAAATATTGGAAAGAGCTGTAAAAGATATGATAAGTATTTTGAAAAAAGACGGCAGGCTTTGTATAATAACTTTTCATTCACTTGAGGATAGAATTGTAAAAAATATATTTAAAGAACTTGAAAATCCTTGTACATGCCCAAGAGAATTTCCTGTATGTATATGTAACAAAAAGCCTTCCGTGAAAATTATTACAAGAAAACCTATTATTGCTGGAAATGATGAACTTTCTGAAAATCATAGGGCAAGGAGTGCGAAACTTAGAGTTGTTCAAAAAATTTAAAGCTGAAAAATTAGGGGGGGGGGATTTTATAAATGAGAAGAACATCAGGTAAAGGAAAACATTCTTATAATTACGCAAGGACACAGGCGTATTATAATTATAGTTCAGAGGCGTATGATGTTTATAGTCATAAAAGAAGAAGGAAAATAAGTAAAAAGAAAAAAACAAATGCACCAGTTAAGCCAGCGGCTGAATCAAGGAGAACAAGAGCAAAAATGCGTAAGGCTAAAAAGATTATAAAAACGGAATATATGATACTTAATAATAAGTCGGGGATAAAAATTTATAACGTAATTATGACATTTGGAGTAATATTTTTAATGCTGATAGCGCTTATTGGTATTTTTGCCTCTAATAATAAAATGAGAACAAATGTAAATATAATGACACAGAAACTTAAACAATTAGAAGAAAATAATGATTATCTTGAAGCTGAACTTGCTAAAAATATTGATTTGGAAAAAGTTGAAAAAATAGCTACTACAAAATTAGGAATGCAGAAACCGTCAAATCATCAAATTATATACATAAACATACCTAAACAAAGTTACACAGTCAAATATGAAAGCAAAACGTCTGAAGAAGACAACGGAAGTTTTAAGTTTGAAGATATATTAAATTTTTTTAAAAAGGAATGAGGTAAGTGAGCATAAGACAAAGCGGGCACAGAAGAAGCAAAAGAATAAAAACAAGAAAGAAAAATACTTCAAGATTTAAAATACAAATTGCAGGAAAGTTATATGTATACTTTTTTATATTTTTAGCGGCTATTTTATTTGTAGGAGCTTATCAAGTATATGATATAAAATATGTTTCAGGGCAAGAGTATGAAACACAGGCAATTTATAATCAAGTAAACAAGATTCAGGATAAAATAATAAATCCAAACAGGGGAGCAATACTTGACAGAAATAAGCAAAAGCTTGCTGTAAGTTCGACAGTATATACGGTTGTACTTGATATACGCAGCCTTGTAAAGTTTGAGGAAACTAAAAAAGGAATAGTAGATAAAACATTAAGTCAGCTTAATTCTATTCTTGGATTATCAATGGATGATTTAAAAAAATATGTTGAGGTTGACAAGACAGGCAAACTTGTAAATGATACTAATTATAAAATAATAGCGAGAAAAGTGCCATATAAGACAGGACAAAAAATAAAAGATGAAGATGTATCCTGTGTTTATTTAGAAGAAGATACGGAAAGGTCATATCCTTATAACTCATTTGCAGCAAATCTTATTGGATTTATAAGAGGAGACAGCAGTTATGGTCTTGAAAGTAAATATAATGAGTATATGGTTGGAGTTGAAGGACGAATATTTAGAACATATGAAGAAGATAACAATATTGTAACAAGGCAGGAGCCGGCTAAAGAGGGAGACAGCCTTGTTACGACAATTGACCATACAATACAGCAGTTTGCTGAAAAAGCTGTAAAGAAAGCTTATTATGAGTTTGAGGCTCAAAATACATCTATTATAGTTATGAATCCTAATACAGGCGAAGTAATTGCAATGGCAGAGTATCCTACTTTTGATTTGAATAACCCTAATAATATTTCTTTGCTTGAAGATGAGGCTTTTAAGAAAGATTGGGATAATATGTCAGATGAAGATAAGCTTACAAAAACTTTGGAAACATGGAAATGTTTTAATATTTCAGATACGTTTGAGCCGGGTTCAATATTTAAACCTCTTGTTGTAGGAGCTGCCATTGAGGAAGGAGTTATTAATGAAAACACCGGTTTTTACTGCGGCGGAAAAAGACAAGTAGCTGATAGAGAAATACCATGTCATAAGTTAGCCGGACACGGAAATCAAAACGCAGAACAAGTTATAGCTAATTCATGCAATATGGGTATGATTGATATTGTAAACAGGCTTGGAAAAGAAAAATTTTATAAATATCAAAGAGATTTAGGTTTTGGAGAAAAAACAGGTATAGATATTACAGGAGAATCCGGAGATACTCATAAACTTATTTATAAATTAGACCAACTCAATCCTGTTGAATTGGCTACAAGTTCTTTTGGACAAGGGTTTAACTGTACTGCTATACAGGCTATAACGGCTTTTTCAGCGGCTATAAACGGTGGAAACCTTATGAGACCGTATGTTGTTTCTCAAATAGTTGATAAAGATGGCAATATAGTAAAAGAAAATAATCCTGAGATTGTAAGGAAAATATTTACTCAAGAAACATCCGATTATTTAAGAAATGCTATGAAAAGTGTTGTTTCAGACAGCGGTACAGGTAAAAAGGGAATTATAAAAGGTTATTCAATAGGAGGAAAAACAGGAACAGCACAACAGGAAAAGAGAGATAAGGACATTTATGCTGTTTCTTATATTGCTTATTTTCCGGCTGAAGAACCGCAGTATATAGCTATGTCAGTAATAAACAGACCTAAAACATATGCTGATGGTGTTACAACTTCTGTTCCAATGCTTACTGAAGTTATAAAAGAAATAATTACATATAAGTCAATTCCTCCGTCGTATGAAACTGATGATTCTGATAATGGTTCAAAATCTGAAAGTACAGAGGTAGTTGTTTCGGATTATACAAATAAAAATTTAAAAGAAACAATACAGTCGCTTAACAATGCTGGACTTGATTTTCAGCTTGTAGGAGGCAGCGGAGATATAGTTACAAAGCAGTTTCCTTCTGGAGAAAGCAAAGTCAGACGCGGTACAAAGGTACTTTTATATATTGCTGAAAGTAAAGATGCTAAAGACCTTGCTTTTGTTCCTGATGTTGTTGATATGGATTTAGAGCAAGCTAAATCTGTAATAGAAGAATTGGGGTTTGTATGCGTTGTGGAAGATACAAGGCAAAATTCTGAAAATGAAATTGACGATATTACAGAAAAAACTACTAAATCCACTGGAGAAAGTGAAAATAATGAAGATAACGAAGATAATAAAGATAATAAAAATAGTGGAGTAAAAGTAATTGCTCAAGTACCAGAAGCTGATATACAGATTGAAAAGGGTACTGTAATTAAGCTTAAAATATAGTTTGAAGGTGTAGTTATTGTGGAAATAAAAACAAAGTATAGAAAAGTTTTAGTTTATATACTTACGATTGTATTTTCAAGCATATTTTTATTTGCAGCTAACAAGTATATAATGAGGGATTTTAGTATTTTTACGGTTGCAGAGGACAGCGGCAGCGCAAAAGCGGCTGTCCTTAATATAACAGACAGACATGAATATAAAACAAATTATTATGCTGATGGTGAATATGTAGAAGGCATTGAGATATCGTTTAATTGCCGTATACTTGACGGAGAGCATGAGAATGAAATAGTACGGGCTGTTCAAAAAATAGACTCATTTGACAATATTAAATATAAAGAAGTTGAAACAGGAGATAAAGTTATTTTATATAATGTGGGAGGCGGTGACTCAAAAAATATTGTATGGGATTTTGCTGAATATATAAGAACAGATAATATAATATTGCTTGGAATAGTATTTCTTATTCTTCTTATTTTATTTGGAGGAATTAAGGGCGTAAATACAATTGTTTCTCTTTTGTTTACTTGTCTTGCTGTTTTTTTTGTTTTTATACCTTCTGTACTTTCAGGGCATAATATTTATGTTTGGTCTATTATTACGTGTTTGTTTACAATAGTAATGACTCTTTTAATTGTAAATGGAGCAAATAAAAAAAGTATAGCGGCTATGTCTGGCTGTTTTATAGGAGTGCTTATTGCCGGAGTTCTTACAATTTTTATGAGTCGTGTTTTAATGCTTACAGGTATGGTAAATGAGGAAGCTGTTTATATTACAATGATTGATTCCTCAAAGCCTATTGATTTAAAAGCTATTATTTTTGCAGCTATTATAATTGGAGCTATGGGAGCAGTAATGGATGTGGCGATGAGTGTTTCATCTTCTTTATACGAATTATATAGAAAGGCAAATGTTAAATCAGTTAAAAGTCTTATAGGTTCCGGTTTTTCAATAGGTCGTGATATTATGGGAACTATGGCAAATACACTTGTGCTTGCTTATATAGGAAGCAGTCTTTCTACGGTATTGCTGCTTGTTACTTATAATACTTCGTATACCGAACTTTTTAATAGAGAAATGGTTATTGTAGAAATTTTACAGTCGTTAGTCGGAAGTATGGGTATTTTGGCTGCTATACCTTTAACTTCTGTTATTTGCGGCGTATTTTATGTTAAGGTGGGTAAAAAGTGACTGAGTGGTTTTCAAGAACGGAGATGCTTATTGGAAAGAGCGGAGTTGAAAAATTAAAAAAGTCTAAAGTTGCTGTTTTTGGCATAGGCGGAGTAGGTTCGTTTACAGCAGAGGCTTTGGCAAGAGCAGGAATAGGAAAGCTTATTCTTGTAGATAATGATAAAATAGCATTAACAAATATAAACAGGCAGATACATGCTTTAAATAAAACTTTAGGAAAATATAAAACAGAAGCAATGAAAGAAAGAATATTGAATATAAATCCTTTTGCTGAAGTTTGCTGTATTAACGAATTTGTTTTGTATAATAATGTGGAAGATATAATAAAAACTGATATTGATTATATTGTTGATGCTTTAGATACGATTACAGCTAAAATAGCTATTGTAAAAACGGCGAAAAGTAAAAATATAGAAGTTATAAGCTGTATGGGAACAGGAAATAAACTTTATCCTGAACTTTTGGAAATTTCAGATATATATAAAACTTCTGTATGCCCTCTCGCAAGAGTAATGAGACATGAGCTTAAAAAAAATGGAATAGATTCTCTTAAAGTTGTTTATTCAAAGGAAAAACCAATTTTGCCTTTGTATACAGAGGAGTCTGCAAACAAAAGAAATACTCCCGGGAGTATTTCTTTTGTTCCATCTTGCGCCGGACTTATTATTGCTGGGTTTGTTGTTCGGAAACTGCTTGAGTAATTTCATTTATTGGATTATCAAGTTTTTTTAATTTTCTGTATTTATCTTTTTTATCTATGGACTCAAATTTGCATATAGTTTTATAAATACAATAATCACATGCGGAGTTTTTTTCAGATTTAAAAGGCAGTATTTTTATATTGCCTTTTTTAATTTCGCCTCCTATTTCTTTTACTTTTTTTATAGCAAATTTTCTTATGTTTTCAAATTCATAATCAATAGCAGTTGATGAATTGTTTGGTACTATTTCATTATTTTTATTTATTCTGACAGGTATTATTTTAGAATAGTCGGTTATTGTATTATCCATATTTTTTATTATATCAATATTATTTAATACTAATCCAGAAAGTTTAAAAGCTTTTAAAAGTTCATTTTCAAGTTCTTCTGATTCCATTATTTTTTCGGCTGTAATAAGAGGGTCGTCTATTATAAAATAAAACATTCCTCCGGGAAGAAGATTTTTTCCGGAAATTTTTTTGTATGAGTTAATAAATGCATCAAGGTACAAAGCAAGCTGCAGCTGCAGCCCATAATAAAGGTCGCTTAAATTAAGCTTTTGCTGTCCTGATTTATAATCGATTATTTTAACATAGCTTTTCCCATTATAGTCAAGTATATCTACTCTATCAATTTTGCCTGTCATAACTATTCTGCTTTTATCATTAAGTTCTATTATGATAGGAGGAAGTTTCATGTTTGGACCAAAACCTATCTCATAATCAAGAGGTTTAAAGTTTCCGGCTTTTATATGTTTTGAAAGTGCCCATATACTTTTTTTGATTACGTTTTTTATTTTTGTAACTAAGTGTTTATATTTAGAGCTGCTTAAAAGTATGTTGTTGCTTATCTCAGGTATTATATCATCTACTATTCTGTCTGTCCTGTCAGAAATATCGTCTTTTGAAAGCGTTTTCCAATCTATATTTTCTTTTTCAATTTCCTTTGAAAATTTTTCAATTACAAGATGAAACATACTGCCCATATCGGGAGCGGAAATTGTATATGTACGTCTTTGTTTTGCTTTTAAACCATATTGCACAAAAAAAGCAAAAGGACATTTTGAAAACAACTCAAATCTTGATGCACTTGCATTTATTTGACTTGAGTAAAGTTTATCTGCTGTTTTTTTGTTTAAATAATCCTCAGGAATATTTTTAAATAAATAGTTTAATGCTTTTTTTAGTCTTTCGGAATATTCTGATGAATTTCCAAACCATTTTAAAGCGGATTTTATGTCGTCTGTCAACTTACCTCCGTGAGAGTAACTTTGCATTATAGGGATTATTTCTTCAAAAGCTGCCGCCGGAACTGACATTTTATCAATAAAATTATTTGTGTCTCCTTTTTCTGTTATATTAGGAAACATTTCCATTATTTTATTTATGATTGATGATGGTCTCTTTGTACGCCCGTCAAGTTCGCTTTTTGCATAACTTATATATAAATATTCAGATGGTTTTGTAATTGCCTGATATATTGAGAGCTGTTCCTGAGTTGTTTTTATAGCTGAATTTTCTGATAATTCTATTCCATTTGATGCAAGAATGTCTTTTTCTATATCTGAATAAATTGGATTTTCATTTTGATAAGATGGTAAAACCGTGTCGTTTGCACCTAATATAAAAAGCGCTTTAATGTTTGGAAATCTTGTTCTTTCAAAATTTCCTACTATTATTTCATCTTGTGACGAGGGAATTAAACCAAGCTTAACGGCGGAAAATCCAGATTTAATTATTTTTGAAAATTCTTTTACTGTAACAGTAGTATTTCCTAATATTTCTACGGTTTTATCAAAAAGTGATACTATTAATTCCCAAACTTGCTTATGTTCTGAAGCAAGTATTGAGTTGGAGTTTTTTTCAGCATTGTTTATCCATATGGCAATACGTTTTGTAACATTTAATTCGTTTAAAAGTTCAAATATTACTGTACATATATACTCAACAGTATATTTTTTGCCTGATTTTAATTTTGCAGTGTATTTATCCATATAATCCATAAAGTAATCTTTAAAATAATTTATGTCGTTTTCTTCAAACTCACCATTTTTCTCAAATCCAAACTCCCATTTTTCAAGTCTCCATAAATATCCTTTTATGCCGTGTGCAAGAACATAGTTTTCAAGAAGGTTTATTTCATCAGTTTCCATAGGAAAAAGGCCTGTTTTTAAGAATGTAAAAACAGATTCATAATTAAAATTTGTTGTTATTATATTTAGCGATGATGTTATAAGTTCTGAAAGAGGGTGATAACTTATATCTTTTTTTGTATCAATAAAAAAAGGAATATTATATCTGCTAAAACAGCTTTTTAAAGGTTTTTCATAATTGCTGTCAGATAATATTACGCCTATTTCTTTAAATCTAAGTCCGTATTTTCTTACGGCTTTTAGTATATTATCAGCCGTTGTTGATATCTCACTGTATTTATCTTGACATCCTAATATAGTTATATTATTTGTATCATGTAAATAAGAATTTGATGTAAAATAGTTGTCCTTTAAAAAGCAAAGCTCCCGACTTTTTGAGTAACGGCCTGTATTATTTAAAAATAAATGTTCGCATATTTTTATTTTTTCTATTCCGGCTATTTTATTAAGTGTATTTATTGAACTTTTTGTTTTATAATATGGGTCGTAAATTTGTATAGAAGGATATTGTATTTTATTTTGGTCTATACATAAGGCTATATTTACACGATAAGCTTTTTTAAAAAGTTTTGCTATTATTTTATATTCTTGCGGTGTAAAACTATTAAATCCGTCAATCCAAATTTCGGAATTGTCTACTATTAAAGAATCATCTATTTTATCAGCAAGTATATCAAGTATTTCATCAGTTGATATATATTCCTCTTTTATGTAATTAATATAGTTTTCGTATATTAGGCATATATCATAAGTTTTATTATAAATAATACTATTTTCTTCCATTAAGTTTAAGCATTCTTTTATATTTTTTAATGTTATGGAATACTGAAAAAACTCACTTACCATATTTGCTATATTTTCTATAAATCCTTGTTTATCATATGATTTTGAAAAAAATTTGAATTTATTAGAAAGATTTAGCATTATTTTTTTTATAAGCATAAGTTTTCCGGTATCTTCTAATATTTTTTTGCTTTGCATTCCAGTTTCAGAAAACACATGATATGCAAGTCGTTTAAAACTTAGTACCTGTATATCAATAAGGCATAAAGACGAAGTTTTTGATACAAGGTTTTTTTCTGCCTGTAATGAAAATTGTTCAGGTACAATATATATTAAAGAACGCCTGTTATTTATATTTTTTATTATTTCATTGGCGCATGTTTCTGTTTTTCCTGTTCCCGGACTTCCTAATATATATCTTAAACTCATTTTTTCACCTCTTTGTTTTAAATATGTTTATTTAAAGAACATTTAATCGGTATTTTTAGTTTTTGTATACGTTCTATAATTTTAACATATTTTTTGAATATTGTTAATAAAATATAACATAAATAAAGGGGGTTATATTATGGGAACTAAGATAGTTGTCGTTCAAATGAAACAGCTTATAAGGACTGTTATTTTTACGGTGCTTGGTATTTTACTTATAGGGGTTTTAATTTATTTTTTTATTCCTAAAGATGACAACAGCTCAGCAATTTACAATCCGGGTACTTATAAATCTGAAATTATTTTACATAACAATCCTGTTACTGTTGAAGTCACTGTATCAGAAGATGAAATACTTGATATTCAACTTTTGAATATGGGAGAGACTCAAGAGGTTTTTTATCCTCTTTTCAGTCAGTCAATGGAAACTTTATCAGCCGCAATTATTGAAAATCAGTCACTTGAAGTAGAATATGAAAAAGATGCCTCAATGACTAACGAAATTCTTTTAAAAGCTGTTGATAAAGCTTTGGAACAAGCGGAAAAATATTAAGGAAACACCGCACAATTAAGATTTTATGGTTTTTGATAGAATTTTCCAT
>CAMTZM010000054.1 GCA_947086655.1 uncultured Eubacteriaceae bacterium
CTGGACTTAGAATCCAGTCCGAGAGGGTGCAGGTTCGATTCCTGTTATCCGCATATATATAGGCTTTCGCAAATCATTAAATTATAAAATGATTTGTGTACAGCTTTTTTTATTTTAATAGATTATGCGGTGTTTTATCGTATTTATTATATAAAATTAATTATCTCTCAATTTTATATATTTTGCTGCTGCACGTCTTCTGCTATCGTCCATTTCAGCATAATGTCTTCTTGTAGTATTAACATCTTTATGCCCCAAAACGTCTGCAACCAAATAAATATCACCTGTTTTATTATAAAGTTCCGTTCCATAAGTACTTCTAAGTTTATGAGGAGATATATTTTTTAATGTTGTTACAAGAGAAGAATACTTTTTCACTAAATATTGTATAGCCCTTACGGTAATTCTTGTACCTTTCATTGATAAAAAAAGAGCTTCTTCATTTTCATATTTCATTTTAAACTCGTTTCTTGTATCAATATAATTAACAAGAGCGTTTCGAACTTCATTTCCGAAATATAATATAGCTTGATTTCCTCCCTTTCTTGTAATTTTAACTCCATTAACATTAAAATCAATATCATTAATATTTATACCGCAGCATTCCGATACACGCATACCTGTTCCGAGCATTAAAGTAATTATAGCTAAATCCCTTATTTTTGTATGTTCATGCCATTTTTTTCTATTTCCTGTAAGATTTTTTCCAAACTCAACTTCATCAAGAAGTTTTACAATCTCGTCTGTTTCAAGACGTACAATAGGTTTTTCATATATTTTAGGCGTTTGCACAAGTTCCCCCGAATTAGATTTTATTTTTTCTCTTTTATAAAAATATTTTAACATAGCCCTTATTGAGGCAAGTTTTCTTGACTTTCCTTTCTCTTTGTTTTTATATTTGACTTTTTTACCTAATTTATTTACCTTTGTATAATATGTAATATACTCTAAAAATTCATCTATTACAGATGGAGTAATAAGTTCAAGTTCCTCTATCTTGATTTCTTGTACTTTTTTTTCTTGAAATATACCATATTCACTTGTAAGATATTCAAAAAAAAGCCTTAAATCAAAAGCATAGCCAACTCTTGTTCTTATTGATGTACTTTCCAAATTGGCTCTGAAAAATTCTCTCATGAAAGGAGGCAATTCATTTTGCAGCATTCTTAATTTAATAGTCAATTTACTTTCAACCTCTTGTGAAAATTCCATTAATTACACCTTCCATCCTAAAATGTCGTTTCTTTTAATAGCTCCGAAAATTTTTTCATCAAAATGGTCGTATTTAACTCTATTTTCAAGAACAAATTTTTTGATTTCTTCTCTTTTTGTATTACCGTCTGCACTGCATTTGTTTTTCAAAACACTAATTTCATTTTTTTTCACAAAACATACTATATCTTTTTCAGGAACATAGACTAATGGTCTTATTGAAACAATATTTTTTCTATCTAAATAAGTAACTGGGTTAAACGTATATATTCTGCCTTCGTAAAACATTGACATAAAAAATGTCTCTATAACGTCATCTCTGTTATGTCCCAAAGCCACCTTATTACAGCCAAGCTGTTGTGCCTTATCATTTAAAGCTCCTTTTCTCATTTTAGCACATAAAGAGCATGGATTTTTCTCTTTGCGCTGATTAAATATAATTTCTGCTATGTCAGTTTTTATTATAGAGTAATTTACGCATAAATCATTACAAAATTTATTTATTTTCTCAAAACTCATATTGTCAAACCCTAAATCAACTGATATTGCCTCAATCTCAAATTTTTTTGGATAAAACCTTTGAAGAGCCTTTAAAGCTATTAAAAGTGAAAGACTGTCTTTTCCTCCAGATATGCCTACGGCTATTTTATCTCCTTTTTGAATCATATTATAATCATCTACTGCTCGTCTTACAAAGCTTAAAAGTTTCTGTAATTTCATTTTCAAAATCTCCTAAAAAATATTGACTTAACAATAAATATTAAATATCATTTATAAGGAAACACTGATTTAATAAGAATAAAAAAATAATCAGTATTTTCATAATTATAAATAAACATACAAAACATTTAAACTAATCAGAGGTATATAATATGAATGATATAACAATTAGAACTGCACGTCAAGATGACATAGAAAAAATTAATGAAATTACAAACTATTCCATATTAAATTCCAGTTATAACTTAAATACTCATACTATGTCTTTAAGAGATACGATACAATGGTTTGAAAATCATATAAAAACAAAATATCCAATAATAGTAGCCGAATCGAATAATATTATAGTTGGCTGGGCATCTCTTTCAAAATTCAGGGAATTTTCAGGATATAAAACAACTGCCGAATGTTCAGTATATGTAAAAAATGAGTTTAAAAGAAAAGGAATAGGGTTTAAACTTCTTTCTAATCTTGAGGAAAAAGCCGAAAAAATGAATATACATGTTTTAGTAGCTGTTATAACATATAATAATACTGCAAGTATAACACTGCATAAAAAAGCCGGATTTGTAACTAAAGGTATTCTTGAACAAATAGCTTATAAAAACGGAAAATTTTTTGACGTAAAAATTATGACAAAAATTATAAAATAAAAAAAATATATATATGCAGTAATTTTACTTAAAAACACTTTAAATAATACAAAGAAATATATTAATTATTCCGTGTTTTTTCAAATTAATTTCTCATAATAAGGTTTTTAAATTTTGTGACGTCAAAATAAAGCCATTCTTAACACGGAATTAATAAAAAGTGATAAAATAATACATGTATATACACTAACTGATATTTTTCATCAATTATAACAATTTATAAAGGAGAAATTAATTATGAATGAAAACTACCGCTCACGCTATACAATTAGAATAACAAGATCATTATTATACAAAGCCGCTTATATTTCGGATTATGAAGGATGCAGCTTAAACAAATTTATCGAAAAAATTATTCGTATAAGAATTAATGAGTTTCAAGAAATATATGGAGTTATTACAAAAGAGGATTTAGATTTCTGCAAAGCATTAAAACGAATTAAATAAAGTAAATACTGATTATCTTTTTATCCCTGGCAAATCAGTGTTTCCTAAAAAGCGTTTGTGTAAAAAATTTTAAACATAATATTAAGGAAATACTGATTATTTTCCTGTCAATTAATCAGTATTTCCTTATATTCATTATTAAATAGCGTTTCCCTCAAACTGAGTCATATAAAGTTCATAGTATTTTCCCTTTTTATTTATAAGTTCTTCATGGCTGCCGGTTTCAATAATTCTTCCTTTATCAAGAACAACTATTACATCTGCATCTTGAATAGTAGAAAGCCTGTGAGCAATAATAAGGCTTGTTCTTTCTTTCATAAGATTAATCATAGCATCTTGAATATTTTTTTCTGTTCTTGTATCGACGCTTGATGTAGCCTCGTCAAGAATAAGTATTTTAGGATTGGCTATAAAAGCTCTTCCAATAGATAAAAGCTGTCTTTGCCCTTGTGAAAGATTTTGTCCGCCTTCAGTAAGTTTTGTATCAAACTTATTTTCTAAATGTTTAATCATATTATAACAGTTGCTAAGTTTAGCGGCTTTAATAATTTCATTATCATCAGCTTCTAAATTTGAGTATTTAAGATTATTTTTTATTGTATCCGAAAACAAAATTGTATCTTGCAGAACAATAGCCGTATTTCTTCTAAGCTCACTAATATTTATATTTTTAATATTAACTCCGTCTATTAATATCTCGCCTTTGTCTATATCGTAAAATCTCATAAGAAGATTTACAACCGTAGTTTTGCCGCTTCCGGTAGTTCCAACAAGGGCAATTTTTTGTCCGGCTTGTATATTAAAATTAAAATTAAAAAGAACTTGTCTGTTTTTCTTATATGAAAAATCAACATTTTTAAAAGTAATAACACCTTTAGCTTTACTCATGTCAAAATTTCCGCTTTTGTCTTCACTTTCTTCGTCCATAATAGAAAATATTCTTTCGGCGCTTGCGGCAGCAGTTTGAATCTGCCCATAAACATTAGCAATTTCATTAATAGGTCTTCCAAATTGTTTTGCATAAACAATAAAAGCAGAAACAATTCCAATAGAAATAATACCTTTAAAAGCAAAATAACCTCCAAACAAAGCTATAATAACAAAGCCTATATTATTAATAATGTTCATAATAGGTCCCATTGAACCTCCGAGAATTTCTGCAATTATACCTGTCTTTGTAAGCATATCAGAATTTTTCTCAAATTCATTTATTACAGTTTCTGCTCTGTTATAGGCTGTTACAGTTTTATATCCTGTCACTTTTTCCTCAACAATGCCGTTAAGATTTCCTAAAAGCGTTTGTCTTTTAATAAAAAAATTTCTCATTGCCTTTGATAGGTATTTAATAACAATAACTGTGAGAATAACAGTTGAACAAGATAAAAGAGCAAGCAACGGACAAAGATAAAACATCATAAATACTGTTCCTAAAATAGTAAGAACTCCTGATACAAGAGAACCTAACGATTGAGAAACTGTATTTGATATATTTTCCGTATCGTTTGTTATACGGCTCATAATATCTCCATGCGAATGATTATCTATATATTTTATAGGAAGATTTACTATTTTTTTGAATAAATCAGCACGTATTTTCTTTACTATTTTTTGGCTTAAAACAGCCCCAAATAAATTTTGAAACAGATTTGAAAAACTATAAATAATGTACAAAACAATCATTAAAATAAGTATGGAATTTAATTTATTATATTTTCCGTCAGCTATTATATCAATAGCTTTGCTTTGAAGATTTGGAGCAATGACAGAACATGCCACAGAAACAGAAACTGATAAAATAAGCGCTATTATAATTTTTATTTCTTTTGAAAAATATATTATAAACCTTAGTATCGTTTTTTTTATATCTTTTGGTTTTTCTATAACTCCATAATTTCTTGGAGTTCTCATTGTTGGCATTCTCATATTAATTTTAGGTCTATTGTCTTTATCTCCCAACGATTTCACCTCCATACTTAAATTGTGAGGCATAAATATCCTGATATATTTTATTTTCTTTTAAAAGCGTTTCATGATTGCCGCATGCTATAATTTTTCCATTATCTATAACAGCTATACGGTCAGAATCTTTAACCGATGATATACGTGAAGATATAATTATTTTTGTGACATCATTATAATTATCTTTAAGAGCTTTATAAAGATTTTTTTCGGTTTTAATGTCAAGAGCACTTGTTGAATCATCAAAAATAAGTATCTCGGCTTTTTTAAGCAAAGCTCTTGCTATTGCTACTCTTTGTTTTTGTCCTCCTGAAAGACTCATGCCTTTTTCAGCTATTATTGTGTCAAATCCTTCCGGTTTCATAAGTATAAATTCTTTTGCTTGAGCGTTATTAGCCGCTTCTTCTATTTCATTTATATTAGCCTTTGAATTGCCCCACATTATATTTTCTTTTATTGAAACACTAAAAAGTTCACTTTTTTGAAAGGTTAAAGCTATTTTATTTCTTAAATCTTCAAGCTTGTAATCTTTTACATTAATATCATCTACAAAAACACTTCCGCTTGAAACATCATAAAATCTCGGTATAAGATTTATAAGGCTTGTTTTTCCGCTGCCTGTTGCCCCTAATATACTAAAAGTTTCTCCTTTATTAATAGTAATATTAATATCTTTAAGAACAAGTTCTTTATTGCCGTTAGGATAATAAAAAGATACATTTTTAAATTGAATTTTACCTTTAACATCTGTATTGCCATAAAAGGCACCATCACTAATAACAGGCTTTGTATTTAATATCTCATTTAATCTTTTTCCTGATGCTTTTCCTCTTGAAACTGTTTGAAAAATATTAGCAAGCATCATTACCGAATGAATAATCTGAGAAAGATATGTAATAGCTGCCATTACTCCGCCGGGAGTTGTAAAACCATTACTTACCTCAATAGAACCTATTTTGATAATAATAACAGCACTTATATTAAGCACTATATTTGAAAGAGGGGTCATGCACGCAAAAAGTTTTAATACTCTTTGCTGAGTGTTTACAAGTTCTTCATTTGCCTTTTCAAAACGTTTTTCCTCATAATCTTCCTTTACATATGCTTTAACAACCCTTGCTCCGGCTACATTTTCTTGTACAATACTATTTACATTATCAAGCTTATTTTGTAAAATATCAAAAAATGGATTTGCCTTAAATATAAAAATTAATATTCCAACTATAACAAAAGGAATGCTGATGCTTAAAACAATACCAAATTTCAAGTCTAAAGCGGTAACAAAGTATATTCCTCCAAAAAAAAGAAAAAAGGTTCTTATAAAACCACGAACACATTGAGCAGCTAAATTTTGAAATTGGGTAATATCATTTGTTATTCTTGTTACAAGAGAACCTGTTGAAAACTTATCCGCCTGCTCAAAAGAAAATGACATTACTTTTCTGAAACAGGCTTTTCTTATTTCATTACCCCAATTCTGACTAAACATATTAGCAAAAATACCTGAAAGTACTCCAGATATACCGCCTAAAATAACAATTCCTATCATTTTAATTCCAATAGTAATTACAATGTCAATATTTCCTTTATTTCCGTTATTTAATCCCAAAACACCATCATCTATAATTATTTTCATCATACGTGGCTGTATAAGGTCCATTAAAACTTCTCCAAGCATAAAAAGCGGAGCGATAAGTCCAAATAATAGATACTTTTTTTTCAAAAGCTTGAACATTTTTATGTTTTCCCCTTTCTATATTTAGTAAACTATCTATTGTATAAATTTAGTGGAATTTTAACCGTCATAATTTTTAAAAAATAATTAGGTTTAAATAATATATATGTCGATATACCTAACTATTTTTTATTTATGTATAATTATTAATGTAAAACAGTTTATAAACAAAATATTATTTAATATTATATTTTTTTAGTATTATAATTGTACTGATTATATCAAAAACAGATAAAACTTGCATAATATAATGAATGTTTGAAGGTCTTTTATTATATTCAAGATGTTTCCTAAGATACATAATATAAAATATGCCTACTCCTCCGCTTTGAACAATCATCAAGCAAGTAATAATAATCGGAATAGGAACTAATAAAATCAAAATTCCCCTTGATGCACCTACTAAAATAAACCATGCAATAAAACTGTATAAAAAATTAATAACATAAAATGGTATAGACCCTAATTTAAGCATTTTCCAGCCACTAAATAATTTATCCCACTCATTTTTACGATAAGCGTCTATTGCCATAACAAAACAAACACAGCCCATAATTTGAACAACAACAATCATAAATAAATAAAATAATAATAATCCAATTCCTAAAATGTCCCATCCATCAAAACAAAAATACAAAATACTTATTGGAATTATAATACTTAAAAATAAATGCACATACATTCCTATTAAAAATAATTTAGCTGATTTCATTTTTTTCTCCTTTTATAAATAATTTTTTATTACTTTAAAATAATAATATAATACTTATTATTATAACACTAAAATTTAATAAATTCATGGACCATTTTAATTTATTTTAGTTTTCAAATATGTTTTGTAAACTGCAATAACAAATCAGACACATATAATATTTAATTTTTGTAATTTATTAGTCAAAAAATAGTAAGCACCCCTTGATTAAGAAACGTGGGACTTACTCCTTTGGTTAAAAGGCTCATTATTTGTGTCTTTTACTTCGGAAAGTAAAAAGAGTCTTGATACAAAAGCATCAATAAAATATGTGTTAGTAAAGCAGGGTTTTATTATTAATAGCAGAAGTGGCACAGAATTAAATTAATGGATAGTTTCCGAAAAAAAGAAACAAAACAGATAAAAGAAAAATTATTAGTTTTAACATCTTAAAGTTTATCAAAAGTTTGATTCGTTTTATCAATTTGTTTTTGGACAACATTATAATAACTAACAGCAATTTTTTAAACTTAATTTATCGTAATTATGCTTTTGTGTTTTATTATATTGTATTACTTTTTTCTATTACTAATATGTATAAAAGAGGCTATAATTAATCCAGCAGTTGCTCCAATAATTAAACCAGTCTTTATATTCCAACTAAATATAACTAATAATGAGACCGGCAATAGCAAAAACAACAACCGCCGAAAAAAATATTTAACTATGTGTTATGAAGTATTTACTTCTTTTAGATAAGGATAATCAATAGATTTTGATTTTCCCGGTATTTTAATATAATTGTACATTTTATTATATGTTTTTGTCAAAATATAAATATTTTTTTCTGTTTTAAAAATTTTTTTATTGGGAAATTTAATATTAAAAAGGGTTTTTAATTTATTAACGAGATGTGGAATAAACTCAATTTTTAGTTTACTATATGAAATACAAATTTCATTAAAACACATTTCACATCCAGTAAAATCATTAATTATTTTTAACATATATTCAAAATCAATATTATCTTCAGATAGATTATCATCTAAATCATACAATATACAATTGTTTATTTCTTTAGTTTTTGATATTATATCTCTGCAAAGCTTATCTATATTACCATTTATTTCTATAATATCAATATTTGTATTAGATGATTTCAATTGTAACAAGTCTTTCATTTTTTTATTCATATTTCTCAATTTTAAACACTTCTTCATTCTCCTAAATATTTCAAAGTTTTTTTTATTTCTTTTTTAAAATTATTATCTTTTAACAAGTTTAATATACTATTGGGAACTTTTTCATTTGTTTTTTAATTATAAAAATATTCATTTTCTATATCATACATTCATTTTTTATTTTTATTACCATGATAATGAATTTGACCATCACGTTGCCCTGGTGCTGGATTTTAAATATCTATTCTTTCCGTTTTCCACCTTTACCATATAGTTTTAATAGTAATTTTAGGAGCATTTTCTCCTATAAATCCTTTATTTTTAGAAAATTTAATTAAACTATTGACATCATCATACAAACCTTTTACTGATGAAACAATAGCTTTACTACCATATGTTATAGTAAATGTACCAACTGTTGTTAATGATACCGCAATAGCCCCATCAAGCATAGTGTTGCTTGATCCATTTGTAACTACTGCAAGTCATCCTTCAGCACCTAACCCTCCTAATATAATTGAGCCTCCAGTTTCTATTATTTTTGCTCCAGTAAGCGCTGAAAATACATCTCCTAATACTCTGCCTACATAATAATGTTTCTGATTTTCAGGTTTATAATTATATTCTTGTCCTGTTAACCATTTTGCTATTAAAGTTGCTGCTCTACTGAATATATTTGAATCTAATGTTTCCAATGATCCATAAATTGCATCTTTTAAAGTCTCTCCAGTAGGGTCTACAAACATAACAGGATTGTTATTACAATAAGCATAACAATTTAAACCGTCCTTAGCTGGGTCTTCTCCCAATACTGGATTATAATATCTTGCCCTTAAATATATACTGTCTGTTTCTTTATCGTAGTATTCACCACAGTATCTAAATGGTTTAAGCAAAACCATATAAGACCAAATATAACTAAACAAGCATAAGTATCATATTTTTATAGAAATACAGATATGTATAAAACCAAATCATACAAAACTTTTGTGGGAAAAATGTGGGAAAGATATAATATAAAAATTCTTTATTATGAATTAGAAATAAAGGATTTTTATATTAACACATCAATGAAGGTCGTTTCTTTTCAGAATCATAACCTACTGTCATACCACACTTTTCAAAGTCTCTTAATTTTACATAATTTTCATTACAAATAAGCACTCTGTTTATTTTTCTTGATTTATTATTTACAAGTATATCTATCTCTTCCGGCTTTTTGGCAAAGCTTGCCGTTTTCTTTACACTGTTGTAACCTATATTATATCCTGCTTGTTTAAGGCTTGCAAGTTCCACATAAATACGACCGTCTTTGTTTATCTGATTTACATTATTATATTCTTTTCCGTCTATATACATAGATTTTGTTTCTATCATATATTCTTCCTCCTCATAATCATCATAATTAAATAACTGGTTAGATTCTATAATATTTATAAGTTTTGATGCATAATACGGGTCTGTGGCATATCCGTCCTGCTGTATTTTTTTACATGCCTGTACATAATTCTTTTCACCTATAATATTACTGTAACGCTTTAATGACGTAAGTAGTTTTGTATGGTCTGATATACTTTCAGCCCAATTATTATAAGCCCTAAAACTTGCTTTTACGGTATATTGAACACCGCTGTAAACCTCTTTTGTATCAGATACATATACCTTTCCTTTCCAGCTGCTGTTTGCTTTTATTCCGAATAATGCTTTACCTTTTACAGCAAGTCCACTGTTTCCATTATTACTTTCAAGTATAGCTTGTGCTATTGTAAGACTCGGAAGTATTTTACTTATCTTAGCGTCTTTCATTACATCATCTTTAATTTTCCTTATAAATTCCTCTCTTGTTAAACTCATTTTTATTCCTCCTTTAAAAAATATTGTTTTTTTCTTTACAAATTTAAAAAAATATGGTATATTTTAATAGTAAACATACATATTTTATTAAAATTAGCGGTTTATACTTTAAAAAGT
>CAMTZM010000055.1 GCA_947086655.1 uncultured Eubacteriaceae bacterium
TGCTTATTAGTGCCTTTGTAAATTCCATTCCGTTATCTGTCTGTATTTCTCTTATAGAACACTCCCAGACACTCCCCTTTCTTTATTTTAACTTTTAAATTTTATAATTTTCTGATATATTATTTATTTATGACACTTTATAATCAACTATAAATTATCAATAATATTTATAATATCATTTTTTAAACATATTCTTATATTAATGTTATTTCCTTTTACATAATAAAAATCTATTTCATTACTACTTTTCAATAAATTAACTGTATCATTGTTAAAGTATTCAATATAAAATTCGTTACTATTATTATCAAGTATTTTGCAATTATTATATATTGTATTTAAATTAATATTTTTATATGGAATGATGTTATCGCCATAATATTCCCAAAAACTCACAAAACCAGTATACATTTTAGACACATTAGTTACACCTCCTATGGCAATAATCTTTTTGTCGTTTGATGTTTCCAAAACTTTTATGTATACAGGCTCATATGCATAACAATCATATAAATTATATAATTCAATTTTATCATTAGAAATAATCTGCAAGTAAATCCATGTGTTTTCAAGAGTTCCAAATCCGTTTTGACCTTTTGCATTATAACTAATTAAATTAAATAATTGCTTACCTTTATGTTCACCCTTTATAACACTAATATATTTGCAATTTTCCAAAGATTCAATATTATCATTATTATTTAAATATTTTTCAAGAGACTCAATTTGCTCATCTACAGATTCATCATCATTAATTATATTTAAAGTGTTTTTTCTGTTCATATCGTTTCCAGAAATTAAATATTTATTAAATTTTTCATCATAATAAAATTTTTTTAATGCTATAAAAAAAATTATAATAAATAATAATATAAACAATACCAGTCTTTTTAATATTACTTTATACATAATTAACTCTCCCAATTAAGTTATGTCTAAAAAAAATATATAAATAAATTGCCTAAAAATTTCATTAAAGCTGCTTAATTACCCGATTTAAAATACCAGAAACCAGCCAATGCAAAGTTTTCAAACTTTACAGAATCCACAGCATTTATTACATTTTTTATATATTATATATTTAGTCATTATTAACATCTTTTCGTTTTCAGCCATTATATTGTTCACTATATTTATTCTGTCACTAATACTCCTGTTTTTCTAATACATAAAAGAGCCAATCATCATGTATTGGACATATCATATATCTATCAGAAACAATAAAACCTCTTGGCAATATACTAAATTCAGATAATTCATATTCATTTGTTATATTAAAGGAATAATAATATTCAAAATTAAATGTTCTAAAGAAATCATGAAAAGGTCTATATCTATCCCATAATTCATCACTATATACTTCTCCTTTAATTTTTTTAAATATATAATTTGGATTATAAATTTTTTCTTTTATATTTAAAGTTATGTACTCTTTTGAAAATTCAATTTCTTTATTTAGCAGTTTTACATCATACGGTTCAATTATTTTTTTCACAATAGGGTCTTGACTGATTTCATCATATTTGTCAAAACTACTAAATTGATCAAATTCAAAGACATTCGGAAGAATAGTATATAAACAAATTATTTTCCATTTTCCAAAAAGGATATTCTCTATTTCAAAATTATTAAAATATTCATCGCTATTTAATTCATTCACATTGTCAACGTCATTTGTTTTTAAATTATTAATAAGAATTTTATCATTTTTAAGCGATAAACTTTTATAGCTGTTAAAAACAGAAAACAACAATAACAATATAATAAAAATTTTTTTCATATAAACGCTCCTAAATATTAAGTATCATAAGTAAGATTAACTTGTCTTTGATATATTCTTTCATTAATTTTTGATAGCTTATGTCATTATAATAATTCTCCAAAGATTTCTTCCATACTCATTGCAGGTATAGCATTTTTCTTTAATTCTAAAAATGGGGTTATTAATTCTCTGAAAATTTCTTCTCCCATACCTATTTCTTCATTTCCATTAATTGATACATAATAATAGTCGTCAAGCTTTAGCCCCGGCTCCGGAAAATATTCCTCAAATTCTACGGACGTCACCCATTTACCGTCGCCGTTAAGAGTAATATACAAATCCCTTACGTGCCCTGCATGCAATCCGTCATGATGCCATATTTGTCCTGTGCCTAATATTGTTTGATATGTTGACATACCGGCATAAATCATATTAAATTTATTAATGTCAGGGTAATATTTTATAATACTTACATCAAAGCCATTATCAAGTCCTAATTCCGGCAGACCATCACCGTCTAAGTCATAATAATAAAAACTAACATGATGCCTATCATCAAAATAATCTTCAAATTTCTCCGGTGCATGTATACCTATGTCTTTAATATAGGGGTTATCATTGTATGAAGATGGAATCTTATTTTTAAGTATATCTAAGTATGCCTGTTTATATAGCATATGAGTTTCATTACTTAAATTCATTGGAGATTCTTTAATTGTAATATCCATTGATTTTATCTTATTGCAGATTTCTGTAACTTTTTCATCTTTGCTTGTTTTTTCAAGATTATCATTTTCAAATGTTAGAATATTTTTTTCATAATAATTGTTATCTTTATTTATATTTAATATAAATATAAATAATAAAATAAATACAATACTTAATACGGCAATACTCTTTTTTTTCATTTATATTCCCCCATGCAATTTTACAAATTTCTAAAATAACATTAACTATATAAATACAAAATTTTTCATTTAGGATATACAATTATTTCAACGAGACTATATTGACTCATTGTACCATTATTAGGTGGTTCTTTTCCCGTAAATTCAATAAAAGAGCCATCAACATAACCTGTATTATACGATTCTGATTTAGCGCTGATGCTATTTGGATACGAATGTCCTGTCTGATATATTCCATTATTATATGTATGAGCTTTAATATTGTTTAAATAAAAGGTTCATTTTGCTTTATATATTTTTCCTTTACCTTATTAATTTGAAATTCTCCATTCTTTCCTTTTATTTTATAATAATTATCCTTATTCTCTATTATTTTATAATTAAACTTTGCAAATATTTCCGGCGGATTTATTGCGTAATTAACCGCATAATTTATCCCATTAATTCTCTCTTTAATTATGTACCCTGTTCCTAAATATTCTTTTTTACCATTCTCTTCAGCATACATTCCAGATAACTCTTTATTTCATATGTTCACTTAAGTTATCACATATTATACTATCATAGAATAAACCATTATCTAATTGATAAAAAGTAAATTCAGCTTCTCCGGGAGCCGATATTATTTTTATATCTTTCAATCCATCGCCGTTTATGTCTTCAATTATTACATCTTCTATACCTACTCCACTTGGATAGTAGCCGTCTATCTGATAAAGAATATCTCCATTATCATTTGTCAAATAAACCTCGGGATAAAATGTTCTGGTAGTGTAAATTGTTATAATTGTCACATTAACCGTTCCCCATGAATCTAAATCCGTTTTATACATTTTTGTTTCAGATAATTTTACACTATCAATATTTTTAATATTATAAGGTTTTAACAAATACTTTTTATTGATAGGAAAGCGTAGTGACATTTCTTCAGATTGGTTATCTATCTTTTCATAATGTTTGTCTATTGTATAAAAATTCACCGAGATTTCTATCTCTCCGTTTTCTTTAAAACTTAATATTGCATCGCCCTTGACTCCATCTTCTGAATTAAAACTAAAATTTGCTGTATTATTAAAAACTTTTCCCTTAAACCGCTCTTCAGTAACTGACGAAGATTTAAAATACCTATTATAAAAAGTTGGCCAGGGAATATATCCTATTCCAAACTCTCCCTCAATTACCCCCTCTTCTATCTTTGTAATGAAAAAAGAAAGGACATAATGATTAGAATAAAAAAAATGGTCATCTTTCAAATCTTTTATAACCCAAATCTTTTTCATATACGGTTCATAGTCTATTTCATTGATATTTATCGCTGATAACCATATCATATAAATAAATAATAACACGCCTGATAAAATTTTATAAGAAGTTTTAAACATCTGCAAATCTCTCCAAATTTATTTATTTCTAAAATAATTATACCATTCTTTGGCATAATCAACTCTTTCTTGCCTCATCTTTTCGTCATCTGCGAATCGTTCATTTTTATAAAAAAATCTAATTATAAATTTATTAGTTGTTCTGGTTTATTTTCAACTATTTTATCGATTTCATTTGTTACAATCTAAAATTCTATACCACAATCATCTTTATTTAATTTTAAAATTACTTCTCCATCAATTGCATATTCATATAAGAATTTAATATATAAATATTTATCGTCAATACAAAAATTATTATAATTATATCTTTTGTAAACTGTTTTAAGATTCATCAATTCGGCAAAATATTCAAAATCATATATCATTGTGCTATAATAAAATGCGTCAGGAAATTCTCTCATTTGAGTTTGTTTGTTTATAGCTTCAAACCCTGTCTCACTAACCCCGGAAATCACTTCATAATTTCCTTTCTTTATATTCTCTTTAATCTTTTCAATATCCGCAATATCTTTTAAATATATAAAATTACCTGTTCCTAAATCAATTGTTACAAAATAATCAAAAAAATCAACTTTATTTCCATCACTCATTTCTCCTTTAAAATAAACACTAATATATTTATCGTTTAGGCTCATTACTTTATATTCGTTCTTTACTTCGTCAGTTAAATAATTGACATTTCCTTTCATTTCTATTATAGATTTATAATATTCTAATATTTCAGAATAATTTTTATCACCATTGTCATTTTCTATTACAACCATTTTAAGTATATTATTAATTTTATTTTCTACATCTTTATTTGTAACGCCGCCTATCTGTGGGTAATTAATATCCAAGCTTAATGAATATCTTCCATGGTCAGTTTTTATTGGTCCAAAATCAATAAAATATTTAATGGATTTAACATTATACCCATTAAATATCCTTTCGTCCGTAATACTGATTTCTAATTCATTTATTTTATTTTCAATTTCTGATTTTCTAACTAATTTTTTATTTGTTTCATAAATTATTTGTTTGCCTATTTTATCTGTGGGTGTGTCAATAATTGATTCTATATCCATAGTGCTGATTTTACATTCATCTGTCTCGCTTTCAATTTCTGTTACATATTCTGTAACATTATTATTTTCTGTTTGAATAATATTTTCAATATTATTTCTTAAATTAACAAATTTAAATTTCAATATCACATTCGCACCAATAACAAATAATAATGTTGTTAAAATAATAATATATTTTATTTTTCTCATTTGCTCGTCTCCGTTATTTTTCATAATACCTATTTTATCATATATGTCAAATTTTTAAAAATTGATTTGCGTGTTTAGCGTGACATGGTTGTTTCATAAACATACAATATCAACAAAGAACATTAGAAAAATAGATTTTTTATTTATCTTTAATGTTGATATTTTCAATTTAAAATTATTTTTGTTAAAAAATGCATTTATAAAACAACAATTTTAATATATTGAATTTTTCATATGAAAATGATATACTTGACTCAATAAAAAATTAATAAATTAAACAATAAGTATATATGTTTTAATCGCAGTTATTATTTTTTCTATTACTTTCATAAAATGTTGATTAGTATTTTAAATTCTAATTTTACGGAGGATTTAATGTTATGAAAAGTATCAATATAAAAAAACTAAGTATTCTATTATATATAACGATAATTATTTTAACAATGACAGGCTGTGGTTCTGGTTCTGGATCAGTCGGTATTATTGGAGGAGCAGACGGTCCTACGGCAGTTTATATTGCAAATTCAAATAAATTTCAAGAATATTCGTCTAAAAAAGAGCCTGTTAAATTAGTAAGGATTGGAGGACATTTATATTATGATACAGACGAAAACAGCAATATAAACGGCAGATGCGGAAATTTAGACGGCAATTTTAAAAAAGCAGTTGAATCTTATGAAATTCCGCAAAATGATAATGAATCAAATTTTGAATTGGATAACAATTATTACTGTGGATATCAATTTGGCATGAAAGATGACACGATTGAAATACCAATAGATAATAATTGGAAAATTTTCAAAAAAATTTATGACACTGAAAAAGACGTTACACAATATAAATATATTATGAAATTAGATGGAAAAACACAATATTCATTTTGTGAAACAAAATATATTGTTCTTACAAACGATATGGATATTACCGCAAACGATGCTGCAAAGTCAATGCTTAGTTCTTTAGCAGACGATTACATTGATATTTACATAGTATCTTTTGAAAATGATTAAAATATAATTAGTGAAAATTTTTGCTAATCTTTGTATTAGTAATATGTTTATGGAAAGTATAGTTACGAAATTTTGTTTGTTTATATTTGCTAATGAATATTGCGGAAAGCTGTGGTTCAAGCTGGGCATAATTTTATTATTTGTATCTATACTGATTCAAATACCATTTATATAGAGCATTAAATTGTTAAAAATAGTTTGGATAATTCCCAGTCTTATTCAATGTATTGTTATGATTAGTGCAGTTTTTAATACAGAACGAACTTTAAAAAGAACATTTTCCTATAATGAACATTAAAATCATAATTAGTATTTACGAAAAATTGAATTGTAAAATAGAATATATAATAAAAATTGTTTATAAAAAGGGGAATATATAATGGATAGTAAAGCAAATAGAGTATCTTTTTTAAAGCAAATTAAAATGCAGTTAAAAAATATATCTGATGAAGATATAGAACAAGGTATAGTGCAGTATTTTCAGAATAAATTAAATAAAAAAAATACAAATAATGTAGTTTCTAACTATTTATCCATGTTTGATTTTCCCTATGAAGTTGAGTATGTTATTGAATTTTTTGAAATGCTTGTAAATAAAGAAACAGCAAATGAAAATGGAATTGTGTTCACACCAAAATATATTGCCGAATATATTGTTGAAAAAACATTGAGTGATTTATTATATTGGAAAGAAGATATTGTTATATTAGATTCCGGATGCGGATGTGGTATTTTTCTTGTAGCTGCTGCCAAGTATATTCATAAACGATTTTCTGTACCAATTAATCAAATTTTGAAAAAGAATATTTATGGTTTTGACATAGATAAAAATAACATAAGACGTTGCAAAATCGTTTTATCAATGTTATGCAGTCAATATGGCTGTGAAATAGAGGAATGTAATGTATTTTGCTGTGATAGTTTAAAGTCTGATTGGAAAAACTACGGCATAAATACAGTAGATTATATTATTGGAAATCCTCCCTATGTAAACCCACATAATCTTAAAAAAGAAACTGTTTCTTTTTTGAAAAAAAACTATTTAACAACAAAAACCGGAATTTTTAATATCTTTTATGCTTTTATTGAAAACGGAATGAAATATCTTTCTAAAACAGGTACTTTAGGTTTCATAGTTCCAAATAATTTCCTTACAATTAAGTCAGCATCAAATTTAAGAAATTTCCTGCAAAAAAATAGATATATAAAATCAATTCTTGACTTTGGAGATAATATGGTATTCAAACCTGTAAGGACGTATAACTGTATTATACAACTTGATAAAAAGGAAAACACTGAATTTGATTATTTTGTTATGGAGACTTGCAATAACATTAGTGACAGATTATATAATATAAATTTTCACACTATGAAAACAGATACATTAGATAACAATGGATGGAAGTTAGCAGATGAAAAAACACATAAAAATATTGTCAAAATTGAAAGCCAAGAAATGCCTATAAAAGCATTTATAAGGACAGGAATAGCTACACTAAAAGATAGTGTTTATATAATAGATTCATATACTGCAGATAATAAATATTTTCCAATAGAAACAGAAATTATAAAACCAATTTACAAAATTCCAGAATTAAAATTGTATGGAAAATTAGAAGATGCAAGAAAAAATATTATCTTTCCATATCAAAAGTATAATGGAAAGTTTGTACTAATACCAGAAGATAAAATGAAAAAACAATTTCCAAAAGCATATCAATATCTTTTATCTAAAAAAAATGAACTTGACAGACGAGATAATGGAAAGAAAAATCCAGCAGGGTGGTACGCTTATGGAAGAACCCAAGGATTAAATAAATATGGAAAAAAGTTGTTATTCCCAACATTTTCTAATAAACCTAAGTTTACATATATAGATGATGAATATGCTTTATTTTGTAACGGATATGCAGTATTTGAAAATGATTTTATAGAATTGGAAATACTTTGTAAAATTCTTAATTCTAAAATTATGGAATATTATATATCACAAACAAGTTATACTATTGAAGGCGGTTATTATTGTTATCAAAAAAAATATATTGAGAGATTTTCAATTCCAAAACTTACTGTTTCAGAAATTGAAAAATTAAAAAAAATGTCTCAAGAGCATGTAAATCAGTTTTTAATACATAAATATGATATAAAAATACAGTAGCTCAAATGCACTTTAAAATAGGCAAATATAAATTATATTTATTATAAAAAAATCTATATAGTATTAAATTGTAAAATATAAGATATAGTAAAAAATAATATGTGTAAAAAAAGTAAGGCTAACCAATATATATCGTTGGTTAGCTTTACTTTACATAATGTTGTTTATATTATAACGTTCTGCATATACTTCTAAAATATCTTTTGCAAAAGATTCAAAGCCTAATTCAGCATATTCAATATTAAATGAATCACTAATTAATTTTGTATATTTCAATTCCTCGCTATTTTTAAAAAGCTTTGGTTTAGTTTTGTTAAAATCTACAATTAAAAGTGCACAACGTTCATATTTATAACTATCATCTCTTAATTTTCTGTTATTGATTGAATTAAAGAAACTAATATATCTTTCTAAATCAGTCTGATTTTTTTTAAATCCAACTTTATTTTGTTTAACTAATTCATTGTCATACTCATTTACAGGTATTAGATAAACTTCACCTAAAACAATTTCAGGGTATCGCATATGTAAATTGTGTGCTTCGGCATAAGTTCTCTCAAAAAGAGTATCAGCATTTTTGGAAAGACTACTCATTTGACTACGAACATTAATAACAAGCGTATTTGTTGAGAAATCATAGCCATATTTATCTTCTTTGTTTTGAAAAGCAAGTGGTCCCCATGCAATGCCAACAACTTAAGCAAAATGTTGGCATTGACCCCGCATAAAAAATCA
>CAMTZM010000056.1 GCA_947086655.1 uncultured Eubacteriaceae bacterium
CTGCTTTTCGTTCATAATTTGTTCATAAAAAATTTACTCATGCGTTTGTCCTGATATATCTTGTCAAAGACTATTTGCATTTTTACTTTGCAAAAATACTCACAACCAACGGTTAAATTATGCGATATTGCCTAAAATAAAGTTATTCGTCTAAATTATTAATATCATTTTCATCTGTATAAATGTTTAAGCTTGATTGTAACCTTTGAGAAAAGCTTACATATCCTCCGGTCATGGCATCAAATATATTAGTGTCTGTTACAATTTCCCAATTTCCGTTATTACCTTTTATAAAAGATATTTCTATTGTTTTTGAAATAGTTTCAGGAGTATTGTTTTCAAGTCTGTCTTCAAGTAATTCAATAATTTTTGAATTAAAATCAATATCATTTGAACTTTTTCCGGCTGTAAACTGTTCGTTTCCATATTCAAATAAATCTGATAATATTTTACTCATTTCATTTTGCATATTTATATTTGAAATTTCAACATTTACACGAGCATTAAGAGAATCTGTTATTTCACTATTTATAATTTTATATTCCATATTTTTAGAAAGAATGCTTTTTATATATTCCGCTTGTTCAGACGTATTTAAAATAATATAATTGAAGTATTCGGATTCACCGGCTAAAAAAGAATTTGTTTTATCATAATCTTTTTTTTGAAATGAATATAAAAATGTTTCTGTAATTTCTTCGGGAGTTTCAGGATTATCTTTTACACACCCAGATAATATTAAAGAAAAAAATAGCGTTATACAAATAGCATATACGTTTAGTGTTTTAAATTCCATTGTTAATTCTCCTTTTGTTTTATTTTTATAATAACATAATTTTTATTTTATTTAAATGGTCAAAATAGGAACAAATTATCTGAAATTTTATATTATGTTATTAGAAGAGAAAACAAGTATAAAAAATGAAAACATTTAAAAGGGAGGTTTTACCATGGGAGCATTTGAATTATGTAATGATAATGTTGAAAATGAATCTTTAGACCCAAGAAGGATTCGTGAAGAGTGTATAATTGCTCTTAAAGTATATGATTTTTGCAGACAGCAGAATTGCAATAATATACACCCAATTAAGCATAAAAATAAATAAGCATTTTGCCTGTTGTACCATTTAATGTTATTTTATCTATTATAGATTTTATTGCTTTTATTTTTATAATCATATTTTTTTTACTCTCTATTATTTCTAAAACATTTCCTATATTTTTTGCAAGTTCTTTATGAGTAGGCATTTGATTTCTTTCAGCTAATTTATTTTCTAATTCTGTGATTTGTTTTTGAATACGTTCTTTGTTTTCTTTATATTCTTCAAGTGTGTCTATTTCAGAAAGATATGCGGTTTTTGCACGGCTTAATGTTTTTTTTAATTGATTTATTTCTCTTATTATCAGCTCTGTATTTTCTGTTGTCGTAATTTTAGTAAATTTCAGATTGTAGTATTTTTTTTCAGATTTTATTATTGAATATAATTCATTTATAATTAATGCCTCTAAATCTGTTACCCTAAATGATTTAGAAACATTACAGCGACCGCTCACATATCCACCGCAACGAAAACGGTCGGATTTATTCATATAACCTTTTGCATATACATATACAGTATCACATACAGGACAACGAAGTATACCGGTTAGCCAATGTTTGTGATATTCAAGAGGTTTACCTTTATGTTTTATTCTTTTTTTATTTTCTTTATATTTTTTTTGAACTTTATCAAACATATTTTCATCAATAATTGCAGTGTGGTTTGCTTTTTTATAATAAACTCTGTCCTCAATTTTCCACAACATATAGCCTTTATATGTAGGATTTGTTAAAACTTTTTGTACCCAGCGCTTATCAATACATTTACCTCTTTTTGTTTTTATGTTTAGTGAATTTAGTTCTTGAGCTATCTTAAATGGTGATATGTTCTCCATGAATTTTTGATATACAATTTTTATAACTTGCGCTTCTTTTTCTATTATTTCCAAAGGTTTTTTATGAGGTTTTTTATATCCGTATGGAGCACATGAAAAATATTCGTTTCCAAGTGCTTTTTGTTCCATTCCTCTTTTTACAACTTTGGAAAGTTTTCGGGAGTACATTTCATTCATAGCCCCTAATAAAGCATCTGTTATTAAAGATGTATCTTCGTCAACTATTGGTTCTGTTATTGAAATTAAAGAAACTCCATTTCTTTTCAAAAGAGACTTATATACAATAGATTGTTCAAGATTACGGGCAAAACGAGAACTATCATAAATTAAAACATATTCAAAAATTCCTTTTGAACTATCATCAATCATTTGCATAAACGCTGGTCTTTTTTCAGCTTGCCGTCCCGAAATACCCTCGTCTATATATGTATCCATAAGCCAATAGCCATTGCGTTCAGAAAACGCTTTGATTAAACGAAGTTGACTGTCTATTGAATACTCTTGTTTGTCTGTTGACATTCTAAGATAAGCTACACATTTTTTCATAATAATCCTCCTTTAAAAATTATATCAAAATTTTAGCTATATGGAAAAAGAAAAACTTTAGATGAACTTTATTAGTTATCTTGTTTTTCTTTTATTTTTATAATAAATTTATTATGTAAATTATATGTTTAAACATGATTTTGCAACATCAACTATTAACTCTGTAATTTGTGATAATTGGGTAGTTTCGTTAAAAGTATACTCACATTCATAATTTCCAAATTTATGCAGTAAAAAAAGGTGTTCATTTTGTCTTAAAAATATTCTACATACCCATTTTCTATTATTATTGCCTAATTGTAATGCTATGTAGTTATCTGTCTTTTTAAATATAATATTATCATAAACATCAATTAGCATATCTTTTATATAATTTAAAATTTCTAATTCTAAAACTGTAAAATTTTTTTCTTTTTTATTATTATCTTCTGTTATAGGTTTTTCAGAAGGAGTATTTATAACTGTCTTGATTTTTTCACCCAATATGTCGTTAATATAGTCGTTGAAAGATTCTTTTATTATTGAACGAAATTTATCAATAACAGCTTGAGTTTTTACACCAGAATATATATCTTTTATTAATGACTTTACAAATTGGTCAGATGGGTTGTTAATTTGTTCAGATAAAGCTTTTCTTATCATAGCAGAATATTTTAATTCGGTAGCACTGTTTAAAATATTTTTCATATCAAATTCTGACTTGCTAAAGTGTTTTAATTCATTGACACTTTTTTCATTTAAATGCAGCAGATTTATTTCTAAAAAAGGCAGTAAATCCATTTTGTTTGATTCTTTTAAATCGGAATAAAATCTATATAGTATTCCATTTGTAAGTATGCCAAAACGTGCATTTGTCACACTAAAATATCTGAAAAGCTGATTTATATGTTTATTATTAAGTTCGGAATTACATGCTTTTGCTTCAATAATAATTATTGGTTTATTATCTTGTAATATTGCATAATCAACTTTTTCTCCCTTTTTAGTACCTACATCAGCTATAAATTCAGGTATAAACTCAAATGGATTAAATACATCATATCCTAATAATGTAAAAAAAGGTAATATAAGAGATGTTTTTGTTGCTTCTTCTGTTTTGATATTGTCTTTTAGAGATTCAACACGTTTTGAAAATTGTTTAATTTGGTCAATGAAATCCATTTTTTATCCTCCTATATAATTTTAAATTATTTTTTATATTGTATACAATTACTATAATAAAGATTAATTTTTTAATGATAATTTATCCGATTTGCAACTTTATAGTTATTATAGAACGTGTTTACACAAGTTGAAGTTTTTTGTTAAAATATAACGATTTATAACTATTTATAAATGTAGAATAAATGATGTTATATTTATTAGTTTTTGTTATTTTTGCAATTAGTGTTAACACGTTCTAATTATTTATCTATTTATATACTTTTTATGGATATAAATATGTTAAAATTAGTTAAATGCTATTGAGTTAAGGTTTGGTTTGTTATATAATACATATAGAAATTATTATTTTATGGAAATTGTAATAATAATTTCTAATGCTTACTAATACAACAAGTATTAGTAAGTAACAACTATTTGGAAATGCATTTGGAATAGGGTTTATACCCTTTTTCAAATGCTTCTTCTATACTTAATTTAGTTACATCAGTTTTATTAGCAACGTAAAAGCAATTTGGCAAATGATATTTTTTACCACTTTTAGTTACTAAAACTTTATCTGATATAAAGTTAGATTCGGTTGTTATTTCTGATTCTTTTGTCGGTTCTGTTAATATTCCCAACTTTGTAGATAATTCTGTTGATTCTGTTATTAATTCTAATTCTGTTGTTGATTCAGTTAATTTTATTATTAATTCCAATTGTGTAGATTTTTCATTATCAACAGCAGTTTGTCTTTTTATTAGTACTATTGATAATATTAATAGCATTAAAAGAGTTGCTAATAATCCTATTTTATATTTAAAAAGTGCATGATTAGATTTTAATTTGTCTTTGTGTTCAAGTGATTTTCTATATTGAATTTCTGCTGAATTTCTGTCAAGTATTCCAGCACTGAATATTTTTTCAGCAGTATCATACTTTTTTTGTATAAGCATAAATATAGGCGCTTGAAATTCTAAAGAAAATGTATCCGCTTCTTTTTCTAAAATATTTTCATAATCTTTATCTTTACTTTTGCCAAGAATTCCATTAAAAGAAGTATGCCCTAATACTATATGACCTATTTCATGACATATAACATTTATTTTGTCCATATAACTCAAATTATCTTTTATAAAAATAACAACTTTATCGTCCTCAATATATGTAAACCCATCAAGTGTATTACAATATTCGTTTAATTCTAAGTCATTAATAATATTTTTTGCCTTAGAATAATAATATAATTCCCATCCATTTTCTTCTAATATGCTAATAAGCTTATTTTGAGAAATTGGAAGAGATTTAATACCGCATTTTTTAAAAAATTCATCGGCAATAATTTGAATTCTATACATATTTAATTCCTCCTAATTTTAATATGTGTAAATGTATTTGTTATAAATTAGGAGGAGAACGAATGTGTAATTTCAAAAAATTATTTTCGTATTATATTCAATATGTCATTAATTTTTATAAATTCTTCTTTTGTCATATCAACTCTTTTATATCCTTTATCATCATTTTTAATGAGTACATAGTATTCTTTCTTTCTTTCCTCTATTTCTATTTCTATTGTATTTACTCCACCACCATAGGCAGCTATTGTCGCATATTTTTTTTTCTTATTTTCCTCAATAAGTTCTTTTAAAGATTTTTTCTTCGATTTATAACCTAATTCAAGCATAATATCATCAATATCATAAATGGAACAAAGTGCTAATAATGTATATGCGTCCGGCATACTAACACCATTTTCATAACCATATAATGTTTTAGTAGACAATTTTATATCAAATTTTTTTAATTGCTCAACAACAAATTCAACTGATAGATTTTTACTATTTCTTGTAGTTTTTAAAAATTCTGGTATAAGTTTTATTTCAGACACCTCCTTATTAAATTTATAATAATAGGTATTTTTTTTAATGTCAACAAAAAAATCTTAAATTTTAAGATTTTTTTGTTTAAAACTATTGACATTCTAAAATATTAAGAATATACTTAATTTGTAGTTCTTAAAAATTAAGAAGAAAAGAGGGGGATTATGAATAAAATTATAGAAAATTCTTTAAATAATTATATTCTTGAAAGAGGTATAACAATTTCTGCAATTTCAAAAGGAACAAAAATATCAAGCGGAATTCTTTACAATAGTTTTAGAGGTAAGAGGAATTTAAGAGCCGATGAGTTAATTTCTATTTGCGGTTTTTTAGAAATTAATCCTATGAGGTTTATGCCAATAAAAAAATAAACACAGGCGTATAATATTTGAATAGTTCGTAAATTACTTTAGAACAAAACATCGTAGTACATAGAGAGATGAGAAAATGGAACATAAAAAAATAACAATATACTCACCTGATGAAAGGAAAGAGTTTATAAAAATTTTAAAAAATCTTGATGAGAAAAAACAAATTGGTTTGAATTTAATGTTAGAGGGATTGAAAATATTATCGGAAAAACAAAAAAAGCGGCATTAAAGACCGCTAATCGTTATTTAATTCTTCCTGTACCTCTTTGACAGTTTTATAAAGAAACTCCATTAAATCGGTTCTCATATGTTTAGGAAGAGATAAATAATTATCAAGTATTTTCTTTTCAAGGGTTGTCATATTGAATTGATATGCTAAATCGTCAATGGGTTCGGAGGAGGTTGATTTTCGCCCTAACAGGTAGTCGGTGGTTATATGGTAGAAATCGGCGAGTTTAATTATTGAATCCATACTAATATCTTTTCGTTCACCTGATTCATATTTTATATAGGTGGTATAAGGTATTCCAGTCATTTCAGATACTGTTTTTTTTGAATATCCTCTATCTTTGCGAATTGATATAAGTGTTTGTTTAATATCCATTATATATCACCTCCAATAATTAAATTATAACTTATTAACACGATTGTGTCAATAGATATAACCCTAAAATACTATCGTGCAAATTTAACAAAATTTTATTAACACATTTGTATATTTTTAAGCTATAAAAATATTGACTTATTACCCAAATGGGTATATAATAAAAACATAGAAAGACACAAACGTGTCAATCTAAATAAGACGGCAAGTGTCAGAAAGGGGAACAATATGGAAGAAATGAATACATATGAACTTGAAACATTTTTAAAAATGATACTTGAAATTCTAAAGGGTTGTAAAAGCATTGAAGAAGCAAGAGAAAAAATAAAAGCCCTGCTCGAAAGATAAGCAGGGCAACACACAAACTCAAAAGTAAGCGGTGACTTGCCAACCGTTTACAACTGATAAAATTATTATAACAGAGTGCTACTGAAAAGGCAAGAAAAATTTAAAAGCGGGGTGGGGGAATGGAAATAAAAGATATTATTTTATTTCTTGAAAACAGTGATGATTTGGATATGGCGATAGATTCTATAAAAAGGCTTGGCAAAATGAAAGAAATGATAAGCCTTCTGTCTGTTGATATAAAGAAGGCTTTACTTTCTCAATTGTTTATAATAAATGGTTAATTGGTGTTTTCCGCCTCAACCATCTTTTTAAGCAAATCAAGAAAGATTTCACGATATTTTGGAGGTAGTTTTTCAAGTTCTTTTATTGTTTCATCTACAAGGTTTTTAGATGAGCTATGGTTATCATTATCATTTCTGCCAAGTAGATAGTCGGTGGTAACGTGGTAAAAATTAGCAAGTTTAATAAGTGCTTCTAAAGATGGAGTTATGCTATTTTTTTCACGCTCATATTTTTGATAAGAACTCAAGCTAATTTCTAAAAGTTTTGCGGCTTCATTTTGTGTTAAGTTTTTTGATTGTCTTAGAGTTTTGAGTTTTTCATTGATTTTCATCTATTTCACCTCCATATATATATTAGCATAAATATTGCTATATGTCAATATATTATTTGGAAATTATACCTTAAATTAGCTTAATTATGCAAAACATATAAAATAAAATAGCATAATTTGTGCAAAATTATAGCTATAAAATGCTAAATACCTATTGATTTATTAGCTAAATAGTGCTATAATATAATCAAGATAAAACAAAGGAGGTGGATAAAATGGAAGAAAAACTAAAAAAGCTTGTTAAGCTGATAGAGCAACTTAACAAGCTGGGGCTAAAAGTTCTTGAACTACTGGGAACTTTAACATTAATAGCCCTTTCAATTAAATCATTAATTGAAATGTTTTAATTAGCAAAGACCAAACCGAGGGGAAACCCTCGGCGAGGTTTAATGCTTAATATAGATATATCATAAATGAATGGGGGTTGTCAAGTGTTCAAAATATTTTTAAAATTTATAGTTGAATGTTTTAAATTATTGTTTCTTTTAGCAATTATTCTTTTCGGAATAATAGGGGTTTTTAATTATCTTATGTCGTGATATATTCTAACCGTCTATATTTCGCATAGAGTCGTAAAGATTATTGTTAAATTTTGTTAAAAAAGGCAAGAAAAATTTAAAAAGTGGGTGAGTGTAATGGGAATAAAGGAATCGATTAAACTTGTGGAAGAACTTCAGAAATTACCAGAAAAAAAGCAATGGGAAGTTTATTACTTTATGATTAAAGGAGCAGCTTTAGTAGCTTAAGGAAATGGGTATGCAATAACAACACAAACGGCGATGTAAGGAGGTAAGATTTCAGAATTATTAGAAGAGCCACATCCGGAAAAGAAAAAAGATGAGATAAGTGCGATGCAAATAATTTGTTTAAGTTTCATTGTAAATGCTCCTTTATTATTATTTTTATACTAAATTATAACACAAAATGACAAATTATGCCATATAAATTTAATAATTTTGGAGAAAAAAGAAAAGCCCCAAAGGGGCAAAAGTAATTAAAAGTTATTGCTTATGTGAATTAGGGTTGTCAGTTCTGCCGAGTAGGTAGTCTACGGAACAGTCGAGATAGTCGGCAATTTTAGCAAGATTATCAGCTTTTGGCATAGAACCTCGTGATAACATAGTTGATATAACATTTTTATTAAGGTTGCATTCTTCAAGCATAAGCTTTTGAGATTTCCCCTTGTTTTTTAAAAGTAAATTTATTTTATTAGCTGTTTCTTGTGTAATATACATAAATTTATACCTCCATTTTTGTGCATAATAACAAAATCCAACTTTTGTTGGAAAAAGCATTGACAATCCAACAAAAGTTGGATATAATATAACCATAGTAATCAAAGATAAGAAAATTTTATCATGGATTACTAAATAAAACAAGGAGGAAACAAGCCGATGAGAAGATTATCAAGGAAGAAAAAAAGGCAAAAAAAGAACGGCAACATAGACAAAATATTTAAAGCAATAGCCTATGTTACCGCAATCTTGAAATTAATCAAAGTCATAAAAGACCTGATTAGTTAGGAGATTGAGAGGGGAGGTACAAACTCCCCTCCCTTAAATGATAATCTTCTCAGGCTTGTTTGTCAATTATAATGTACCCTATAGAGTGGACACAACAAGACAAAGGGATTATAAAATTTG
>CAMTZM010000057.1 GCA_947086655.1 uncultured Eubacteriaceae bacterium
ATAGGTAAAAAAATATATGAGAGATTACTGAAATATCAAATTATATTAATTTATTATAAAACCAAATAAATTTAATTATATATTTTTAATTATGTTCTAATCATTAATTAATTATAGTTAAATTAAACTGATATATACTTTTTAAAACAAATAAAAAAATGACAGTAAATCTTTAAATATACTATTATAAATATAATTAAAAATACCGATATAAACCTTATCAAAAAGTTAAAATATAAATTAAGAAGGTGATTTAATGGAAAATAATAAAGTATTGATAATTGAGGATGAGACAAAACTTGCCAGATTTATTGAGCTTGAGCTGAAACATGAGGGTTATCAAGTTTTTGTAGCTTATGATGGAAGAAACGGTTATGATATGTTTTATGAAGTTGAACCAGACATAGTTTTGCTTGATTTAATGCTTCCGCAGCTAAGTGGACTTGAGGTCTGCCGAAGAATAAGAAAAAATTCAAAGACGCCTATAATTATGCTTACTGCAAAAAGTGAAACAATGGATAAAGTTGTAGGACTTGACAATGGGGCAGACGACTATATAACAAAGCCATTTGCTATTGAAGAACTTTTTGCGAGAATGAGGGCTGCTTTAAGAAGGCTAAAAAATAAAAATGAAGAGGATAAAATATTATATCTTAAAAATTTAACCATTGACATAAGTAAAAGAGTTGTTAAATTTGATGATACAGAAATAGAACTTACAAAAAGAGAATTTGAACTGCTTGTATTTTTAATACAAAATAAAAATATTGTAGTAACACGAGACCAGATTTTAAATCAAGTATGGGGATATGATTATATAGGTGAAACTAATGTTGTAGATGTATATATTAGATATTTAAGAACAAAAATAGATGACAGGTTTAATGTTAAGTTTATACATACTATAAGAGGTGTTGGTTATTTTGCAAAAGATGACGACTAAAAAAGGAATATTTTATAAATTTTCAAAAATGCCTATTGGAAATAAAATAACTTTAATGTATGCAACTGTTTTTTCAATACTGCTTATACTTTCTACTATATTTATAATGCTTAACGTATGGTATATTTATCATGGAGTTTCAAAAAAAGAATTATATGAAACTATTGATAATGTTGAGGACTATATAAAAGGAGGCGGTGAAATTAATAAAGAAGCTATCGCTAAAATAAATCCTAATAGATTTATTGAAATAAGAGTTATTGATTTATCAAATCATAATAGGTTTGAAACAATGTTTAACCCTCATATGTATCCACCTCCTATAAACGAATATAATACTTCAAACGATAAAAATTTTGATAAAGATATAGACGTAATTAGTATCAAAAAGAAATATTATATGACTGATGAAAAAAAGATTGAATATAACGGAAAAAGATATTTAATACAGGTTTTTCGACCAAATGAATATGAAAGACGTTTTATTTATTCTTATTCAGTAATTTTTTTAATAGTAAATGTTATGGGTATTATTATAGCTTTTGGAATAGGAAAGTTTATAAGCCGAAAACTACTTATGCCTATTAAGGAAATAAATGAAACGGCTGAACGTATAAGCATACATGATTTATCTCAAAGAATAAATGTTCCTGCTGCCGATGATGAAATAAGAACTCTTGCGTTGACTTTTAATGATATGATAAGCAGACTTGAAGTGTCTTTTGAAAAACAAAAGAGATTTATTTCTGATGCTTCCCATGAACTTAGAACACCTATATCGGTTATACAAGGATATGCTAATCTCATAGATAGATGGGGTAAAAGCGACCCAGAAGTATTACAAGAAGCCATAGACTCAATTAAAGATGAGACTAAGCATATAAGTGCATTAATAAAAAAACTTTTGTTTCTTGCTAAAGAAGAAAAAAATTTAAAGTATGCACAAAAAAAAGTTATATGCTTAAACGATATTATAAATGAAATTCAAAAAGAAAAAAACGTTTTGGAAATTGAAAAAAATATTGAGACAAAAATGGATGAAGATTTATTTATAATGGGAGATTCATATTTAATTAAAGAAATGCTTTGGATATTTATTGAAAATGCTGTTAAATATTCCGATAAGAAAAACGGAAATATTTTAATATCGGCTTTTTTAGAAAACGAAAAAATAGTTTTATCAGTTAAAGATAATGGAATTGGAATAAAACAAAAAGATATACCTTATTTGTTTGACAGATTTTATAGAGTTGATGAATCAAGAAGTAAAGAAGTTCCGGGAACAGGTCTTGGTTTATCAATAGCAAGCATAATTATTAAACAACATAATGCTGAAGTTAAAGTTAAAAGCGAGTACGGAAATGGAACGGAATTTATAGTGTATTTTGAACCGGTGAATGTAGAAAAACAATAAAAAAACAATAATTTTATATTATTATAAATAAATTTAATTAATTTAAGATAAGGGGTATTGTTTATGAAATTCTATAAGTTTTTATCAATTATTATGATATTTTTAGTTTTTCAGTCTTATTGTGTAAATGCTGATGAAATGAACTTAAATGAAACAACACAAAGTGAACTTACAGTTTCTGATGCTGTTGAATATGCTCTGATTTACAGCAGAAATTTAATAAGCATGAAAGAAAAATTTGATGAGACACATGAAAACCTTGAAGATGCAAATATTGAAAAATATGAACCATACGATGTGAATCTTGAAGTTAAAATAAAAAATCTTGAAAACTATTTGAATAATTATAATATAAATTCAAGTATTGAGAAAGAAAATATTAATATTTCAATTTATGAAATATTTGCGTCAATAATAAACGCTCAAAATGAAATTGATTTATATAAACATTCAATCGATATATATGAAAAAGAATTTAAAATAGCTGAAACAAAATATAATTTAGGTATTTTAAGTGAAAGTGATTATAATAATTATAAAAGTTCATATGATAAAAAATTACTTTCTCTTGATTCTAAAAAAGCCGCTGTTGATGAAGCTTTTATATCTCTTAATAAAATAATGGGTATGCCTATTGAAAACAAATACAAACTTATACTTGATTTGAATTATTTAGAAATAGGCAATATTGATTTAAATAAAAAAATTAAAGATGCTATTTTAGAAAATCAGACTATTAAAGAAAAAGAAGAAAATATAGAAGTAATGGAATATGAAAAATCAAAATATAGTAATGATACAGTAAGTTATTATGAGCAATTAACAAAAAAATATGAAATTGAACAAAGTAAAAGAGATTTAACTGATGAAGAAAAAAACATTGAAATGAAAATAATTTCCAAATATAACAATATAAAAGCATATGAAAATTCTTATAATAAAAATATAATAAATCTTGATTCTCTTGAAAAAGATTTAAATATCAAAAAGACTCAATTATTACAAGGAAATATTACAAATATTGAGGTGGAAAAATGTGAATATGAAATAAAAGCCCTAAAAAATACAATTCAATCTCAAATATATGCTCATGAGATATTAGTTATAAAATTTAATAATCCAAATCTTCTTTAAAAAAACTAAAAACAATCTAAATTTTAGGGCTGTCACAAATAATTAAATTAAAATTAATTTGTGTACAGCCTTATTTAATTGCATAAGAAAAGTATAATACGATTTTATTTTTAAACTGTATTAAATTATCTATTTTGAACATTTTTCATTATTATAATTTTTAATCAATAATTTAAGTACGGTTTTATGCGTTTTCAATAACATATTCAATAAATTTTTTTGCGTTTATGTCAAGATAATCATAATTTTGAAAAATAAAAGCTATACTCCAATTTATTGTTTTATCTTCAAATGGAATAATAACAATATTTTTATATAAAGCTTTATTATATAGTTCGGGTATTCCTATAAAAATTCCTTTGCCTTTATCAACAAGACCGCAAAGCTGACTTGTATCAGATGATTCAAAAACTACTTTAGGCTTAAAATTATGTTTTTTTGCATATCCATTAACAAGTTTACGGTAATATGATTTTTTATCCATAAACAAAAATTTTTCATTTTTAAGCATTTCAAATTTAATTTTGTTATATTTTGAGAGAGGATTATTTTTATTTACAAAAAGGTAGAGAGGAACAGTTTTTACTGTAATGTAATCAAATCTTTCTCCGTGTCTGTTTTCAGCTATTGCAAGAAGTCCAAAATGGTTTTTATTAGATTCTACATACTCGTCACATTCCTTATCAGACATTTCAAGCATATTTAAACTGATTTTTGAATATTTTTCCTGAAATGATATAAGAAACTCAGGATTTAAATTTCTAAAAATTCCGGGAGCACAGCAAAATGAAAGAACTTTAGGATTAGTTTCTAAGACAGATATTATTTTGCTAACTGTATTTCTAAAATTCATAATTATAGGATTAAACTGTTCATAAATATATTTTCCTTCCTCTGTAAGTGTTATACCTTTTACTGTTCTTTTAAAAAGTATACAATTAATATCTTTCTCCAACTTTGAAATACATCGGCTTAATGCCTGTTGTGATATAAACAGACTTTCAGCAGCTTTTGTAATAGACTTATAATTACAGGTTTCAATAAAATATTCAATATGCTTATATTCCATAATGCAAAACCTCCGCAATATTATTAATTTGATTATATCACAATTTTAAGTTGTATTACATACAATTTTTCGGTCATTTTCAAAAAATGTTTTGGATTATATACTAATTATACAAACAAAAAAGATATTAGACTTAATTATAATAATATAAAAAAATCTTAATTTATGGAGGGAATTAAAATGAAAATAGCGGTTATTTGTGCAAATGGTAAAGCTGGTCAATTAATAGTAAAGGAAGCTAAAGAAAGAAATTTAGATGTAACAGCATTTGTAAGAAGTGAAAATAAATCTGTTGCAGACAAAGTAATTATAAAAGACTTATTTGACTTGAAATTAGATGATTTAAAGAACTTTGATGTAGTAGTTGATGCTTTTGGAGCTTGGACTGAAGATACATTACAACAACACAGCACATCGTTAAAAGTACTTTGCGATGCATTATCGCAAACTGATATAAGACTAATTATCGTAGGCGGTGCCGGAAGTCTATATGTAAATAATGAGCATACAGTTTGTTTAGCAGATACTCCTGATTTTCCTGATATCTTTAAACCACTTGCAAGAGCTATGGCAAAGGCACTTGAAGAACTTCGTTTAAGAAATGATGTTAAATGGACTTATATTAGTCCAGCTGGAGATTTTCAAGCTGATGGCGAAAGAACAGGAAAATATATTCTTGGCGGAGAAGAACTTATTCTTAATAGTAAGGGAGAAAGTATTATAAGCTATTCAGATTATGCAATAGCTCTTGTAGATGAAATTATAAATAAAAATAATATTCAAAAAAGAATAAGCGTAGTAAGAAAATAATTTTAAAATATTAAATAAAAGTTAATATAAAAATAAATGGTTTTATTTTAAAGGAAGTATTTTTATGTTTGAAATAAGAAATAAAAACAAAATAAAAATTCATCTTACAATAGAGGAAAAAATTGAAAAAACAAAAAAAGTTTGTTCCTCCGCAGATGCCATTATTATTGGTGCCGGTGCTGGTTTATCAAATGCAGCCGGAATATTATATGCTGGTAAAAGGTTTAATGATAATTTTAAAGATTTTATAGATAAATATGGAATGACAGACATGTATACAGCAGGGTTTTATCCTTTTAAAACACAACAGGAAAAATGGGCCTATTGGTCAAGACATATTTTAATGAATAGGTATAATGCTTTAGTTGGAAAACCATACAAAGATTTATTAAAACTTTTACAAAATAAAAATTATTTTGTAATTACAACAAATGTAGACGCACAGTTTTATAAAGCTGGTTTTGACAGTAATAAAATATGGGCTGTTCAAGGAGATTATGGAAAAATACAATGTTCAAAAAGCTGTCATAATACACTTTATGACAATGAGAAATTAGTAAATGATATGGTTAAAAGTCAACAAAATTGTAAAATTCCTGATGTTCTTGTACCTCATTGTCCTATATGTTTTGCTGATATGGAAGTAAATATAAGAAAAGATATGTATTTTGTACAAGATAAAGCTTGGTATGACGCAGCATATAAATATGAAAAATTTTTAAGTGAAAATAAAAATAGTAATATTGTTTTTCTTGAATTAGGTGTTGGATATAATACTCCTACAATTATAAGATTTCCTTTTGAGAGATATACACATATTTTCAATAACGCAACACTTATAAGGATTAATTTAGGCAAACTTGAAATTCCGCAGAAAATAAAAAATAAAAGTATATCTATATGCAACAACATAGAAAATGTATTACCTTTTTTGCTTGATTAGAACGTATCTAAAAAATAAAATAGATACATTTAGGAGAGATTTTTATGGAAACAAAGCAATATTTAAAAATTTTAAAAGATGAAATGCACTCTGTTGTATTTGCAACAACAGATAAATATGGTCTGCCTGTTACAAGAGTAATAGATATTATGCTTATAGATGATAACAGCCTTTATTTTATTACAGCAAAAGGAAAAAATTTTTACAGCCAGCTTATAGATAATAAATTTGTTGCTTTAAGCGGTATGACAGATGGTAAAGATTCAATGTCAAAAAAAGCTATATCTATAAGAGGCAGTGTTGAATGTATAGGTAAAAATAAGCTTGATGAAGTGTTTAAAGAAAATCCATATATGGCAGAAATTTATCCTCAAAAGGAAAGTAGAATTGTATTAGAAGTTTTTCGATTTTATGAAGGAGAAGGTGAATTTTTTAATCTTTCAGCAAAGCCAATTATAAGGGAAAGTTTTTATTTAGGAAAATATGTACAAAAAAATAAACAAGGTTTATACTATATTACAAATAAATGTGTAGGCTGTAAAAGATGTGTTTCAAAGTGTCCTCAAAATTGTATTGATATAAGTTGTATACCCTTTAAAATTAAACAAAAAAATTGTCTTAATTGCGGAAATTGCAAAGAGGTATGTTATTTTTCCGCAATTAAAAAGAGGTGATAATAATGACACAATCAGAAAGACTTAATTATCTTATTAACATATTTCTTAAAGAATCTGATAAATATAATAATTTGAATGCAGGCAATTCTGAGAAAGATAAAAAGGCATTATTACGTTCGCTTATGAATATAAGAATGCCAAAGACTATGTCAGAAGATGTATTAAAAATTCAAAATGAATATCTTCGTAATGAAATTTTAGAAACTGGTATTGTAAAGCTTGATGACATTCCTACTATTGATAAAAAATATGGAAGTAAAATAAAATTTGCTAATAAAATTTCATTATGGCAAGGTGATATTACAAGACTTGAAACAGATGCAATTGTAAATGCGGCAAATTCTAAAATGCTTGGCTGTTTTATACCGCTGCATAACTGTATTGATAATTGTATTCACAGTTATGCAGGTATTCAAATGCGTGAAGAATGCAATATATATATGAATAGTCAAAAAGCAATTTTCGGACAAAATTATGAAGAACCAACGGGGCAAGCCGTACTTACAAATGCATATAATTTACCGGCTAAATTTGTTATTCATACTGTGGGTCCAATTGTAAATAATAAACTTACAAATAATTTAAAGAATAATTTAAAAAATTGCTATATAAGCGTACTTAAATGCTGCGAAAAAAATCATTTAAAAAGTGTTGTATTTTGCTGTATATCAACAGGTATTTTTAGATTTCCAAATGCCGAAGCTGCGAAAATTGCAATAGATACAGTAATAGAATTTTTAGATAAAAATAATTCACAGCTTGAAAGAGTGGTATTTAATGTTTTTAAAAATTTAGACAAAGAGTGTTATAAAAAAGAACTTATATCTCGCTGCTAAAGCAATGAGATATAAGTTTTTTTATATTAGTAGAAATTTTATAAAACTAGCTTTAAAAAATTACAAACGGATTTTATTTTAATACTATTTATATATTTTATTGTATCTTTCAATAATTGATGTTGCAAAATTTGAGAACTGAATACCTGAAATATCAGTTTCTGTCTCTTTATTCAAAAATAAATTTCCAATATTTTGTATATCATTTTTTGTTAAAAACTGATTTGAATTGTTCAATTCACCATTTTTTAATTTTATTAGCATTTCTTTCAAGTCTGCTTGAATTAATTTTGCCTGTTCTGAATCTATAACATATTTTTTTTCAGTTTCTTTATCTAAATTATCATTATATGCTTTATTAGCTTCTTCTTCTGTTGAATATGATGTAGATAATGTTGTAGGTTTTAAAACAATATCACCTGTCAAAATTCTAAGTTGTTTTACATATCCATTAGATGCACTTTTAGCAGCTTCATCATATGCTTTATCTAAAAGATTAAGCTGTTTTTGATATTCTTCATCAGAATAATTTTCTTCAAGTTCTTTTAACTTTGATTGATAATTTTTAGATAATACATCCATAAATGTTCCATTAATAGTTTCTTTTGTTCCAATACCATTTAGAAGGCTTGTTGTCATTTCATAAGTATCTTCAAAAGGTTCTAATTTTTCTGCCATTTCAAATCCCTTTTGAGATATAAATAAATTTATACCATCTTTTATTAAAGATTCTGCTTTTTTATTGTCTTTTTGCGTTTGCCCATTAGTCCTTTTTTCTTTTATGCCATTAATGTTTGAGATGTTGTAAGAGTAATTGTTTTTTCCTATAATTATCGACACGGTAAATACCTCCTTAAAATTTTTGACAATGTAAGTAATTTATGTGATTTTGATTTTGGAGAAAATATATTTTTTTGAGACTAATTACATTACCTATAACTTATATATCGAATAATTTCTAAAAAAAATTACAATGATTATAATGTACCCTATAGAGTGGACACAACAAGACAAAGG
>CAMTZM010000058.1 GCA_947086655.1 uncultured Eubacteriaceae bacterium
GTGAATACGTTCCCGGGTCTTGTACACACCGCCCGTCACACCATGGGAGTTGGAAGCGCCCGAAGTCTGTGACCGAACCGTAAGGGAGGAACAGCCTAAGGTGAAGCCAGTGACTGGGGTGAAGTCGTAACAAGGTAGCCGTATCGGAAGGTGCGGCTGGATCACCTCCTTTCTAAGGGAAAAAGGGTAAATGGTTTTAATAATAATTATTCGGTTTTGAGTGTTTATGCTTTTGTAAATTTTATTTATTTGAGGATGGGTTCCCGAGTGGCCAAAGGGGGCAGACTGTAAATCTGTTAGCTCAGCTTTCGAAGGTTCGAATCCTTCCCCATCCATATTTTGTTGTGTGCATGTAGCTCAGCTGGATAGAGCGTCTGACTACGGATCAGAAGGTCGCGTGTTCGAATCATGTCATGCACGTTTGACTCCTTAAAAGCTAAAGCTTTTAGGGAGTTTTTTATTATAAAAAATAAAATATTTAGAGAAAAGTTGGAGAAAAGTTGGAGAAAAGTCAAATACTATTCGCATTTTTGCTTTGCAAAAAATGCGAATAAATCCCACTTACTCCGTCGATCAAATTAATGTTTTATAAATTTTATGGAGTTGTAATATATGAAAAAAATAAAAGTATTAGTATTAGGTGTTGGTGGAAATGTTAGCCAAGGTATAATTAAAGCTTTGCGTCATATCGATAATTTAAGCATTGAAATTATAGGGGCGTGCATAAGCGAGGATTCTGCTGGTCTTTATTTATGTGATAAAAGCTTTATTTCTCCGTATGCAAATGATAAAAATTTTATAAGCTGGCTTATAAATATATGTAATTGTGAAAATATTGATATTGTTATGTCAGGTGTTGAGGAAAATATACATTCAATATTAAAAGATTATACTAAATTTTCTGAAAAAACAACAGCTAAATTTGTATCATCGTCTTATGAAAATGTTCTAATAGGAAATAATAAATTTTTGACATGTGATTGGTTAAAGAAAAATAATTGTAATTATCCTAAGTATTGCCTATATTCAGATAAGAAAGAAGTCAAAAATATTATTAATTTAATAAATTTCCCTTTGATTTTAAAACCAATTAATGGAAAAGGTTCAAAAAACGTATTTGTTATTAAATCTTATGATGATTTCCCAGAACAAATTAATAGTAAAGATTATATCTTGCAGGAATGTGTAGGTAATGACGACAGTGAGTATACAGTTGGTTGTTATGGAGATAAAAAAGGAAAATTAGTTGATTTAATTATAATGAAAAGAAAGCTTTTAAATGGAACAACTGTTTGGGCAAAGGTTGTTGACGATGATGCTATAAAAGAGGAAACAATTAAAATATGCAATAAATTTAAACCCGTAGGACCGTTAAATATACAATACAGAAAAAATAAAGATGGTATTCCGGTTTGCTTTGAAATGAATGTAAGATTTTCAGGTACTACACCTATGCGTTCTAAATTTGGATTTAGAGATGTTGAGGCAATGATTAGAGAATATGTCTTAAACGAAGATATTAAAAATTTATTTAAATCGAAAAAAGGTGAAGTATTTAGATATACAAATGAGTTGTATTTAAAAGAAGAAACTATGGAAACTATGGGAAAAAATAAAAAAATAGAAGATATGAAAAATCTGTTTTTGGGAATAGATTTATTGGAGAAAAAAATATGAAAATTTGTTTTTTTTCGGATATACATGGCAATATATTTTCTTTTAAAGAGTTTTTAAAGGATATAAAAAACAGAGATATTGATTTAATTGTTTTTGGCGGGGACTTTTTTGGTTATTATTATTATGTAAATGAAATAATAGACGAAGTTAGAAAAAGAAATATAATAAGTATTTTAGGCAATCATGACAGATATTTTTTAGATTTACTTGAAAATAAGATTGATGAGAATTGGTTAATATCAAAATATGGAAATACATATAAAAATATAATAAATAGGATTTCAAAAGCAAATTTAAAATATATTTTAAATTTGCCTATTAAATATGAGATAAAATATAATGAATTAAAAATAGGGTTTTTTCATGGTTCGCCTGATGAGCCGCTTTGGGGAAGAATATATCCTGATACTGATATAAAAACTTTAAATAAAATAGAAGAATATAATATTGTTTTTTTGGGACATACTCATCATAAAATGATTAGAAAAGCAGGAAATACGATAATTATTAATCCGGGGTCTTTAGGGCAGCAAAGAGATGGCAAGGGTACGAGTTATGTTTTGTTTGATACTGAAACTTTAGATACAAAATTTATTATTGTTGAGTATAATGTTTATGATTTAATTGAAAAGATTAATTTATATGATAAAGATAATGATAGGTTAAAAGAGGTTTTATTGAGAAAAAGCATATTATAGAGTTTGTTAAAAGTATCATTTTTTGAAAAATTAAAATATGTAATTATATTTAATATTTATGCCGAAATAATATATATTGAGTTTTTAAATTTATAATATAGTCAAGACTGCGATAATTTTTGTGTAACAAAAATTATCGTAACCGCCGAGCTAAAACATTCGCCTTTATATTCAGTGAGAAATTAAAATCTTACTGAATATAAGAGGAAGTACCCCTTTAAAATAGTGGTGTACTTTCTCCGTCGGTTAAATAAACACTGATTTAATTAAGGGGATAAAATGATGGATAATAAAAAGATAGTAATTTTTGGCACACCAAGTTTGGCAAAAAGTGCATTATTATATTATGGAAATGAAAATGTTAAATATTTTGTAGATAATGGTTTAAATAAAATAAAAAATGAAATAGATAATATTGAAATAATTGATTTAGAAAAGTTAAAAAGTATTTATAAAGATTTTAAAATAGTTATAGCAAGTACGGATAAAAAAGAATTTGAGAAACAATTAGTTAATAATGGTATATATGAATACTCATGGTTTAACATTAAATGTATAAAGTATAATTGTGAGGAAACAAAATCATATGAAAATAAAAAATCTGAAAATAAAATAAAAAAAATAAGCGTTGGAGCTTTGCTTGAAAGTTTTGACGATGATTTGAATATTAAAAATATGATATTTTCAAAAGTTGTAGCAGGTGTTTTGGAATATTCTTTAATTCGTGCTGTTGTAAAAAAATATAATTTAAAGAAATATCTTGAGATAGGTTCATTTATAGGAGAAAGTGTTGATTGTGTTTATGATTTATGTGATGAGCTTTTAAGCATTGGCTTGCCTGATAATAATGAGAATAATATTAGTTTTTTTAATGAAAAAGAATTAGAAAATTTTTCAGGATATTTTTTAAGAAATAAGAAAAAGTTGAAAAGGATTATTGAAAATCCAATGAATTTTGATTTTAGCTCTATGAGTTATAAACCAGATATTTTATATGTTGATATGGAAAATTTTTATAACTATGAATTGAATGAAATTATTGATAAGTTAAAAAATGTGATAAGTGTTATAGATATGAGTAAAACATTTATAATAATACGTAGTATAAATGATAATTATTTATATAAAAATAAACAGATTTTAGATATTATTAACTGTTTTTTAGATGAAAAATACAGTAAAAATTTCTTTTGTTTTGATTTAGCGTTTTGTTGTATATATGTACCGGATAAATATATAGATGATTTTAATAAGTTTGAAAAATTTAATAGAAATGAATTATATAGTTATAGTCTGAAAATAAACGTAAATGAAAATATAATGGATGTATAATTAACATATAAACGATTGTATTACATGAGGAGTTTTTAAATATGGATAATAAAAAAATAATAATTTTTGGGGCTTCAAAGCTTGGCAAAATTGCTTTAACATATTATGGAAATGAAAATATTGCCTATTTTGCTGATAATGATTTAAGTAAAAAGGGAAATAAAATAGATGGTATTGAAATAATTGATTTTGAAACTCTTAAAAAAATATACAAAGATTTTAATATAGTTATAGCAAGCATGTATAAAAAAGAAATTGAAAAACAACTTGTAGATAATGGTATATATGAGCATTTTAGCTTTAATATAGGATGTAATAATTATCATCGTAATGAAACATTTAAAGATTCTTTTGAAGAAGGATTAAATAATGAAGTTGAGATAAAACAATTAAATATTGGAGGTTTGTTAAAAAGCTTTGACAATGATTTGAGTATTAAAAACGCAGTATTTTCGGGAGGTGCTTCAGGTATTTTAGATTATCTTTTAATACGCTCTGTTATTAAAAGATATAATTTAAAAAGATATCTTGAAATAGGTTCATTTATAGGAGAAAGTATTGATTGCATATATGATTTATGCGACGAGTTTTTAAGCATTAGTCTTCCGGATGATTGTATATACAGTGTTAAGTTTTTTGAAGAACGGGGATTAGAAAACTTTGCGGGATATTTTTTGAGAGATAAGAAAAAACTTAGAAGAATTATAGGAGATTCTATGAAATTAGATTTTAACAGCATAGATTATAAACCGGATATTTCATATATAGACGGTTTGCATACTTATAAAGGCGTTTATTCTGATTTAACAAATATAATAAAAATTACAAATATGAATGAAGGTTTTATAATACTGCATGATATGAAAAATGGCTTTTTAAGAAAAAATTTAGAACTTTTAAACGCTGCTTACAACGCTTTAGGTGAAAAATACAGTAAAAATTTCTTTTGTTTTGACGAAAGCATGTGTGGTATATATGTACCTGATAAATATGTTGAAGATTTTATTAAATTCAGAAAAAAAGAAAAAGATAAAATGTATAGTTATGATTTAAGTATAAAAGTAAATAAAAACATAATGTAGATATGGATTGTATAAAAAATATACATAAATTTTTCTAATAATTAAAACCTTATACAATTTTTAAAAGGAGAATTTTTATGAAAAATATTGTTTTATTTGGAGCGTCATCAGAAGGAGAAAAGATGGCGAAATTTTTAAGATATGAATATAATATTTTATATTTTGTTGATAATAATAAGGCTAAACAAGGAATGTTTGTAAAAATTGGAGATAAATATATAGAGGTGAAAAGCCCGAGTGTATTATTAAATGAAGATAAAAATACTAAAGTTATTGTAACTGCTGCTAAAAAAAGCGGCGAAGAAATAATGCTGTGGCTTAAAGAAATGAATATAAATAATTGTATTCATATGAATAATATATTTGATTTATATAATAAAGAGTGTAAGCATGCTGTATTTTTAAAGGAATATATAGAGCGTGAAGCGTTAAATAAAGACGATAAAAATAAAAACGAAGAAATTTGGAATATGTGGTTAAATCATTATATTCCAAGAACTAAAAATGTAGTGGATAAATATAAGACTGACTATAAAAAGGTATTGGATTTTGGGTGTGGCTGCGGTACAAATTTGTTCTATTATTTGTTATTGGGATATGACGCTTATGGAATAGATATAGATATGGATAAGAAAAAGTTTATTGATTTAAAAATTGATGAGCTTAATTATCCTAAAGAGTGGAAAGAAAGAATATATAATTGTTATGGTGAAGAATTAGTATTTGATGATGAAAGTTTTGATGTAATTACTTGTTATCAGGTTTTAGAGCATGTCAGTGATTATAAAAGTTGTATATTAGAAATGTTAAGGGTTTTAAGAAAGAGCGGAGTTATTTACATGACATTGCCTGATTATAAAAACACATTTGAGGAACATTATTTAATTGATTTTGGAAAACCTTTATATGGACATAAAGCTGAATTTAAAGATTTTTTGATAAGGGGGGGGGTAAAAAACGTCGATTTTGTAGACGGTTTGAATTTTCTAACTAAATCAGATATAAATGAAGTTTTATTTGATTATGAAAAGACTACTAACAATAAAATAGAAATAATTGATTTGAATACAAAATTTAAAATACATTATATTGTTAGAAAAATATAATTTATAGTTATTTATTATATAGATAGATAGGAGGGTATTATGTGGATGATAGAGTAAGCGTATTTTTTGACAGTGATTTTAATTTATATTCCATAGAAGAATTTAAAGATTACATTAAAGACAAAAAAATTGTTTTTTTTGGAGCATCAACAAGACTAAAGCCAATTATTAACGATTTGCCTGAAAATCAACAAATACTTTATATTTGTGATAGTGACAAAAGTAAATGGGAAAGGTGTTATGAAGATACAAATATAAAAATTATATCACCAGAGGAATTATATAATATAAATGATGACAATATTGTTGTTGTAACAGTAATTAGAGAATTAAGTTTGTCTGATTATATTAAAAATAAATTCAAATGGTTTTTTGAAACGGTTTATATAGGTGATGATATTAATTTTTTAAAAGAAAATCAATTTTTTAAAAGCAATATAAAAATTCAGATGGAAAATAAAAAATATAAATATATTCATTTTATGCCGGATGAAAAAGTTACAAGACCATTTATTAATCTTTTAGTTGATAAATTTGATTTTGAGGAACATTTTTTTATAATAAGCGGAGTTAGACCATGGTATAAAAATTGGGATTTTTATAAGGAATTAAAAGATAAATATGGCAATATATACATAATAGGTGATTTGAAATTTGAGGGATTTGGAAAAAATGAATTGTTAACATATTTATACTTAAACAAAATTAAAAATATATTTGCCAATTCATTTAAAATTATATTTCATTCTTTCCTTTTTATATATAATAGAGTATTAATATATTTTTTAGAGGAAGTAATTAAAGAATATTCGGATAAAACAGCTTGGATTATATGGGGAGGTGACGCAAGATTCACAAAAAATTCTCCAGTAGGCGAACTTATAAACAATGTTAAAGAAATTTATTATAGTCAATATGACTTTAAATTTTTGTATGATGATTTCAAAAAAAATTATGATATTTCAAATTTTAAAATAATTAATGCTGATTTAACTTATTCTGGTTATTTTAAAAAAGAATCATTAGTAAATTATGTACAAGATAAAAAAGATTACGTTTCTATTTTAGTAGGACATTTTGGTATAAAAATAGACAAGCATTTAGATGTTTTTGATGAAATATCAAAATTTAAAGACGAAAATATTAGGGTTTACTGTCCTCTGTCTTATGGTGAGAAAGATTATATAGAAGAAGTGAAAAGACGAGGCAAAGAAATTTTTGGAGAAAAATTTTATTCTTTAGATGAATACATTAGTTTTGAAAAATATATGGAGTTTTTATATAACATTGATGTAGTTATAATGGCGTGTGATATTTCAGCAGGAATACAAGGTTTAAAAGCTGCTTTATATTTTGGCAAAAAGGTATATACTCCAAAAGGAAAAGCTATATGGGATAGATTTGAGATTTTGGGATTCAAATTATATGATTATTATAATTTGAAAAATGAAGATTTTAATAATTTTATTTCAGATAATAATTATGAAAATAATAAATCAGTTGCCGAAAGTTTATTTGATATAAATGCGGTTGCTGAAAAATGGAGAGAAGTATTTAAAGCAAATATATTATTTAATAAAGCACTGTATTTAAGTGATTCTTTGGATTATATTAAAGATGCGGCAAATCGCCGTATTTCAGGAGACGGAAAATATACAAAATTATGTTCTGAATTAATGGAAAACAAATTTTCAGCAAATAAGGTTTTATTAACTACATCTTGTACTTCGGCGCTGGAGATGACAGCACTTTTGTTAGATATTAAAGAGGGTGATGAAATTATAATGCCTTCTTATACTTTTGTTTCAACAGCTAACGCTTTTGTATTAAGAGGAGCTAAAATAGTATTTGTAGATATTAGACCTGATACTATGAATATAGATGAGAATTTAATTGAAGCTGCTGTTACAAATAAAACAAAAGCTTTAGTAGTAGTACATTATGCTGGTGTAAGCTGTGAGATGGATAAAATTAATAAAATAGCAAATAAATATAATTTAGTTGTTATAGAAGATGCGGCACAAGGTGTTATGTCAAAATATAAAGATAAATATTTAGGAACAATCGGAGATTTAGGCTGTTATAGTTTTCATGAAACTAAAAATTATACAATGGGAGAAGGCGGAGCTTTAGTAATTAATAATATGAAATATTTAAAAAATGCCGAGATTATAAGAGAAAAGGGAACTAATAGGGCAAGATTTTTTAGAGGTGAAGTTGATAAATATAGTTGGGTTGAAAAAGGTTCGTCCTATTTGCCAAGTGATTTAAATGCTGCGTATTTATATACTCAGCTAAAAATAGCTGATAAAATTAATGACAAAAGATTGGAATTATGGGATACATACAACTCAAATTTGACTAAGCTTAAAAACTTAGGTATAATTGAATTGCCTTTTATACCTGATAATTGTAAACATAATGCACATATGTTTTACATAAAGGCAAAAAGTTTAGAGGAAAGAACTAAGCTTATAGCTTATTTAAGAGAAAAAGGAATTGGTTCGGTTTTTCATTATGTTCCGCTACATTCTTCGGAGGCCGGTTTAAAATACAGCCAATTTTTTGGAAAAGATGTGTATACTACATTTGAAAGCGAAAGATTAGTTAGATTACCTATGTATTATAATTTAAGCAAAGAAGAAGTAATTTATGTAATTAAAAATATATTTGATTTTTATAATGTAGAGTTTTAAAATTTGTTTAAAAATCAAAATATTTACTTAAAAAAAGTTATATTATTATTTTTAAAAATATTTTCTTAATTTTAACCAAATTCGGCAAGAATTCCCCCACCTCTTAGGTGGTGGGATGAATTGAC
>CAMTZM010000059.1 GCA_947086655.1 uncultured Eubacteriaceae bacterium
GTCAGAAGCTCCCGCCTCTTAGCGAGGTACGAGCGTAGGCGGGAGAGTATGTCACTTTGAGTAATTTTGGAGGATAAAATATGAAATTTTATAATAACGTATTTGAGGAATATGACGCCGAAATGATAAAAAAATTTACAGCGGATAAAAAAATTGTATTTTTTTGTGCGTCAACTCGAAATGAAAAAGTTATAAAAGAATATTTTTCAGATAAAAAAATTGAGTATATTTGTGATAACGATTCAAGTAAATGGGGAAAAGAATTTTTAGGAATCAAAATAGTGTCTCCTGAAACATTAAGAAAAGAAAATTTAAACAATATAGTTGTTATTACTGTTATAATTATTGATTATTATAATTTAAGGATACAATTTGAGGGATTAGGTCTTTTACATTATTTCTTTTATGGAGATGTGTCTAAGATGCCTGTTAAGGGGTCTTTTATTCATTTTTCAAGAAGATATTTAGATGTGTTTTGTAAAGAAAAAAGGTTTTTGTTACAAAATAATGATATAAAAGACAATATAAAGTATAAAAATCAGAAATTTGAGTATGTTCATTTTTTTCCGGATTCCATATTTTTAAATAATTTTATAAGATTTATAAAAGATAAGTTTGATTTTCAAAAACATTTGTTTGTTGTTTATAAAATAGACGTAAGAAATAATGTGAAAAATAGAGCTGATAAATTCAATACATGGGACTTTATTTCAAAAGAAAATAGCTGTAATATATTTGTTGTAGAGGAAACTATGAATTTGAATTATTTAAACATACAAGAGGAGTTAAGCCATTTAGATACAGTAATGAATGAATGTAAGAATATTATATTTCATTCAGGTGGATTAACTGCAGAAATAATAAAGTATTTTGAAAATAAACTTGATTTATTGGAAGAAAAAGCCACATGGAAAGTTTGGGGAATGGAAGCTCGTTATAGTAAAGAAGATGAAAAACAAAAAGATATTATAAATATTTTAAGACATATAAAAAATATAGATTGTGGCGGAGACAGAGAATATGAATATATATTAAAAGAATATGATATGATTTTTAAAGATAATAAAAAAACTAAATCAACTTATAATTATATTTCTGAAAATGTATTGGAAAAATGCAAAAATAAGAAAGATGATAATGGATGTATAAATATTTTGTTAAATCATTCAGCGTCATTAAAAGGTATGCATAAAGATGGTTTAGATGCACTTTCTAAATTCAAGAATGAAAAAATAAAAATATACTGTGTTTTGTCTTATGGCAGCGAGCAATATGCTAAGGAAATTAAGGAATATGGCGAAAATATTTTCGGTGAAAAATTTGTACCAGTACTTAAAATGATGAATACAAATGAATATATTGAGTTTTTATCAAATATAGACATAGCTGTTATGTGTTTTGAAAATAATATGGCAGCAAATAATATTCGTATTTTATTATACTTAGGTAAAAAAGTATATATAAAAAATGTGTATGGCATTTGGGATTTTTATGAAAAAATGAATTGTATAATGAATGATTTTTCTAATATAAAAAATGAAGATTTTGAAGATTTCATAAGAAATGACCAAAAGGCTAAAGAAAATAATTTTTTAAATGTTAAAGATATTTTTAATGTTGATATGAATAAAGAATTATGGAATAAATTATTTAATTTTAATTTAAAATGAATAAAGAATTGACAGATAAATGAAAGGATGTATTTTATATAAGTTATGAAAAAACTTGTTATAATTGGAAACGGCTGTTTTGCTAAATTAGTTGATTTTTATGTAAGTACTTATTCAGAATATTCGGTAGTAGCTTTTTCTGTTGATGAATTATTTATTACTGAAAAAGAATTTTGCAAACGACCTTGTTTAGCGTTTGAAAAAATTATGGAATATTTTCCTCCTGATGAAGTTTCTGTATTGGTTGCTATTGGTTACAGCAAAATGAATAGTATAAGAGAGGAAAAATTTAAAAAATGTGAAAAAATGGGGTATGATATGCCTTCATTTATTCACCCTCAAGCTTTTATCGCTCCAAATGTAAAAATAGGAAAGGGCAATATTATTATGGAAGGAGTAATTGTTCAGCCCTTTTCCGAAATAGGAAATGGAAATATTTTAATGAGCAATGCTCTTATTGCTCATGATACTGTTTTAAGGGATTTTAATACTGTTTCTGTATCAAGTACTGTTGCCGGATTTGTTAATATAGGAAATAATTGTTTTGTTGGAGCGAATGCAACAATACGTGACCATATTAGTGTTTTGGATTTTACGTTGGTAGGAGCTGGTGCATATTTGTATAAATCAAGTGAAGGAAATGAAATTATTTTTGAAAATGGAAGGAAGAAAAAAATGAATGATATAAAAAAGAAAAATGAGTTTTTAAAAGAAAAAGTAGCAAGCAGAATTTTAAAAGAAGAAGAATCATTTCCAAAAGTTTTCGCATTGGATACGGTTTCTTATTGTAATTTAAAATGCGTTATGTGTTCGCATAAAACTATGAAAAGAAAACCGGGATTTATGAGCGAGAAGTTATATAAAAAGATTATTGACGAAATTGCAGAAAAAAGACCAGATGCGCAAATTTGGATTACATTTTTTGGAGAAGGAGCAATTTCTAAAGATTTGCCTGACAAAATCTCTTACGCACGTGAAAAAGGGCTTAGCGATATTAGGTTTAACTCAAATGCAACATTGCTTACAAAAGAATATTCTAAAAGGTTAATTGATGCCGGGCTTCCAACTTTAGTAGTAGGTATGGACGCTGTTAATGAAGAATCTTACTCAAAAATTAGAGTAGGGGGGGGGTAAATATCAGGATATTGTAAAGAATATTTTTGATTATAAAGAACTTTTAGATAAATATGGAAAAGAAGGACAAAGAATTGTTCTGCAATTTATTGAAATGGAATTTAATAAAGGACAAGCTGATGAGTTTGTTGAGTTTTGGAACAAGCACGGAATTACATGTAAGATAAGACCTATGGTAAGTTGGGGAGGAGATATTGAAGCTCCTAACTTAATTAAAGGTCTTGAGAGAATTCCATGTTATTGGGGAATGAATGTATTTGTTGTTACAGATACAGGCGATGTTGCTATATGTCCGTGTGATGTAGATTGTACAATAAAGGTTGACAGTATTGTTGATAAAAGTATTGAGGAAGTATGGAATACTTCTCTTAAAAAATTCAGAGATTTGCACAGAAGTCATGAATGGGATAAGCTTCCGGAAAAATGCGTAAAATGTATGGATTGGCAATCAGGTTATTCTGAATATAAATAATACTTTGTTTTAAACTGTATTTAAAAGTATTCTTTATTTTGCAAATATTAAATCAGCTCCTATTATTTTTTTCTGTTTTTATAAAGTTTGTACGTTACCTCTATATTATAATGAGGTAATGTACAAATGTCTTTTATAATATTTTTCTAAATTTTTCCTATAAATTAATTAATAATAATTAAATATTTAAAAGCCTGTTTAAGAGGTGAATATATGGAAGAATTGAAATATCCATTTGATAGTGCATATATTTTAAAAAAGAAAAAATCTTTGAAGAAAAGCATTTTAAATAAAAAAGAGAATCTAATAGAATTAAAAATAGCAATATTAAGCGGTTCAACAATAGGTGAACTCAAAAATATATTGGAAATTTTTCTGCTTAGTTATGGCATAAAGCCTGTATTTTGGGAAGGTAATTATAATAGATTTTATGAAGATGCTGTATTTGGTATTGAGGAAATAAAAATATTTAACCCTAATATAATTTATATCCATACTAATAATAAAAATATAGAAGAATTTCCAGAAGTTTTTGAAAGTGATGAAGAAACGGAAAGAAAGATTAATAAAATATATTTGAAATTTTGTCAAGTATGGGAAAAAATAAAAGAAACTCTTTCATGTTCTATAATTCAAAATAATTTTGAGATGCTGCCTGTTAGGTTGTTAGGAAATCAAGATACTGTATTGAAATTTGGAAAATTAAATTTTATAAAAAGAATTAATGAAAAATTTTATCAATATTCAAGACAAAATTCTTCTTTTTATATAAATGATATAGAATATCAGTCGGCATGTTATGGTTTAGACAAATGGTTTGATAATAAGTTATGGTATATGTATAAATATGCTTTTTCTATTGACGCTATACCTATGGTCGCAAATAATATTGCAAATATAATAAAATCTATATATGGAAAAAATAAAAAATCATTAATATTGGATTTGGATAATACATTATGGGGCGGAGTAATCGGAGATGATGGAATAGATGGAATTAAAATTGATATGGAATCTTCGGAAGGAATGATTTTTAAAGACTTTCAGGAATATATAAAGAGTTTGTCTAATATGGGAATTATTCTTAATATCTGCTCTAAAAATGAAAATGAAGCTTTAAAAGGTTTTGAAAAAGAGTCTTCTGTTTTAAAAGAAAGTGATTTTTTAATAAAAAAAGTCAACTGGAAAAATAAAGATGAAAATATAAAAGAAATAGTGGACGAGTTAAATATTGGATTAGACAGTTTTGTATTTATTGATGATAATAAAATGGAGAGAGATATAGTTAAACAAAGTCTGCCGCAAATAGAAACTTTAAATATTAATTTGCCTGAAGAATATATTAATTATTTAGATAGGGCAGGTTATTTTGAAGTTACATCAATTTCTGATGATGATAAAAAAAGAAATCAATATTACAATGATAATTTAAACAGAAATTCAGCAATTAAAAGTTATACTGATTACAAAGATTATCTTAAATCATTAAGTATGAAATGCGAAGTTTCAGAATTTAACGAAAAAAATATAGACAGGATTGTACAGTTAATAAATAAAACTAATCAGTTTAATCTAACAACAATAAGACTTAATTATGATGATGTTAAAGAACATATTAATAAAAACTGCATAGCGTTTTGTTCAAGGCTTATTGATAAGTTTGGTGATAATGGAATTGTTTCTGTAATAATGGCAAGTGTTAAAAATGATATAGCTGATATTGATTTATGGATAATGAGCTGCAGAGTTTTTAAAAGAGAACTTGAAAAAACAATGTTTAATGTATTTATTAAAAAATGCATTGAAAAAGGCGTAAAATTTGTTAAAGGACATTATATTAAAACTAAAAAAAATAATTTAGTATCTGATTTTTATGAAAGTTTAGGATTTAAGTTAATATATAAAGATGATTTATCAAGTGATTGGATATATGAAGTGCCAATAAAAAGCGATTGTTTAAGTAATATTATGGAGGTGATTGAAATTGGAAAGGAATGAAATTTTTTTAGGTATTGTTGAAATTTTAAAGGATATATTTGATGATGACGAGTTAGAAATTGAAGAAAGTACGTCTTCAGAAGATATAGAGGATTGGGATTCTCTTGAATATATAAATATTATTGTTGCTGTTGAAAAAAGATTTAAAGTAAAATTTAGCGTTGATGATATAAAAAATATAGAAAATGTAGGCGCAATGGTAAATTTAGTAGAAAGGAAGATGTCAAATTAAAGTTAATATTTATAATTATGAAGATATAAAAATAGGGCATAAAGAACAATTTTCTGTAAAAATTACGCAAAATATGCAGAATGCTTTTTCTGAAATAACAGGAGATATAAATCCTTTGCATATTGATAAGTCTTTTGCAAATCAAAAAAATTTTGATAGATGTGTTTGTTTTGGAATGCTTACAGCATCGTTTTTATCTACTTTGGCAGGTGTTTATCTTCCGGGGCAAAACAGTTTGATTCATGGGGTAGAAGTAAAAATGCTTAAACCGGTATTTGTAGATGATTCAATTACTGTAAAAGGCGAGGTTGTGGAAAAAAATGATTTATTTAAACTGCTTATTATAAAAATCAGCATAATAAATCAAGATGGAGTAAAGGTAATGAAAGGTAAAATGAATGTAGGTGTATTAGATGAGTAATAAAAATTTATTGATACTGGGGGCGTCTTCTGACGTTGGCTGTGCTTTAATTGAACAAGTATATAATGATTATGATATGATTGCTGCTCATTATTGTAATAATTGTGAAAATTTAGATAATTTAATTTCAAATTATGGAAATAAGATTAAAAAGATTCAAGCAAATTTTTTAAATGATGAAAGTACAAATAAAATGATTTCTAATATAGAACAGTTAAAACAGGATATTACTCATATAGTTCATTTGCCGGCTCTAAATATAAAAAATATTAAATTTCAAAAGTTAAAGTGGGAAGATATTGAAAGAGAATTAACAGTTGAGTTAAAGTCTGTTTACAAAGTTCTTAATAAATTTTTGCCTTTAATGGCTAAAAGGGAATTTGGTAAAGTTGTTTTTATGTTATCATCTAATACTTACTATCCGGCTAAATATCAAAGCAGTTATATAACAGTTAAATATGCTCTTTTAGGTTTAATGAAGGCGCTTTCTCATGAATATGCGGAGAAAAAAATTAATATAAATGCGGTTTCTCCAAGTATGATGGAGACAAAATTTTTAAATGATATATCAGATTTAATTGTTCAGAAAAATGCGGAAGATAACCCTATGAAAAGAAACGCTAATGTTCAAGATGTAGTTCCTATAATAAAAATGCTTTTATCAGATGATGCGAAATTTATTACAGGACAAAATATTTTAATTTCAGGCGGCAGCAGATAAATGAAAGGCGGCGTTTTAATTAAATTATGAAGAAACTTGTTGTAATTGGAAATGGCTGTTTTGCAAAGTTAATAAGCTTTTTTGTAAATACTTATTCAGAATATTCGGTTGAGGCGTTTTCGGTTGATGAAAATTATATTACCGAAAATGAGTTTTGCGGGCGTCCTGTTGTTGCATTTGAAGAAATTTCATATAAATATAGCCCTTGTGAGTTTTCTATATTAGTTGCAATTGGTTATAGCAATATGAATTCTGTAAGGCAAAAAAAATTTTTGGAATGTGAAAAATTAGGATATAACATGCCTTCATTTATTCACCCAACAAGCTTTATAGCGCCTAACTCAAAAATAGGAAAAGGCAATATTATTATGGAAAGAGCAATAGTTCAGCCCTTTGTTGAAATAGGAAACAGTAATATTTTAATGAGTAATGCGATTATTACACATGATACAGTTATAAATAATTTTAACACTATTTCAGCATCATGTACTATTGCCGGTTTTGTTAATATTGGAAATAATTGTTTTATAGGAGCAAACTCTACTGTACATAATAATATTAATATTTCAGATTATACGTTAGTTGGAGCAAGCTCGTATTTACATAAGTCAACTAAGGAATATGCAATAGTTATGCCTAATAAATGCAAAATTTCTTATGATGTTAAAAGTACAGAATTTATTTAGAAGGGAATAGTTTATTAATGAATACAAATTTAGATTCACTTTCAAATATATATTCGGATAGTTCAAATATATATTTAGATGAAGATAAACGTATGACATTATATCTTAATGAAAGAATATTTGAACTTTCTAAAAATATAAAAAGTGTTTTGGAATTAGGATTAGGTGATGGAAATTCGGCTGAAATTTTTAGCAGAAAAATAAATGATTACATTGTTGTAGAGGGTTCAGAGGAGTTAATAAGTAAATTTAAAAGTAAAAATATTGATTGTAATATTAATATTATTAATTCATATTTTGAAGATTTTGAAACAGATAAAAAATTTGATGTTATTGTTCTTGGATTTATACTTGAACATGTTGATTAACTGTTCCACGCACACTCGTGCCTTTAGACATGAGTTAGTGGAACAAATAGTCAGCATATAGAGAAATCTGTATGTAGAAATAGGTATAAAACCTATTCAATACTACTTGAACTGCTAAAAACCCTTAAAGCTTAACTAACTACAACGTAAGCATGAAATACAGCTAAGCGTGAATGTGACGAAAGTAGAAAAAATAGTTAAGATAGCATATGGTTAAATCCTAAGTGCTGTAATAATAGGCAATCAGCAGCCAAGTTCCGAACAGGAAAAGGTTCAACGACTATTCCTCTTGAGGGAAGTACCGTGTAAGCTGATGACATGGGAAGCGGGTAGACCTAAACGTGTAATGACGTAGGATAAGATATAGTCTGTGCTTATGTGAAAGCATAAGAGGTCTGTCGGTGACGATAAGACTGCGTTAGAAGCTGCGTTCTAACGTGAACAAACTCCTAAAACTAAAGTAAGGACTTACGGTTCTTACATATGTTGTTTAAAAGAAAGGAATTAACCCTCTATTTTACTTTATTCTTACTAAAACGTATGTTATTATAAAAACATGAGGTGATATAAAGTAAAGTAAGGTGAAATATAGTGAAAGAAATATATAGAGCATATAAATAT
>CAMTZM010000060.1 GCA_947086655.1 uncultured Eubacteriaceae bacterium
TAGCAGCCATAAAACTGCTACGCTTAAAAGTCTAACTTTTAGGGGTCACCTCATTCTCCTGTTCCTTTTCTATTTCTTTTTTTCCTAACAATAATTTAAGCTTTTCAATCATATAAATCATCCTATTTTATGTTTAAACGCAACAATTCTTATTTGCTTTGGTTCATATACAGGTTTCCAATTCTTTGTGTTTGTAAGTTCTATTCTTGAAGGACCTTCTTGTTTTTGAACTTCATTTCCTGTAAAAGAAATTCCTCTTGGGTGCAATATATATGTTTTTCTATTTATAAGATAATCAACACCTGAACCTTTTTTCTTATTTCTGTCTATTTCTGTTGCAACAAAACCTTCAGGATTTCCGTTTCCTAATGCTATTGCCCCTTGTCCAAATAAAAAAGTTGTATATACGCCGTTTTCAACTGGGCATCCATCGTCAATAATTACTCTTTTCCCTTGATATGTATCAAAACTTGTGTCAACACTTGGATTTACTGTTTCAATAAGTTCTTGTTTTTTTAGATAACTCCATGTAGCTGAATGCATAACAACACCTGTAAGTTGTGCCTGTGCATCTCCTAAAAGCTGCTGTGCATCAATAAAACTTGAAGCATTAATTATCTTTGCCGCTGCACTTGATGCTGTTGTAATATCAAGTAAATTACTTTTAAGAGGCGTTATTGTGTTTGAATCCTCTGTATAGTTTCCAAAAATTCCTTTTAAAATTGCTATAAGTTCCTTTTGCATATCTCTTATCCAAAAATTTGACACAAGAGTTGCTATTGCTCCCATAGGGTCTTTTCCGCTTAAAGCCGCTGATAAATCAGTAGCACTCCACATTTTTGCACGTCTTATAATTACAGCTATATCTTTATTTGATGTAATTTTATTATCTTCAAGGTCTTCATTTTCAATAATTTGTTCAGACTCTCCTGTAAGGTCTTCATAAAACGGCATATTTACTGTTGGTGCTGCTTGACTTGCAAGTTTGTCAAACTCACTGTTATTTATAACAATTCCGCTTCGATATAAAGCTGATTTTTCCATACTTTGATTAATTATATATGGATTAAATAATTCTGGTACTATTACATCTAATAATTTTGTTCCTAACATATAATTTATCCTCCCTTAAATTTCAATCCCCGCTTGTGCTGCAAGTTCCCTTGCCTGGCTTTGATTTTCTTTAAATATTTCTCCCTGTTTTGTTAAATTAAATGTTTCCTTTGCCCATGGATTTACTATTGTTTCTTCTCCTTTTTTAGGTGAATAATAAACCTGTTCTTTTTTTAATAAAAATAAATGAGGTGATTCTTTCCTATATGCGCTTAAAATATTTTCAATATTTACAGGTTCATTTTTATCATTAAAAACAAATTTATCAATGCCTCCTTGTTTATAAATTAAATAATCTGAATCAATTACCCCATTTTCTTTTAACTTTTCTCTTAACATATATTCTCTTTGCATTTTAATAACTTTATTATCTGACTCTGTTTTCAAATTTTGTATAGTTTGCTCAAGTTCTTTTTTAATTGTTTTCACATCTCCGCTGCCACCATATTGCTTTACCATATTAACAATATCAACTACTAACTTTTTGGACGATTCTGCTTTATTTCTTTCTTCTTCGTATCTTTCTATCGGTACATAACTTCCATTATTTCCGCATACAAGTTCAATATCATTTCCATCTTTGCCTTTTCCTTTAAGTTTTTCCTCGACTTTCTTCGCCAACTCATCGCCTAACATATCTTTTATTAATTCTGTTATCATTTTTTATTCCCCCTTTCTTTTTATCATAAAAATAAAGCCTTTTATTGTCATGCTTAGGACATAAAAATTTAATAAGCCCCACTTGCTCCCGACTCTAAACCTTCTTTTACAAGTGTCTCAATACTTTTAACAATTTTTTTAACATCTGCACTTTCCCTTACATCTCCAAATGTTACATTAAGCTTTGGAACAACCGTATTATTATGTACTTCAATTATAGCCTTTTGGGACGCTATATCTTTAAGCAGTCTTAAATCCTCATTTGATACGTCTACTGTTCCGCTTACCTTTCCTACTTTATTTACTTTATCAATACTATCTATGCCTTCGGTACTTCCAAAACTATCAAAATTAAAAGGATTTTTATTTTCTGCTAATCCATTTAATTTATTGAATATATCCGATATTCCATCTATTTTTTTACCTATGTTATAACCACTTTCGGCAGTGTTTGTATAACTCATTCTGTCAAAGGAAATTCCCATTTCTTTTAGTTTATCCTCAATACTTATTCTGTTTAATACTTTCTCATACTTACCATTACCTAATTTTTCAGCCACCAAAGTATTTATAGTTGAAAGTTTGTTTTTGAAATTCATAACACCTGCCGCAAGTTTTGTACCAAAAACATTATCAATAGCCTGTGCTATTTTCTCAACAATTTCTATTACCTCAATACCCATATCATTAAATAAGTGTATTATTGAACTTATAGGGTCTTTAAATACATTTGATAAAAAATTTGCAAAATCTATAAATACGTTTACAAACACATCTATTATTTTAAGTATAAGCTGCCAAACTGAAATAACTTGATTCCACATATAGGCAAATACAGCTCCCAAAGCTCCGAATATTACTCCTGCAGCCGACACTGTTTTGTTTTCTGTTTCGTTTATTTTATCTACCGCAAAATATATAATAGCCACAAGAAGTATAATAACGCCTATAATCCATACTAACGGACAACTATATAATGATGTGTTTAACGCCCACTGCGCTATTGTCCACGCTGTCACTGCGCCTATTACAAGCGCTATTGATGTAGTTATAATTCCTCCATAGTTCTCCCATATATCTGCTATTGTTTCTATTCCTGATACTATAACATCCACAGCTTTTTCCGCTACGTTTCCTAAAACATACATTATGTTTATGAGACCGTTTACAAACGTAGCAACTTTCTTATTATTTGCAATTTCATTTAATTTTTTAAGTACAGGTCTAAACGCCATTAAAGCATGATTTTTAAAATGAGTCCATAACTGACTAAACGTCATAGGCATTTTTTCAAATTGTTCATTTGTCTCCTCTGCATAATAAAGCAACGCATTTTTTAACACATCTGATGTTATTTTACCTTTTGACGCAAGGTCTTTTATTGCATCAACCTCTCGCTGACTATATCCCAATACATCACGCATATAATCTTTAATTTTCTGAACAATAGGCTGAGCATTATCCAGCACAGCATTTAATTCCTCTCCCTGAAGTTTTCCGCTTGCCATACTTTGAGTAAGCTGAAGCATTACGCTGTCAATTCCTTGTACACCAGTTCCAGCTATTGTAAACTGTTTATTAAGCTGTTCTACAAAAGCTATTATTTCTTCTGTACCGGAAAATGCTTGCCCTGCTTGTAATCCTAATTTACTTACAGCATCTGCTGTTGACTGATAACTTCCTCTTGACCTTTCAGCACTTGCAAAAATAAGTTCGTTCAATTCTTCTGTTGTATTAAGACCATCGTTTATTAAATTTAATCTTGCCTCTGTATTAGACATTTCATCAGACAGTCCCAATGCACTTTTTATACCTCTAAATGACAAATATGCCGCAACAGCGCCTTTTATCGTATTCATAAGACCAGAAGCTGCTGATGTCCCATTTATTATGTGGTTATTAAAGTTTCTTTGTCCATTTATGTTATCACTTATTGTATTTCCTGTTTGCTCTAATATTTCGTTTAATTCCTGCTGTCCTGATATTATCTCATTTAAACTCGAATTAATTAATCTTAACTGATTTAATATTTCCCTTGTTTCTGCAATACTTCCAATCGGATTTTGATTTATTTCCTCAATAGTTGACAAGATATTTATTAAATATTGATTAAGCTGTAATATATTATTATTATTTGAAATATGGCTTATACTGCCTATACTTGATGAAATAGATTGTATATGTATATTTGCCTGTATTAAATCATTAAGAACTGTTTGCGGAATTATCTCAATATTTTGAGCATTTGCTGCTATTTGTTCCTGTATTTGAATAATATCATTTAGTGATTGATGTATCATATTTATCTGTTGAAAATTTTCATCAATATTTAATAAAATCTGTATATTTATTATATTATCGTTTCGTATCTGTTTTATCATTTCCGTAACCGGTAAGACACATTCTAAGCCTTCTTTAAGTCTTATAACATTATCAACTGCTGTCTTAGGAATTATTTCTATACCTTCAGATTGTGACAATATTGCTCGTGACTGTACAATACTATTTAGGGTTTGTTCTGCTGTATTTATTTGCTGAAAATCATCATCAATATGCGGCAATATGCGAATATTTATAATATCATTACTTACAGGGGTTTCATTTATACTTAATATTTCTTTTCTTAATTCATCAAGTTCTTCTTTTACAGATATTATATTCTGAACGGCTGAAATAGATATTATTTCTGTTTTAGCTGACTGCTCCATTATCATCCTTTGAGTATTTAAAATATTCTCAAATTCTTCTCTCGCATAATCAATTCTATCTAATCCTAAAGAGTCTGCCGAAGGTGAAGATAACTCTAAAGATTCTGACAAAACCGGCATAGGGCTGTTTATTATATTAGGTATATTACGAATACTGTTCATAGCTGTATGTATACGCATTATATTTGTATATACCATATTCAGCGGACTGCTTATTTCATCTGAAAGATTTATCTTTATATTTATTGATTTATCCTCTGACAATTCGTCACCTTCTTTTTCGTCCGTTTCTCTTTATTTTTTCCTGTTCTTTTTTATTCTGTCTTGCATATTCCTCAATAAACGCCATTACAACAGCTTTTTCATTCCAGCTCATGCTTACAAATTCACTTGGCTTTATATTAAATTGTGTGAAAGCAACATACGCAAAATGCGTTTCTACGTCGCCTTCCTTTAATAGTTTTTTGCACTTTCCAACCTATCCTCAAAATCATTGTCAAAACCGCTTAGTTTTAATATGCAATCGGCAAGTCTTGATATTTCACCTGGTAAAAGAACCTTCTCAACATATTCCTCCGGACTTGAACAGTTAAGCTTTTTTATACTTTCAGCATCTTTAAAATTTGGGTATATTGTATTTTCTATAATAAGTTCATTCTGAAATGAAACATTATTAAATGTAACCTTTCCTTTTTTTCCATATATTGTATTTTTCTTTTGTAATTCCTCAAATTGTTTTTGCTCGGCTGCTTTAATTTCAAATAAAAAGTATTCTCCTTTCTCATTTTTTAATCTTTCACTCACTGCTACCTTTTCCTTTAAACCAGCATTTGTACTGTTTAAAAATTCCTGTAAATCCATTTTCAAATCCTCTCCTTTTAAAAATTAGCATAAAAATAAAGCCTTTTAATGCCATGCTTAGGGCGTAAATAATTTTAATTAATATGAGTTTATTTTTATGAATTAAAACAAATTTTCTCTTTTAAATCATTATTATTTATCATTTTATAAATTTGAGATATTGTCCATAATATACCTTTTTTTCCACCCATGTAATCTTTACATTCAAAGTTCTTCATTAGGAACAATACAAATATTATAATTAAACATATTAAATCACTTCAAACCTAATTTACAATTTATTTGTTTACAACATAATTAAAATGTCCTTAAAATATAAATATTTTTTAATCATCTTCATAACTTTTAAGTTTATAAAGTTTAACTTTACTTTTAATATATTCAACATCTTTTTTTACTTGTTCATATTCTTCTGCTGTTAAATCCTCTGTATACTTTCCCATTTCAAATCTGGGAATATGATAAGATAATTGTTGAAGAACCCTATCCTCAAGAAGATTATGCCTTACCTCATATTCTCCTATTGATATTATCCATATCGCTAAAGAAGTTCCAACAAGCAACTCATCATCCTCATCTGCCATATAATTTGTTATATCCTCCGCTCTTTCATAGTTTTTATCACCTAATATATTAAATGCGCCTATAACTCCATCTTTATAATCCTGATAAGTTAATTCCGGCTCAATTCTCATATTCCGCACCTTACTTTCTATAATTCCATGGTTTATTATGATTTTTTTCCGCCATTTCTTTTTTATTTGAAACTACATTTACCTCAACTTTAGGATATTTTTCTTTAAATTGTTTTAAAACACCTAAGCAACTTTCACACATACATTTTTCTGAAAGCATATTTATTGTATGTTTCTTACCATCTTTTGAAATATCGGCTGCATACTCAAATAACTTTGCTTCACTATCCATTTTTCTTGAATGACTACCAACAAATATTGTTTCAAATTCAGGAACATCTTTTTTTAAAACAATATTATTTTTATCTCCTTTAAAATTTATATAAACAGGATCTAAAACTTTATTAACCTGACTATTTGCGATTTTAATTTCGCCGTCAATTTCCATAACAGCTATATTAGCTTTATTTTTAGCCTTACCTGTAAAGCATTTAGTTTTTGTGTTGTATGCAAAATTATCAAGTTTAATTATTAAATTTCTATCCATTCTTCCTGAATTATCTTCGTAAGAATTAACAATCTTATAATTATTTTTAAGAATATTCCAATTATCAATATTATTATACTTCAAATTCTGAAAATCAGCAAAGGTTTTAGGTACATTTTCCTTATCTAAAACCTTTTTATATTCCTCATACTGTTTTCTGTCCGCTGACTCATTTTGGCGCATTTTAATTTCTTTTTCAACAGTATCTTTACCTTGTTTTTCAACCTCATTATCATACCATTGCTGCCATGTTTCTCTTTCTTCCGGAGGTTCAAATCCCGCTTCTCTGCAATCTTTTTCTTCATTCTCATTATAAGCTATTGTTATACAGCGGCAATGATTGTGCATAGGAGGTGCATTTTTTCCTTCTTTTCTTTCTGGAACATCAAATATTTTGTTATCAAGGCTTGCACAAGTTTTGCATACTGTTAATTCATGCTCTGATATAAATTGATATTTTTTTATTCCGGCAGTTTCATATGCTCTAAAACTGCCTTCTTCAAAAAAATGTGTAGTTTCGCTTTCAACTAAATTATAAGCCGCCTTAAAACTTTGTCCCATTTTATCTGATAACTGCTTAGCCATCTGCGGAAGGCTTGTCCCTTGTGTAACTCCTTTTGCCAGTATATCTCTAATATTATATATTAAAGTTTCTTTGTTCTTCCATAATCTATCTGAAAAATGATTTCCGCACCATGGATAAGTTAATATATCTTCTATAACTTCACTGCTTAAATATATGGGATTCAAATTTAACTTAAATCTTGACGCTAAGTCATTGACAGAATTCATATATGTATCGCTAATAACTTTTGAAAAACTTTCTTTCATACAATTTAAAGCCTTAAAATACATTACATTAATTCTTGTTTCTATTTCTCCTTTAAGAGCATCAAGTCTTGATATTCGGCTTCTATATGTCCTTGCGTCAAGCTGTGCTTTAAGTGCTGACGCTGTTTCAGCATTTGTCGCTTGTTCTATTTCTTCTATGTATCCTTTTAATGATTTTTCCCATTTATCATATTGCTTATCTGTAAGTATCTCTTTTGCTTTTAAATATGTAATTCCATTTTCTTTTGCGTATCGATAATAAAATTCTTCTATTTTATCATTTATATCATGCATTGAATCATTGTAGTGTTTATATATTTCTTTTTTTGTTTCTACAACTATATTATGTGCAGCTTTTTCCCTTTGTAACGCTCTCTGTTTCCAATATTCATTATCAGTCTTTTTCATTATTATTGTTCACCGCCTTATCGGCGTCAATTTCAAGTTTATTAATTTCTTTTATCTCTTTTTCAAACAATCCTTCCCCAAATTCTTTTATTGACTCTTTTTTTTCCTTTCTTATTTGTTCAAGTTCTTCTTCTAAATCTTCAACAAATGGATGATTTTTAATAATTGTTTTATTTGACACAATTCCAACACTGTCTTTTGCCATTGCTGCCAAATCACTGTCATTTGTTATTGCCGTTCTATTCCATGTTTGATTTATATTATCAATTTCAATGTCTAAATAATTGCATATCAGTCTTATAAACTTATTAAAGCCTAAACGGAATTCCGTTTCCATTATTCCGGCTTTAAGTTCTAATAAACTATACATAAATTTCAATGCAACACCTGATGAATTACCAAAATTATGGGGGTCAGGGTCTCAATGCCAACAACTTAAGGTTTTTGGCAATTACCCGGAATATAAAATGAAACAG
>CAMTZM010000061.1 GCA_947086655.1 uncultured Eubacteriaceae bacterium
TCCCACATAGACTCGCTGTAAGTTCTTGCTCTTGTTTCCAGCATATAAATTACCTCCTTTTTAACATTATTTCTTTCTGCAATTTTTGCTATATCCTTAATAAGGTCTGCCATAGGCATTGCCAGCTTTTGTTTATCTTCCAGCGGTAAAGTATTTAATATTTTCGAAATAATGTCTATATTATTTAAAATAGTTTCAGCGTCTTTTTCTGTCCTGCACTCATTCTGCTTTTTTATATATCTATACAAATAAACAAAAGATAATGTTTCAAGATTTTTGTCAGAAAAATCATTCAGAGAAAACTCCAAAAGATTTGTATACTTTATATTTATTTGTATTCTGTAATCTTCATAGCTGTTTTTATCTTCTATATAATTCGGCACATCAAGTATGACACTTTCTTTTCCATACATAGATTTTCCGTATGGTATTGTATATATTATATGCGGAAGTGGAAATTTCAAAACATTTTCGTCACTTTCCTGTTTTGCTGCCTCCAGTCCGTAAAGAAAAATACGTACAGCCATATTTTTATCATTTGTAGATTGAAATTCTATATGTATCTTCCTCTTATAATTTGTTTTTATCAGTGTATCGGAGTATGACCGCTCTATTTTTTTATCAATTTCACTTATAAAAATATTTTCTGTATTTAATACGATTAATTCTGAATCTTCCCCTAAGTGTATCCCAAAAATAGAATTTATAAGTTTAATTCTTGTAGCGGTACTTAAATTCGTAAATAAATATTTAAAAACATAATCCGGTTTAAAATTATATTTCAAATCATTTGAATTATCATTATCCATAATATTCTCCTTTTAGACAGAGGATATATTTTATTATATCTTATCTTCAAATAATTTTCCATTCAATAGTAAAAAGTTTTTTGCTTTCAGTTTTAAGTATGAGTTTTTTCTTTATTTCCTCAATTAATTTTTTACGTTCATCGTCAATTTTATCTTGTTCATCATAAATTTTCATTCTTAATTCTTTTCTTTTAGGCTCTAACTCGGAAAGTCTTTCCTGCAAATCAAGCCTTTGTTTTAAAGTCAAATTTTTCGCTTTCAATTTTACGTATATTTCGTCAATGGATTTGTCAATACTGCGTAAGTCAAGCTCCAAACTTATTTTTATATCTCTTGCCCACTTGACAATTTTGTTTGTTTCTTCCTCATAATAATTGCTGTCCTGTATTGATATTTTTTCAAGAATATGTTCTTTTTCAAGTTCAAAAAGGTCAGCAATTTTTTCAGATAATTGATTATTAGAATAAAAAATATTTCCATCAATATCATTTTCATTTCCGGATAACTCAAACATTCGGCTCATTTGTTTTTGACTCAGTATTTCACCGTCAATACAATATCCGGCAAAAACAAGCTGTTCCTCTCTGCGCTGATTATATATAATCTCCATATTGTACAATGCCATATAACCGCTTTTATTCTTTAGATGTTCTAAATTACTAAACCTGCCTTTATATCCTGACAAATCAAAAGTAACACTGCCATAATGCCAAATAAACTCGTGCTTAAACTCAAACAATATAGTTTGAGCAAGTGAACATTTAAAGCGATACCGTTCTGATAAATCTGCTTTTTTATCTAAATAATATTCTCCTTGATGGCGTTTGAAGTTATGCCTTTTGTTATAATATGGGTTTTTATAAACATAAAAACTCTTGTTGCTGTCATCAAAATCAGCGTATCTTTCCTCCAGTTTAAATTTTGTTACTTCCCATAATAAACTTTCAAATTTTGTTAAATTATTTTCACTGTTATTTTTATTTTCTTTTAAGCGTTTAGCAACGTCATCATCAAAATTTTCTAAGAGTTTTTGCCTTATGTTATTTACTTTTTCATCAATTTGCGGTAATAGATATTCCCTAAGTTCAGCAAACTCTCTTTCTATTTCCTCTGTTGTTCTGCATTTTTGATATATCTCTATTATTCGTTTCTCAAAATTAAGTGAGTCTATTGAGCCAAGTATGCCGTCGCTTGCTCCAAAAACTCCCTCAAATAACTGAAATTTATCACAAAGCAGCTCGTAAACTCTTTGGTCTGCCACGTTATTTTTATTCAAAAAATTTATTACAACAACATCGTTTTGCTGTCCGTATCTGTGACATCTTCCGATACGCTGTTCAATCCTTTGAGGATTGTAAGGCAAATCATAATTTATACACATAGGGCAAAATTGAAGATTCAACCCCTCTGCCGCTGATTCAGTCGCAACCATAATTTGAATTTCATTTTTAAACTTTTCTTTTATTTCCTCTTGCTTTTTTTGTACCATACCACCAAAATATAATATGGATTTTCCCTTGTATTTGCTGTTTTCCAAAATTTTATAAATATATTCCTGCGTTCTGCGGCTTTCTGTAAAAATAACAGCTTTCTGCGGTGCTTTTAATTCCTTTAATTTTTTAAACCCTTTTTCAAGTGCTGTAAATAAAGCGTTTCCTTTTGCGTTTTCTTTTATTGAAACAGCAAGAGAGTGATATTCTTTAAGCTCGTCAATTTCAGCTTTTAAAGATAACAATTCTTTTTCTGTCAGCTTTCTTCTTTTTTCTATAATAATTTCTTCCTCACTGTCATTTACAAGCCCATCATCTAAATTTTTTACTTTTACGTTTCTAACCGTTTCCTTGTGTTCATACATATATTCAAGACGAAGTATGATTTTTTCAAGAGTTCCGGCGATAGCAAAAGTTGATGAGGCAAGCAGTTTCCATAAAACCATAACAATAAGTGATTTGCCGCCTGCCGGTATTGCCCATAAATCATCTCTCTGCAAATAACTGCTGAATTTATCATATAATATTTGTTCGTTTTTTGTTGGCACAAATTCTTGTGTTATAGGCAGTCTTTCAGTATATTTTATGTATTCCAGCACTTGACTGCGTAAAGTTCGTATACATATAGGGCGTATTCTTTCCACAAGGTCTGAAAACTCTTTTTGTTTTTCGTCACGCAGAAATGAAAATTGAACCTTAAAACTTTCTATACTTCCGAAAATATAATCGTCAATAAATGAGGTAAGTCCGAATAGTTCAAGAAGTGAGTTTTGTAAAGGGGTAGCTGTGAGAAGAAGTTTAAAGCAATCTCTTAAAGATGTGCGGATTGAACGTGCAATGACATTATCTTTTTTATAAACATTTCTCATTTTATGAGCCTCGTCAAGTATGGCTATATCCCAATCAATTTCTTTTATGTAATCAGCCTTTGAGTACGCAAAATTATATGAAGTAATTACAATGCAATTTTGCAAAAAAGGATTTTCCTGTATTTTTGCCGTTTCTGCAAAGGTTTCACCATCAATAATTACAGACTCCAAATAAAATTTTTCTTCAAGCTCTACTTGCCATTGACGTCGCAAATTAGCCGGAACAATAATTAATATTTTCTGTTTCATTTCAGCCCATTTTTGAGCAATTATTAATCCTGCTACAATAGTTTTTCCGAGTCCAACCTCATCAGCCTCAATTATTCCACGGCTAAACGGTGAACGTAAAGCAAACAATGCCGCCTCAATCTGATGAGGGTTTAGATCTAATTTACTGTCCTGCAATGTAGCTATAAGCATATTTTCAGCGTTTTTCTGTGTTAAAATATGAGAATAATATGTGGCGTGAAAATTTGTTATTTGCATAGTATCACAACCTTGTAATATTATTTACTTTTAAATTAAATCCATTAAAACTATTGTAACAAATTTATTGACAATATTCAAGATTAATGCTAATTAATGTCGAATAACTCCCCGGATATATCATATATACAGTCAAAAGGAACTACTGCACCATTATCTAAAACTATATTTCGATTATACTCATCATATTTTTTTGCTTTTCCTTTTATTTTATTATAAAAACCTCCTGCTTTTTTAGTATCGGGAGTAAAATATGTTATTTCAATTTCGGGATATATATTTATGCTATTTTTTAATTTAATCAATTTTTCGCATAGTATTTCTTTTGCATATTCGCTTAACTCAATCATTTCATCTGTTATTCGTTCGGTTTCTCTTATTGCCTCTTTATATCCTGATAAAGCGGCAAAAGAAGAAAATTGAGCCGCTCTGTCAGTCAACGGCATATGAGGTCTTGTTTTTGAAATATGGTGAGGTAAATTTATAATATCATCATATTTATGGTCATTGTTCATTTTTATTCACCTTATAGTTTTTATACAAACTTTTTAAAAATTTTAAAAATTTCTTACGCTTTATGCCCGCCAATTTGTGAATTTCGTTCTTTTGCGGTTGCTCCCTCCTGCAAATTCATACCTTTAAAAACAGCGTTTTTTCCAAATTTATTTTTTATGTCAATAAGTGCTTTCTGTATATTTTTTTCTTTTTTTAATTCCTTTTCTTCTTTTTCTTTTTGCTTTTCTAATTCCGCATAGTCCGTAAATATGTCAAGCTGTTGGGGGACTGTTTCAATTTTTACATCTTTTTCACTAATTACGTGATTAGCGGCAATGTTTATCCGTCTTATAAGCAGATTTTTATTAACAATGCGGTTATATAATTCCATAGCGGCGTTTATTATAATTTTTGTTGATGATGTATAGCTGTCTAATTTTATCGTACTATGGGCGTGTTTTGGTGTTTTCCTTCCGTATCGGTCGGTTGTTATTTCACCTTTATATTTTTTCCTTATTTCGGGTTTTGTTAGATTTTCAATGTCATATCCGATTGTTAGTACAATTTGATTTGTGACAAGTCCTTTTTCCACTAAATCTAAAACTAAAATGTCAGTCATTTCTTTAACTATTAATTCTGCTTTTTCAAAATCGTATGGACAATACAAAACCTGTCCGCTGCTTATGCTGTTATCAGAGGGTTTATATTCTTTAATCTCTTTAATTGTGCAAGGTTCATATCCCCAAGCGTGGTCAATGAGCAATTCAGCTTTTACGCCAAACATATTATACAATAAATTTTCATTGTAATATTCATTTTCTTTTCCAACAGAACATCTTGCAATATCCCCCATAGTATATAAACCTATTGATTCTAATTTCTTTGCGTAGCCTTTTCCAATTCTCCAAAAATCCGTTATTGGTCTGTGCGACCATAGTTTTTTTCGATAACTCATTTCGTCAAGTTTAGCAATTCTAACTCCATTTTTATCAGGAGCAATATGTTTGGCAACTATATCCATAGCAATTTTACAAAGATATAAATTTGTTCCTATTCCTGCCGCTGCCGTTATTCCTGTTTCATTTAATATTTCGTTTATTATTTTCACCGCAAGTTCACGAGGGGACATTTTATATATGCTTAGATAACCTGTAATATCAATAAATACCTCGTCTATGGAATAAACGTGCATATCCTCCGGAGCAAAATATTTTAAATATATGTTATAAATTCTTGTACTATACTCTATATAAAATGCCATTCTTGGAACAGCAATAATATATGATAATTCAAGATTATGGTTTTCTTTCAATTCATCAGCGTTATAAGATTTTCCCTCTAAAATGTGATTGGGAGCGTTATATCTTCTTTGGTTATTTATTTGTTTTACTCTTTGTATTACTTCATAAAGTCTTGCTCTGCCGGATATGCCGTATGCTTTTAAAGAGGGAGAAACGGCAAGGCAGATTGTTTTTTCCGTTCGTCTTTCATCAGCAACTACTAAATTTGTTTTTAATGGATTCAGTCCTCTTTCAACACATTCAACCGATGCGTAAAATGATTTTAAATCGCAGGCAATGTATATGTGTTCTTCCATTGTATCCTCCCTTAGAAAGTCTAATTATTATAATTTAAGTATATCAAAATTTGAGAAAATTATTAGTTATTCGTATAAAAGATGTTATAAAATGAAAACAGCCTTATTTATTATAATCATAAAATAAGACTGTTTTTTTGCTATACAAAATTTTATAATTTTTATAAAGGGTATGATGTTTTTTTCATCATACCCTTTAACATTACTATAATGATTTTTCTTTTTTTATAGTTTTCCTAATTTCTTTTTCTTTATTTGAAATATTATCGTCTAAAATCTGCTCAATATTATACTTCAAATTTTCATAAGAATCTAATTCAGACTTTACCTTATTCTGCCTTATAATAATATTGTTTTTAAGAGTTTCAAGTCTTTCAATTTCAATATTCAAGTCGGCGGCTTTTGGCGATGAGCCATCAGGATTTTTAGAACGGTTCATTATCTCAACAGCTTTGTTATATTGGTCAATTCTGAATTTATTTTCTGCTTTGAATTTTTCTCGTTCATCGGAAGATTTTATTTTCTGCATATCAGAAATAACAGGTTTATACTGCCAATATGAACGATATGACTTTATAATTTCTTTTTTTTCGGAAATTTGCGTGTTGATATTTTGTATATTCTGATTATTTATATCAACCTGTTTTTGGCATTTTTTGAGTTGTGAATCTAATTCCGCAGCACTTTTTATGCCTTTCTCATTCAGGCAATTCAAAATACGAATTTGAATATCAACATTTTTGCTTTCGATATATCTGTTCTGATAAGCCTTGTCGGAAACGATAATTTTGTCAATTTTTGTTTTGCTGATTTCAATTTTTAACTTTTGATATTCTTCGTTATTAGTGAAATACAGTTTCAGCATATCCTCGCCGTATTCCATTCCCAAACTTTCAGCCCTAATGTACCGACTGCCAGTTATATGCTTAAAAGTAAGGTGTTTTCCAAATTTAATTTCGTAATCTTCCAGTTCTATAATTTTGAGAAAATCATTATAATCTTTTGCCATTTTTAAAGCATCGGCAATAGTCAATTTAAGTCTTTTGCGGTATGACATTTTAACGATTTTATTATCATAAATATGGATTTTATGATTTTCAACTTCCATATGATTTGCAATTCTTTTTCTGATACTTTTTTCCGTATATGCTGTTCCGAAAACTTTTGTATTGGAAAATACTTTACTTTGCTCTCCTTTGAAATAAAGGTATTTTCCTTGCTTTATCTCGTATTTTTGGTATTGCATATAACCTAAAAACTCGTCAAACGTATTTGAGTTTTTAACAGCCTCATCAATTATATTTTTAAGTATTTTTCGCTGATTTCCTGATTCTTTTACAATAACAGAAATGCCATTTTCCTCACAAATAACATCGCTCACTTTTCTTAAAGTGTTAAGATTGTTCGGATTGCTGTGCAGTTTTTTATAATCTTTAAAATTTGCGGCACACATTATTATGTGATTATGGATATGTTCCCTGTCAATATGAGTACAAAGCAAAAACTGAAAATTTGGATACATACGTTTCATCATTTCCCGACCAATTTCAATAGCCTTTTGAGGGGTAATGTTATCTTTAGGTGAAAAAGATTGATATATATGATGAGCAATATTATTTCCATAATGTCTTGTATTTTTTAAGGTTTCTTGAAATTCTTTTGCCGTATTGTTTAAGGAGCAGGCGTAAGAAAATGTAAGAATGCCACCGTCTGTTTTGTCGGGATTTTTAATGTAATCAAGAGATTGCTGAAGATGTGTTCCTATTTTTATGCTTTCTATTTTTACATAAGCCATTTACAGTTTACCATCTTTCAGCTTTATAAAATAAGAATAAGCATCTGATGTGATTTCTTCTAAACGCTTGATTTTGTTTTGCAAATCCTTGATTTCATTTTCGTAAACATTTCCCGTAGTATTTATAATTTTTGCAATTTGATTTATGTTCACACCGATTTTATTTACCTCTTTGGCAACCTCAATTAAAGGCATTGTATCAATGCTATAAATATTTGAGTGTGCCGCAATTTTTAAGATAAAGTCGGTGTAATTCTGAGATTGAGCAAGGTCTTTTTTAGCCTTGATATACTCAAATTCATCATCTGTAAATTTAAGATTTAACTGCCTGTTTCTTGTTCTGTTCTGCATAGTTTTCCTCTTTTCGTTTTTTAATTTTTGCTGAGCAAAACAACAGGGGCTTGGGGATT
>CAMTZM010000062.1 GCA_947086655.1 uncultured Eubacteriaceae bacterium
CTTGCTTGTTAATTGGTTTTATTTCTTCTTTTACTTCTTTTGTTTCCTCTTTTACTTCTTGCTTGTTAATTGGTTTTATTTCTTCTTTTACTTCTTTTGTTTCCTCTTTTACCTCTTGCTTATCAATTGGTTTCGTTTCTTCTTTTACTTCTTTTGTTTCCTCTTTTACCTCTTGCTTATCAATTGGCTTTGTATCTTCTTTTTTTACTTCAGCACTATCTACTTTATCTATTATTACTTTTTCACTTGTAATTGCAGATTCTGTATCAATTTCTACACTATTATTCTTATCTGCAATTGTATTATAAGCTAATTCATTTTCATTTGAAGAATTTATAAAAGCGTTTGTTATATTTTTAATTCCATCATTATATCCATGAGAATATAAATTAGCCATATTTTTAAGCATATAATAATTATTCTTTAAATCAAGTTTAAAATATCCATTTTTGTCATTTATACTATCTTTATTATTAATTTCATGACTTTTATCTTTTTGCTCAACATTTTCTGTCTTTACGCTTTCTTTAATTTCACTTTCCGTGTCATTTACCTTTACATCATTTTTAATATTATTTTCTTTTTCTGTAACATTTGCTTTTATATCACTTTTAATATTATCTTCGATATTACTTGACTTTATTTCATTATCTATATTTGATTTATTGTCATTTTTAACTTCAGTTTTATTAATTTGCTTAAATGAATTATCGTTAGAGTAATCCTTATAAACATTCTTTGATAAAATTGCTTTTATTTTGTTTTCAAGTTCAATTATAGCTGCTGGCTTATTTTTGTTTACATAATTATTATTAAACTTTGAATTTTCATCATTTTTAATTTTTTCAGAACTTTCCTGAAACTTTTCTGTTTTGATTTCATTATTTACAGATTCTTTTACATTTAAAGGCTCTTCTTTTTCAATTTTACTTTCTTTATATTCGCTTTCTTCATTAGATACATTATTTTCAGTCTTAATATCTTTTAAGTTTTCTCTATTATCTTCAAATACCTTTGTATTTTTATCATCTATTAAAATATCTTCAGTTTTATAACTTTTATTTTCTCCGCTTACACTTACAGCATCCTTATCATTTTGAATGTTAAATTGTTCATTTTTCATTGCCTTTATGTATTCATCGGCTTTTACTTCAGCTTCCTCATCAGAAATACGGCTAAAAGAAAAACTATTATTTTTAACCTCATAAACAAATCTTGCAAGTGCATCAGGAGTAAGTTTTCCGGCGTCTAATCCTGTTTTTATTAATTTTTCAATACTTCTTTCGTCAATATTGTTTGATATATAATCAATACTTTTTTTAATTTCTTTTAATGCTTTTATACCTTCTGCTGTAACATTATTTCCATTTTCTTTAAGAAACTGAGCATATTTTAAATTATCTTCTGACAAAGCCAAATCAGAAATAGTTTTAGATTCACTTTCAAAAACCTTAATATTATCCTCTGATTTATCATAAACTGTTGTTTCTTTGATTTGTTTAAGTACTGTTTTTCCATTTTCTAATGCTTTAACCTCAAACTTAACTTTTCCGTCCTCATTTAAAAAAACAGATGATTTATCAGCTTTAAACTTAATTGAATCATCAACTTTAAGTATAACTTTTCCTTCTTCATTACATTCTTCAACAGACGCCTCTATAACAGTGCCTTCTTCTAAATTTTGTGATTTAAAATCTATATTTTCCAAAGGCACTTTGCCTATGGTAGTCGTATCTAAAAAAACACTTGACATTATTCCACCTCCAAAACGAAATCTATAAACACAATTAATTTAATGTAAAATTCATTAAAAACTTTTTAAGAAAATACCAACTCTAATAAATCAATATTTTCCTTTGTGTTTCTTATGTCAAATATCTGTAATAAATATATCGGCATAATAATTTATTTAATTTAGCATTTTATTAATAAAGCTTGAACAAAGGTAATAAACATAAATTAAGGGAGCTGATAAAAATGATAGTAATTATAACAAACAAAAAAAGATTAAAGGCATATGCAATTTTTACATTAATGGTATTAGTATTAGCTGGAGGATTTGCAAGAGGATTTAACAAAAGAAGTATTGCCGTAACAGGAAATGGAGAAATTAAAGGTTATTTATCCATTGTAATTGACGATTTTGGAAACAACTCAAAAGGAACAAAAGAAATGCTTGAACTTCCCATTAAATTTACAGGAGCTGTAATGCCGTCAATGCCTTATACAAAAGACGAGTGTAAAATGCTTAACGATGCTGGAAAAGATATAATATTACATATGCCTATGGAAGCTCATACTGGTAAAAAAAGCTGGCTTGGTGAAACTCCTATAATGGATAATTACAGCAATGAACAAGTGGAAGAAATTTTTATAAGATGTATAAATGAAACAGACGGACTTGTTGGAGTAAACAATCATATGGGGTCAAAAGTAACTGAAAATGAAAGAATATTTAACATATTAATGAAAATAATGAAAGAAAAAAATTTAATATTTGTAGATAGTCTTACAAGTCCAAAATCAGTTGTTGAAAATACAGCAAAAACAAATAACGTATACTATCTAAAAAGAGATGTATTTCTTGACAGTACTCAAGACCTATATAAAATAAAAAAGAATATGCTTAAAGCGGCAAAAATAGCCTCCGAAAATGGATACGCCATAGCCATAGGGCATGTTGGAGCTGAAGGCGGAATTGTTACAGCACAAGCAATAAGAGAAACTATGGACGAAATAAGGAAAATGAATATTGAGTTTGTTGGAGTAAGCGATTTAATTAAAATATGTAAACCTTAAAATATTTATATCCGGCATTGGATAACTTTATAATTCTAAAATATTCTAAAAGATTATAATATAATTTTTTAGAATATTTTATTTTTTTAAAGCACTTTAACCGACAGTTATGAGTATTTTTGCAAAGCAAAAATGCGAATAGTCTTTGACATAAATCCATATTTATTTATAATTTTTATATGTCTCAAAGCGGCTTTAAAACAGGTTTAAAATATATATGAAAAATTTTTCAAAAAATTTTAAAAAAAGTGTTGACAAATTTTAATACCTACACTATAATATATATTGTCGTTGCGATACAGTAACGATAAATAAAAAACTTAATGCTTAGCCCAGATAGCTCAGTCGGTAGAGCAGAGGACTGAAAATCCTCGTGTCGGCGGTTCGATTCCGTCTCTGGGCATGTGCGGGTGTGGTTCAATGGTAGAACATCAGCCTTCCAAGCTGAGGACGTGGGTTCGATTCCCATCACCCGCTTTTATTTTTAGTTTTTTTATGCGCGAGTGGCGAAGTGGTATCGCATTGCCTTGCCAAGGCAAGGGCCGCGGGTTCGAATCCCGTCTCGCGCTTTTTTTATTTCAAGCACATAAGTTAAAAACTTATGTGCTTTTATTTTTCAATAAAACATGATAATATAAAATAAAACTATAAATTTATGGAAGGGATTTATTTATGTTATCAATAAACATATCAGGAACAGAAATCAAAAATTTTATGAACAAATTGCTTAAAACTGACTGCTTTGACAGATTTGATATAAGAAGCTTTGAACTTGAGACTTTTATAAGCTATACTATAAATGGAATGTTAAATAATGATTACTTAGAAGAAGAAAAAGAAAAAAAGAAACAATATTGTTCATGGACAGAAGTTAGACCATATATTTTCGGACTTATTAAAGGCAAAATAAAACCTAAATGTATAAAAGCAGTATTTTCTTTAAATACCAAAGAAACTTTGGAAATTTGCGATAATGCAGCAGCAATGTTTTTAAATGTTATATTTCAGGAAGACAACATTTACTGTACAACAGCAACAGCGCAAAAAAATTTTTCTCTTGAAAAAAAAGAAGACTATATTTGGGAAGAATATATTAAAACATTTTTTAAGGAAAAAGAAATTTTTTACACAGTAAAATAGAAAATATATATAAATCTTACTATACACTTAACCAAAAAACATAAATACTTTTTATACAGCAAAAATATCCAAAAAATTATAAACATAACTTTTTGGATATTTAATGCTGTTAAAAAATAAAAATTTAAAACTACAAAATTTTTTAATTTCTCTTACTCATATCTTAACGCATTTATAGGGTCAAGTTTTGCTGCTTTTGATGCCGGATAAACTCCAAATATTATTCCTATTGCACTTGAAATAGCAACAGTAATTAAAATTGCCGGAATAGATGCAAGAGGTGTAAAATCCATACCTGAATAGCTTTTTATAATAGCGCCTATTCCTATTGCTCCTATATTGCCTAAAATAACTCCTATTACACCGCCTAAAAGAGAAAGTAAACAAGCCTCAATCATAAATTGAGTCCTTATATTTGAATTTGTAGCCCCCAATGACTTTCTTATTCCTATTTCCCGTGTTCTTTCAGTAACTGTCACAAGCATTATGTTCATTACTCCTATACCGCCTACCAAAAGACTTATTGCCGCTACAAAACTTATAAAATATGTTACCATTTTTAATGAGTTTGTAATTGATTTTACCTGCTCCATATAACTTTCAACTCCATATCTGCCGGATTCACTTCTATGCGATATTTCCATAAGCTTTATAAGTTCTTTTGTAGTTTTGTTTATTTGGCTCATGTCATTTACTCCTGCATATATTGTATCAATTACATCATCAGTATCTTTTATTCTGCATACTGCTGTTGCCGGCATAATAGCGCTGCCTTGTCCATAAAGGCTTACCATTTCATTATCTTCATTTTTCAATATTCCTACTATTGTAACTTCAACATCCATATCTCCAATTTCAATTTCAAAAGATTTTCCCACAGCATTTGAATTTCCAAATATCATTTTAGCAGTCCACTCATCAATTACAACTACATTAGATTTTGAAGAATAATCAGAACCATTTATATATCTTCCGTAAAGGATTTCTGTTTTCCCTGAATATTTATAATCTTCAGTTGTTCCTGTTATATAAAGATTTATTGTCGCTCCACTTCTTTGTGCCTCAATAGTTCCGCTTGTAGATACTAATGGAGCGGCAAAAACAAGATTTTTATGATTTTTAATAATATCTACATCATCAAGCCTAAGTTTTTCCGTATCTTTTAAGTTTTCTCCCCATCCTTTTAAATATATAGCAATAATATTCGAGCCTATACGGCTAAACTCTTCATTAAGCATAGACTCTATGCCGTTTCCTATTGATGTTATCATTATAACGCTTGAAATTCCTATTATTATTCCAAGCATTGTAAGAAATGTTCTCATTTTATTTGATAAAACACTTGAAATAGCCGTCTTTATACTTTCAAACAAATTCATTTACTTATTCACCTCCGCAATAAGCTGATTTTCAACCTTTTCATCACTTATTATAGAGCCGTCTTTAAAAGTAACTATTCTTTTTGTATAAGCAGCAATATCCGGTTCATGTGTTACCATAATTATTGTTGCTCCTTCATTGTTAAGCTGTTGGAATATCCCCATTATCTCAACACTTGATTTTGAATCAAGATTTCCCGTAGGCTCATCGGCAAGTATAATAGCCGGTTCATTAACAAGACTTCTCGCAATTGCCACACGCTGCCTTTGCCCTCCTGATAGTTCATTTGGTTTATGATGTATTCTTTCTTCAAGAGCAACCTTTTTTAATGCCTCAATAGCTTTTTTTCTTCTTTTTGAAATGCCTGTACCAGCATAAATCATAGGAAGTTCAACATTTTGAAGCGCCGTAAGCTTTGGCAGAAGATTAAAACTTTGAAATACAAATCCTATTTTCTTATTTCTTATATACGCAAGTGCCTTGCTTTTTAAACCGGCAATATTTTCTCCATCAAGTATATACTCACCTTCTGTCATTGTATCAAGACAACCCAGTATATTCATCATAGTTGATTTGCCTGAGCCGGACGAACCCATAATTGAGGCAAATTCCCCTTTTTCAATTTTCAAATTTATTCCTTTTAACGCCTCAACTTGTATTTTACCTGTATCATATATTTTTTTTACATTTTTTATCTCAATCATTAAAACACCTTCTTTTATTCTGCAGAAGTCTCTTGTTCTCCAGCTATAACAGCAGATACAATCATACCTTCCGAAACACTGTCCGGCTGTATAATTACTGTCTCTCCATCATTAAGCCCTTCTATTTCTATGTACATATCAGAGTAACCTTTAAGATAAATATCTTTTTTTTCAACAATGTTTTGTTCATTTATAATATAAACATAATCATTTCCATTTTTATCTGTCATTACTGAAGTAATAGGTATAACTAAAGCATTTTCATTTATATTAGTTGTTATTTCAGCTTTTATCGTATATCCTGCTTTTAAAAGACCGAGATTGTCTTTGTCTACGGCAATTTCAACTGTTACCATAGTCTTTCTTGAACCTGACTTTTCCTTTTCTTCCGCTGTTGGATATATTTTAGAGATTGTACCATTTATTTTTCCATTAAATGAATCGCCCTTTATTTCAGCCTTTTGTCCTATTTTAACGTCTTTCATATCATATTCATCAATATCTGCTTTTACAATTAACTCATTTATATTTCCTATTTCAACTAACGATGTACCTTGTGATGGAATTTCTCCTTTTTCTGCATTAAGCTTTACAACTGTCCCATCAACTGGTGCCGTTTCATTTATTCTAAAATCGTTAATATCCTTTTGAAGTTGTTTTATTTTAAGTTCGGCCTTTTCAACCTGTACTTTATTTACTTCTATTTCTTTTTGATTAGAATTGAGCTTATTTTTATTTACAATTGAATCATATTCTGTCTCAGCAATTTCAAGATTTTTTTGCGCCGAAGAAATAGCAAGCTTTTCAGCCTCATATTGACTGTTATAACCATCAAGAGTGTTTTTTGTCTCTACAACAGCTTTATCGTATTTATCTAATTCTTCTTTTGATATTACTCCATTGTCAAAAAGTATTTTATTCGAGTCATAATCCTTTTGAGCGTTTTCATAATTAGTTTTAGCTTGTTTTATTGAGACTTCAAGCTGCTGAAGTTTATATTTAGCCTCATCAATATTACTTTCAGCCTGGCTTACTTTTATTTGAGCTTGTTTTATATCGTTTTCATCAGCCGGTATTTGAGATTTTTGAAGCGAAATTTTAGCTTCTTTTAAGTTAAGCTGGGCATCAGAAAGCTGATTTTTAAGTTCATCTAAAGCTTCTTTATCATATTCTATAATTACTTGCCCTTTTTTTACAGTATCTCCAACCTCTACAAATACATTTTTAATCTCCGCACTTGAACCAGCATATACAAAAGATTTATCTTTAAATTCAACCTCTCCGTCTGCCTTTATTGTATTTGTAACAGTATCTCTTTTGACTTTTTCAGCCTCAACAGGCATTAAATTGTTTACCGGCGCATCCCCCTTTATGCGCTTGATTACCATAAAAGCCGCTATAATAATTATTGCGGCAATTCCTATAATTATAATTTTTTTCTTCATTTAGTTCACTCTCCCCGAAAAATAATATTACAATTCTTTATGAGCGCTTTTAATTTGTCAAAGACTATCCGCATTTTTGCTTTTCAAAAATACCTATAACCGTCAGTTAAAAACAATTTTCAAACACACTCTAATAAATATACGAATGTTTTATAAATAAATCTATTTTAAAATTAAATTTCATTACTTTTTTACAAAAATTAAAAGCATCTATCAAATGAGGTGACCCCTAAAAGTTAGACTTTTAAGCGTAGCAGTTTTATGGCTGCTA
>CAMTZM010000063.1 GCA_947086655.1 uncultured Eubacteriaceae bacterium
AACTAAAATATATATATAAAGTTTTCAGATACTTTTTATTATTTTTAAATATTCATAAATAATCTTAATAAATAGATTTTATATCAATAATAACAGCAGTATTAATTTTAATAGTTTCTCATAACATTTCCTACAAAAACATAACATAATATATTTTTTTAATAATTATATTTATGTATATATAAAATATGTGTAATATAACTTTTGGTTAAATATCATAAAAGCATAAATGTAAATCTTGAATTTAAGGTTAAAATATGGTATTATTAAATCAAAATCAATAATAAATAAAAGAATTTTTTTATGTAATTTATTGATGAGATTATGTTGAAACTTGTTTATTTGTGCAAAATGTCCAAACACATAATTAAAAAAACAATTTTCATACAACTCATAGAAAGGAGATATAACAGAAAGTTTTTTTATGAATTTTATACTAAAAAGGAGATGTTAATGTATGAAAAAATTTTTAAGTTTATTTTTAGCCGCAAGTATGTTAATAAGTGGAGTAAATTTAAACTATGTATCTGCTTCTGATAACACAACTGTAAGTTCATCTAAACCACGTAAAATGGAGTATCTAACAAGAGGGGCTATTGGAGCGACTGTTGATGGAAATGTATATTTAAGCTGGCGTCTTTTAGGAACAGAACCTATGGATACAGTTTTTAACATTTACTGCAATAACGATTTAATAGCTGAAAATGTTGATAAAACAAATTTTACTCATATAGCAGGAGATGCCAATAATAAATATCAGATAGCCGCTGTAATTAATGGAAAAGAAAAATCACGTTCTCAATATGTAACTATACTTGAAGGACATAAAGACAAAAATACATCTGCAAAATTTAAAAGTCCAGCTTATGCTTACATAGATGTTCCTATAAATTGTCCTCCTGATGGTACTGTTGACGGCAAAAAATATACTTATAAGGAAAATAGAAGACTTGAAGGTAAAGATGACTCGACTTATACAGGAGGAGCAAACGACGCATCAGTTGGAGATGTTGACGGAGACGGAGAATATGAGATTATATTAAAATGGGACCCAAGCAATTCAAAAGATAACGCTGGTTCAGGCAAAACGGGAAATGTATATATAGATTGTTATAAATTAGACGGGACACAGCTTTGGAGAATTGATTTAGGAAGAAATATACGTGCTGGTTCTCATTATACACAATATATAGTATATGATTTTGACGGAGACGGAAAGGCAGAAATAGCTTTAAAAACCGCTCCCGGTACTATTGATGGAGCTGGCAAATATGTTACTGAGGTTGGAAATACAGATAAAATAAAAGCAGAAGATAACTCTAAAATATATGTAGGTTCGGATGGACGTGTATTAAGCGGACCTGAATATTTAACTATTTTTAACGGAGAAACAGGCAAAGCTATGCAGACAATAGATTATAAACCTCAAAGAGGTGAATTGTCATCATGGGGAGATACTACTGGAAATCGTGTTGACAGACTTTTAGCAGGAGTTGCTTATTTTGATGGAGTAAATCCAAGCCTTATTATGGCTCGAGGATATTATAAGCGTTCAGCTGTAACTGTTTATGACTGGGATGGAACGAATTTAACTGAAAAATGAGCTTATGATACAGGTACAAACAGCAATGACGGATTTTTTGGACAGGGAAATCATCAATTATCAGTTGCTGATTTAGATAATGATGGATTTGATGAATTAGTATATGGTTCTGCTGCTTTAGACCATGACGGAAAACTTCTTCATTCAATGAAGTCAAGTCTTAATTCTAAAAAATGGGGACATGGAGATGCATTGCATGTTTCAGATTTCAATAATGACGGAAAACAAGAAATATTCAGCGTTTTAGAGGATGCACCTAATTATGGAACTGGATTTAGAAAAGGAGACGGAACAGAAATCTGGAAAAAGGTAGATACAACAGATACCGGTCGTGGTGTAATGGCTAATATAAGTAAAAAGTATGGCGCTCTCGGCTGGAGTACACAGGGAATGTTTGATTTAAGCGGAAATCAGATTGATTTAAACGGAACGTCAAATTGTACACCTAATTTTGCCGTTTACTGGGACGGAGATTTATTAAGAGAGTTAGAAGAAGGAGACAAAGTAATTAAGTGGGACGATGATACAAACTCATTTGAAAGACTTTGGACTATAAGTGCATCAAACCCAATAGGAACTAATAATGCTACAAAGAAAAATCCATGTTTGCAAGCAGATTTATTCGGTGACTGGAGAGAAGAAATAATGCTGCGTCATGCTGATAATTCAGCTTTAAGAATATTCATTTCTCTTGAGCCCACAGATTACAAACTTACAACATTTATGCATGATAGTCAATATCGCTGTGCTGTTGCATGGCAAAATGTTGGATATAATCAGCCTCCTCACCCAAGTTATTATATAGGACCTGACAAGACTAAGTATGAACAGCCGAATATTGAATTAATATATTCTTCTGGTGTTAATTTTGAAGTTAACTCAATAAATGGTATAGTTGATAATGCTGAAATTTACATTGACGGAGATTTATTTGGTACTACTGATTCTGATGGAAAAGCTTTTTTTGCAGCTCCTTACGGAGAATATCAATATCAAATAAAATGTGATGGTTATGTTACGGCTGAAGGTAAATTTACAATTGACAAACAAAATAAAAGTCCTAATGTATATAAAAGACTTGAAACAAAAGCTGACTCAACGCTATAATAACCTTTAAAACTGAAGATAAAACAGTATTAAAACCAGATGAAACTATAAGCGGGCTTAATATAGGAGAAAGTTTTGCCTTATCAGATGAATATAAAGAAGATATAACAATAGATGATAAAGTATATGAATACAACCCTAATTTATCAATTAGTCAGTACGATAAAGTTGGAAATGATGTTAATTTTAATTTAGTGTTTAGCGAAAAAACTATACCTGATAAATTTGGAAATGAAATATATCGTACTAATTTTTCAAAAGACGGTTATATGCCGGATTCTAAAACTCATGGTTATACTATAAAAAGCGGAAATCCTGTTTATGGAAATGATTCACAGTCTAATACAAAATATGCTGCTTATGATATAGGCGATAATGATATAACTATAAATTTAGACAAAGGATATACAAATTTTAACATTGAGTTTGATATGGCATATAACAGCGCTGATAATGTAGCCGGAGGTTCTGTTTTTGGATTGACAGCGCATAACGGAAATAAAGAAGGAAGTTCAATGGGTATAAGATTTAATGGCTCATTGGCTGCACAGTTTGGCTCATTTTGGGGCGGTGGAAAATTTAATAACGGTGCTGCGTTAGAAACAGGCAAAATGTATCATTATGTTTTAGAATGCGATGGTACTAATTTTTACTTGACTGTTGGAGATAAAAAGACAGGTGCTATTGTACAAAATAAATTAACAGTAGGGTTAAGAAATAATGTTGGTACAGAATCCACTCCAGTAAATAAACTTGTATTTAAACTTTCAGCCGGCAGCGGCAGCGGAAACGTAAATATAAGTCTTGGAGACTTTAAAGTATATCAAAAGGGTGGTCCTAATGATATTAAATGGAAAGCAGAAGAAAGTAATTTTGTAAAAATACCTTCTACTATGGATTACTCACCTGAATATATAAGATTCCAAACAGGAATAAACGATTTGTATTATGATATGTCTGATGGTTTGACATATTGTTTGCAAGACTCTGATGGCAATGAAATAACTCCAAATAATATATCAATAAATAAAACAACTGGTCAGCTTACAGTTTCAGAAGGCGCTGATTTAGGTGCATATTATGTTGTACTAAAATATGGGGATAATGAAATAAGAAAAGTAAAATCTGTTTTAGGTTATAACGCTTTGACGGTTAATTATAAAGATGAACAGGGAAATGAACTTAAAAAAGATATAATAAGCTTACCGGCTCAAATTCCAGAAAATTTTGCAATAGCGGATGAGTATAAAGAAGATATTACATATAATGGTGTAATTTATGAATATAACGCCGATTTATCCGATAATACGAATTTCAGTTTAGAAAATGCTGATTCTGTTAATTTAGTTTATAAAAAGAAAATAGTGCCGGGTATATTTGATAAAGATGTATATAATACAAATTTTTCAGAAAATGGATATAAAGCTGATTCTACAAAACATGGATATACAACTTCATTAACTCCTGAATATAATGTAAATTCTGATGGAGTTAAATATGCAGATTATAATATAGGTGACGAAAGTATAACTATTAATTTACCAGAGGGATTAACTAATTTTACAACTGAATTTGATATGGCTTATAACAGTGCCAAAAATGTAACAGGAGGAGCTGTTTTTGGACTGACAGCACATAATGGAAACAAAGAAGGAAGTTCAATGGGCATAAGGTTTAACGGTTCTTTAGCTGCACAGTTTGGAGCATCTTGGGGCGGCGGAAAATTTGTTAATGGTTCTTCGTTAGAAATAGGAAAAATGTATCATTATATTTTAGAATGCGATGGTACTAATTTTTATTTAACTGTTGGGGATAAAAAGACAGGCGCTATTATACAAAATAAGTTGACGGTAGGATTAAGAAATAGTGTTGGTATGGAATCTGCACCGGTAAATAAGCTTGTATTTAAACTCTCAGCCGGCAGCGGCAGCGGAAACGCAAATATTAGTTTATCTGATTTAAAAGTTTATCAAATTAATGGCCCTACTATGGAAAAATGGTCTACGGGTAAAGATATTAATGTTAAAATACCTTCTGAAACTAATATTGCTCCAATTCAGTTAATACATAACTCTGGATTGACAGATTACAGTATAGATTTAAAAAGTAATTTAACTTATGAAGTTTTTGACTCAGAGGGTGTGAAACTTGAAAGCAGTTCTAATATATCCGTAAATGAGACAGGAAAACTTTTGATATCAGAACAGGCGGCTGAAGGAGATTACAGACTTGATTATATATATAATGGAAATGTTATAAGGTCGATTAATTTTAATGTTGCAAAAAGTAAAGTCAAATTAAGCTTTAAATCTTCTGGAGGAATATCTCTTAAACCAGATGTAATTATAGAAAATGCCAATTTAGGAAGTACAATTAAAATAGCTGATTCTTATAAAGAGGATATTACAAGAAACAAAATACAATATGAATATTCTACGGATTTATCTGATGATACTGAATTTATAGTAGATGGGGAAAGAGACGTAAAACTTGTTTTTGTAGAGAAAAAAGTGTTTGACAAGGAAATATATAAAACAAACTTTTCAAAAGATGGATTTAGTGCTGATTCTGATAAAAATGGATATGTAACTTCAATAGTTCCAACATATGGAGTAGATACAAATGGATGTAAATACGGAGTATATGGCATAGGTGACGATAAAACTGTTGAAGTTAGACTTAATGAAACAAATAAGAATTTTATTGCAGAATATGATATGACCGTTGAAAAAGCTGATTTAGGTTTCTTTGGATTATCTTTTTTAGCTGATAATGAAGAAGGGGCGTCAGTAGGTTATTTAATAGACGAAGACGGTATTAATTTTGCAGTAAGTTCAAATGGTGAAATAAGTAAAGGGCAAAAAGTTTCAGAAGGGACTACAATACATTTTATTGTTTCATTTACAGACGGAAAATGTAGTTTTACAGCCGTAGATAGAAATACATGTAAAATACTTCAGGATAAAATGAATGTGGAGCTTTTTGATGGATTAAATTCTGACAAACTTATTAATAAGTTAGTTGTAAAACGTATTTCTGGAACAGGTAATGCCGATTTAAAATTAGGCGAATTTAGAGTATTTCAATCAACAAATATTGTTAAACAGCAATGGTCGTTTAATGAAAATGATATTGATTTGAAATTAGGCTCAAAAACTGATTTTAGTCCAAAGGCTTATAGTGTAAACGCATGGCTTGACAGATGTTATGTAGACTTAACAGATTTTATTACTTATGAATTGAAAAACCAAAATGGTACAAACGCTGATACAAAATCAGTTATATTAACTGATGATGGTATTATAAGTGTAAGTGATGATGCTGAAGACGGAAACTATAAATTAGAATGTTCTTATAACGGACAAATAGTTAAGAGTTATAATATAAAAATTGCTAAAAATGCTATGGCTGCAGTATATAATTCAGAAAATGATACAGACGGAACTTTATTTACATACAACCAAAATACAGGGGCTGAACTTAAATATAACAATGGTATATGGAACTTTATACAAAACAGCAGTGACGGCGGACGTGAATTTATAGGAGAGTTTCCTGATACAAACAGCGGAAAAGCTGAACTTAAATTCAAGTTTTCTACTGGAGGAACAAAAGACAGTAATAATGCATGGAATTGGTCTGGCAGAGAATATGAATATGAAATTCAATTTTTAGATGCTGATTATAAAGACACTAATCCTAAGGAGCATATGCTGCTTGCAATTTGTCAGCAATATACTTCTCAATCTGTACAAGAAGCTCAGTATTACACTAAAAATATTCAGAAAAGTCAAATTAAAAATGATTCAAATTATATAGTTGTTGATAACGATCCAAATCACAAAGCAGATAATACAAAACGAAGCACTACGGATTGGTATGTAACTGTTAATTTTGATTTTGACTCAAACAAACTTGATTTTTCATTGCTTAATGAATATGGAAACGGTTATAGCTATAAAAATATTGATATTGGAGAAAGCTTTAAAACATTGAGAATTGTTTCAAATGGAAACGGTGCTATACAATGGTCTCCTAAAGTAAGTGAGGTTATTTACTCAAAAACAGCTTATGCTCCTTCACAAGTAAATGCAGATAGTATAAGTGTTGAAAATGGTGATAAGGTTGATTCTTTAAATTTTGATGAGCCATTTAATGGCGGTATGCCTATTACTTCATATAAAGTTGTTTTAATAGATAATAACGATAATAGCAAAGTATATACCATTTACTCAAAAACAAAACCTATTTCACTTAATAATGTACCAACAGGCAAATATACAGTTAAGATTTTTGCATCTAACATTGTTGGTTTTGGAGCGTATACGCAAGCTGGTCCATTTGATATAACTAATAACCTTCCAGTTATAATAGATATTAGTAATACTTCTGTAAACGAAGATAAACTTACATTTGACGGAACTGTAATATTAAATTCCGATATAAAAGACGGAGTTGTAATCGCATCGCTTTACAATTCAGATAATATTTTACTTGACTCTAAAAATAAAGAATTAGATGGTTCAGAAAAAATTAATATAAGTGATTTTGAACTTCAAACTAAAGGAAATAAAAATACTATATTAAAAATATTTATTTGGAATAGCGTTGATGGTATGAAACCTGTTTTTGAATTAATTCCATTTGAAATAAATATTAAATAATTAAAATCAAAGGGAATTTTGACTAAATAAAATAATAACATGATATAGTTTACTCTATATAAATTATATGTAAAAAACTAAGCAAACGCATATTTTGAAACTACTATGTTTAAAGGGGCTTATATCAAAC
>CAMTZM010000064.1 GCA_947086655.1 uncultured Eubacteriaceae bacterium
GTAGAGCAGCTGACTTGTAATCAGCAGGTTGGGGGTTCGAGTCCCTTCATCGGCTCTTGTTATGGATGGGTTCCCGAGTGGCCAAAGGGGGCAGACTGTAAATCTGTTAGCTCAGCTTTCGAAGGTTCGAATCCTTCCCCATCCATATGTTTATAATGACGCGGAGTGGAGCAGTCTGGTAGCTCGTCGGGCTCATAACCCGAAGGTCGTTGGTTCAAATCCAGCCTCCGCAATTTAAAACCCCTTGAATAGGTATATTCAAGGGGTTTTTGAAATTAAAATTTATTAAGAAAATTAATATTCCCAACTTTTTCCCACTTTAGTTTTTTATTAAAATAAATGATTAATTTTTTCTATGGAGTCTATTTTTGATTGGGGAAGTACATGAATGTATATTTCAGATGTGATATTTATGTTTGAATGTCCTAAAAGCATTTGAACAGTCTTAAGTTCAACATGGGCATAAAATAATTGGGAAGCGAATGTATGACGAACATTATGGAAACGTCGATATCTTACGCCAGCACGCTTTAATAATCTTTTCCATGCTTTGAGCATATTTACACCATCAATATGAGTACAAGAGTCCGTAGTAAAAATTAAACTGTTTTCTTTAAGAATTAAGCCGTTTGACAGATATTTTTCTTTTTGTTCGATTATATAATTTTTTAATATGGGAATAAGTTTTTTTGGTATTGGTACAATACGTATGCTGTTTTTTGTTTTTGGTACTTCAATGGCTGTTTCATAATGATATTTTGTCTCGTTGTCAAATACTTTGATTTTTTTCAAAGATTTATTTATGTATATTTCTTCTTTTTCAAAGTTAATATCAGCGGGAGTTAAGGCAAGCAGTTCACCTTTTCTTAAACCAGTTCCTAAATCCAGTAAAAAAATCATACGCATATAATTTTTTGCCGTTTTTTTGATTTTTTCTATTTCTTCAAGGGTAAATGGGTCAATGTCTTTTTCTTCATCTATTACAGTCTTTTCAACGGGCATGGTTACACGCACACAGGGATTTGAGAGCATATAATCTTCTTTTATGGCGTAGTTGAAGAATGTTTTTAAGAATTTATTGAGGTTTTTTATAACAGAGATGCTTTTTTTATCTTCGTAGTAAAGTTTGTTATAATGCCGTTGTAAAGTTAAAGGTTTTATTGAATTTAACTTCAGGTTGTTTAGGGTAGTTTCTTTTACATAATTTCTATAAATTCCCTCATATCTGTCCATTGTGGAATGGGAAGCGTAGATTTTAACAACCTCAAATAACCATACTTTAATTAATTCTCCTAATGTTATTTCGTTGAAATTTGAGTTTAAACCTAAATTTAAACCTTTTAGATACTCATTTTTCTTAGTTTCAGCTTCTTTTTTACTCTTACCATAAAATTCTTTTCTTATAGGTTTTCCATCCGCTTTTTTGCCGATTAAAGCGGTTATTCTGAAATAATTGTTACCATTTTTTTCGTAGTTTGTTTTAACTGCCATTTGTATCACTCCTTTTTATTTTTGGGTATAAAAATAAATCCTTTGCAAATTCAAGGATTTTGTGATACAATACAGTTGTTGAGGCTGTACTTGTATCACATTCCCTGAATGTGTAAGGTACTGTTTATTTAAACCGTTCCTGTTGGCACAGGGACGGTTTTTAAATATCTATTATAAAATATTAAAATGGCAAATCATCATCTTCAGCATTAATATTATAAAAGTTTTGGTTATTAATACTCTGAAAGTTTTGGTCATAAATATCAGACTTATCCCATTCTTTAAGATAACCGTTTTCTAGAAAAGTTGTTTTCTCGCCACATTTATAGCAATAACGAGCATTCCCTTTAGCAATGGTATTGCATTCGTTAATTATATTACCATTAATGTCATGGAATCCGGTACATTTATTGATTAAATATGCACCGCAAATTATACAATATTCACCATAATGAATTTCTTCATTGTTACACCTAGGGCATTTTTTAGCCTTTCCGCTATCATCTACATCATATCCGTCATCATATTTCATAAAATCATCTCCATTTTTCCATTTTAAATTATTATTTCCACATATAGGACAGAATTTTGCAGTTTTACTTACAAATTTATAGTTACAAATAGGACAATATTTTCTGTATAGTATTGGTTCAAATAGTTTATAAACTAATGTATAATATTCTTCTTTAAAACTACGATTATGAATCCATTTATTATATTCTTCAATTCTGATTTGAGAAGCTTTATTAGAAATTTTAAATAGGGCTGATATTTCAAATGAATTCATTCTTTTTTTAAATTTAACAACAACAGAATGAGGAAATAAAATATATGCAGCAAAATAATTAGCTTCTGCTTCAAGTTTGTTATATTCCTCGTCGCTTAGTTGATTTCTAAATATACGAGTTTTTTTATATTTTTTATGATGTTCCAATAATATATGTCCTAATTCGTGTGCAATATTCCATCTATATCTATTACTTTTCATTATAATTTGGTTTAAATCATTGTAATAGATTAGATATAAATCGTTTTCATAATCGGTAAAGGCGTCTTCTGTACCTGCAAAAGAGAGCATTTCTTTATAGGATAAATTACGTCTTTTCATTTGTTTACTGTAAGGAATTAGTCTACAGTTTTTAAATTGTTTTACTATATATTTTATATTAACGGGAAACTCTAATTTATTAGTGTTATTTAAAGCAAGGAAGACTTTGTCCTTTATTTCTTGGCGTTTTGTTTTTGCAAGTTTAAAATATTTATTCATTTAAATCATCATCTTCGTAATCATCTGAAAAATAATCCTCAAAAGAAGCACGCAATATATTCATCATTTTTTCTTTTTCTTTTGTGTTCATATTATTTCTAGCACGTTGAATACGTCTGATATCAGGGTCAAGTACAAAATTATCTATTTCAGATGAATTATTTTTTTCAATATTATTGCTTTTACCAATTATCCACATAGGATTTACATTTAAAACATTTGCAATGGATTCTATTATAGGCATTTTAATTTTATTAATTTCACCATCTTCGTATCTTTTTATTGTTGAATCAGCAACTTTAATTTTTTGGGCTAATTCTTTTTTGTTTAGATTAGCGTTTTCTCGTGCGAATCTTATTCTATTTCCGATTTCTTTATTTGTCATAGAATTAACCTCCTTTTTCTATAAATTTAATTTAATAATAACATAATTATTTGCATTGTGCAATATAAAATACAAAAATAATATAAAAAAATTGCAGAAAGCTATTGACAGATTGATTGCAGTGTGCTAATATATATAACATAAATTGCGTAATGCAAGCAAAGGGGTGATTAGTAATTGATAAATTCTAATAAAGTTAAGGGACGACTTGTAGAATTAGGGTTGACACAAAAAGATGTACAAAGTGTATGGAAGTGTGCATTACCTACAGTTAGTCAAAAAATTAATAGAGTACGACCAATTAATTTAGAAGAGGCAGATTTATTAGCGGATTTATTAAAACTAAATGAAGAAGAATATTATGAATTTTTTTTCGGAAATAAACTGCATAATGCAATTAAATGAATTTATTTTAGCGTAATGAAATTTAAGTTTTTAAAGAGAGGTGACCTATGAACGAATTAGTTGTGTTAAAAAATAATGATGTTTTTACTAACAGCTTGATAATTGCAAAAGGAACTGATAATGAGCATGAATCAGTAGTAAAAACTTTAATGAATTATCAGGATAAAGTTAAAACAATAGGCAATCTTGATTTTTCCGATTTCAAATCGGGAAAAAGAGGAAGACCTATAAAGATTTATTTTTTAAATGAAATTCAAGCAACTTTTTTAATAACTTTACTGAAAAATACTGATAAGGTTGTAGCTTTTAAGTTAGAACTTGTAAAACAATTTTATCAAATGCGTCAGCTTCTATTAGAAAAACAAACAAAATTATGGCAGAACACAAGACAGGAATCAAAAGTGAACAGGCTTATGGAAACCGATGAAATAAAACGGTTGATTGAATATGCTAAGTCACAGGGAAGTAAAAAAGCTGATAAATATTATATAACTTTCAGCAAATTGGCAAATAAAGCAGTCGGACTTGACAGCGGACAAAGAAACAATGCAACAGCTAAACAGCTCAATAATCTAACGTTGATAGAAAATATCATTAATAACGTTATTAAAGCAGGGATTAGAGATAATATACCTTACAAAAGTATATATCAAGACTGCAAAAACAGAATTAATAACTTTTTAAGTATTGCATATCTTGAAACAGTGTAGGGGGTGAAAAAATGTCAGTAGAGAATCTTGAGTTTAATTTTAGACTTGTGACACCGGCAGAGTACGCCAAAGGAACAGGAATAAGCTATAACGAGACTCTGAGCTTTTGCAAAACAGGTCAGCTTGAAGCATATAAAACTGACGGCGGTCAGTGGAGAATTAAAGTTTATAAAGGCGATATAGTAAGCAAAGAAGAATACAGAAAATTGTTTGATGAATGTAACTATTATAAAGGTATGATTGAAACTATTTCAAAGCTGATTAAGTAAAATAAAAAGTCAAAATAAGCAAAGTAAACATAAAAATTTACTTAAAGAACAAACCAGCATAGTACATATGAAGTGAGGAAGTGAAAACAGCAAAATTTAGAGAAGAAAAAAGGACAATCTGCAAGTTTGTCAATAACATCAAATAAAGTATGTATAAGAAAAAAGCCCCAAAGGGGCAAGGTTAGTGGCGTGTTGGGTCGTCTGAACGTCCTACAAGATAGTCAAGAGAGACGTTGAAGTAGTCGGCTATATTTAATGCAAATGTTAAAGGAGCGTCTACTTCTCCATTTTCATATCTTCTGTATTGTCTATCTGCTATTTTTAAAGTTTCAGCTATTTTTTTTTGGGATATATTTTTTGATAATCGTAATTCCTTTAATTTTTTAGGAAAATCAGTCATAAAATTACCTCCAAAAAAAATTAAAAAACTATTGACAAAGGACGATAATGTCCTTATAATAAATTATACAAATAGGACGATATAGTCCTATTGAGTAAAAGGTGGTAGGTGATAATGAGAGCAAAATTAAAAAAAATTCGTAAAGAGAAAAACTTTACACAATTTCAAATTGCAAAAATAGCTAAAATAAGTGAACGGCAATATAGGCGAATTGAATTAGGAGAACAAACTCCTAATGTCGATACCGCCCAACTGATAGCTCAAGCATTACAAACGACAGTAGAGGAACTGTTTCCCCTCTCACAAAGAAACAGTTCCGACAGCACCAACCTTGCAAATAAAGAATAACACGAAAAGCCAAAATAGGCAAGGTAAAACATAAAAACAAGTAAGGAAAAAGCCCCAAAGGGGCAAAAAGTAATTAAAAGTTATTGCTTATGTGAATTGGGATTATCAGTTCTGCCAACAAGGTAGTCAATAGAAACATCAAAGTAATTAGCAATTTCAATTAAATATTTCATTTTAGGCTCTGCATTTCCTTTTTCATAATCTTGATATGCACGTAAGGAAATACTTAAATTTTCAGCAATTTCTTTTTGCAGTACTTGTCTTTCTTTTTTCAATTTTATTAAGCGTTCTTGAAAGATTGACATATCAACACTCCTTAAAAAATAATAGAAAGGTATTGACATGAAGAAAACTACATGTTAAATATAAAAGGAGAGGGTGAAAATTAATAATAATTTAAAAATATTACGTGAAAAAAATGGCTTAACACAAAAAGAATTAGCCAAAATAGCGAAGGTAAGTGAAAGGCAAGTTATATCTATTGAAAATAATTATTCTGATCCAAGGTATTCAACAATATGTAAACTTGCCCAAGCATTACAAACGACAGTAGAGGAACTGTTTCCCCTCTCACAAAGAAACAGTTCCGACAATACTAACCTTGCAAGTAAAGAGTAACATAAAATAACAAATTAAACAAGAAAAAAAGTTAAAATTTAGATGGTAAATTAGGGGGGGGTGAGGAAGTGAAAACAGAAAAATTTAAAAAGGAAGAATGGACAATCTGTAATAGTCTTACAGAATTGCCCTACAAAGAAATTGATGAGGCTGATTATATATATTCAATAACCCGTGATTTGCTTGTTGGTATTGAAAATATAAAAACAATGATACCGGAAACAAGAAAATACTACGAAGAAGAATACGTTAAAATGTTAGAATATTTAGTTTCAAAAAAATTAAATACAGTACAGTTTCTAAGATATGCATATGCAAGAGCAAGATTAAGTGCAGAAGTTTGCAATCGTGATATTGGATATACCTTATTTAAACCACGTGTTTATTAAAGAATATACTGTTAAATTCAGTTTTTAAAAACTTTAATTCGTCTAAGTTATTGGATTTATCAGCTGTAAATATAAGTAAATAAAGTTTGTCAATACAAATTCAAACCTTTAGCATAGTACCATAGGGAGGTGAGGGTAATAAGAAAAAAGTTAATTTTAAAAATAGGTGAAAGATACTATTTTTCAGAAGTTGGAGGATTTTTCAAATTCAAAATTTATGGTATTTCTGAAACTGATTCAGTTGTAGAGAGACTACAAAAGATTATTGATTTTGAAATTGTAGAAAATAAAACCTATTCCTTAAAAGAACATATACTATTTTGGTTCTCTCTTTTAAAGAATAGGTTTAAGTAAACATTATAAATTCAAACCTTTAGCATAGTATCATAGGGAGAGTATAAGGAGGTTAGGAAAATGGAACGTGAACAAACAACAATCCGCCTACCAATTGATTTAAAAAAGAAAATTCAACAAGAGGCGGATAAAAAAGGTCAAAGTTTTAATGCAACTGTTATTATTGCTATTAAGAAAGGTCTTGAGAAATAGGAATGTCACCATTTTCTTTCTCATAATTAGATATAATATTTTTCAAAATAAATTCAATTTCTTTATTTAAAGAACGACCATTTTCTTTTGCAATATGTTTTAATTTTTCAAGAATAATTTTATCTATCCTCAAAGGATAAGGATTAGCTTGTTTTGCCATAAAATCACAACCTTTATATTTATTTTTGATATTTATATTGTATCATATTGATATCTTATAAAACAAGTATTCAAAAAGATATCAAAAAGGTATTGACATATAAAAAGTATAGATATATAATTTAAGTATCTAATAGATATCAAATAGAATTGAAAGAGGTGATTTAATGATAGTAAAAGTTAAAACATTAAGAATGCCTAATAGGTTATCAAATTTTCTTATGAAAAGTGCAAAAGAACAAGGTTTGACACAAAACGCATTAATTCTTCAAATATTATGGGATTGGTATAACAAACAAGAAACCAACAAATAAGAATACATATAAAGAGGTTAGGAAAATGAAAGTTATAATTGAATGTGAACCTAAGAAGGTTCATAAGGGATAAAAAGCAATAACTTGTAAGCAAAATAAAACTATTAGAATTAAAATTATGTGTAAATGTAGATAAAAATGTGGAAAAGTATAAATTATAAAAAAGTAAAATTCCATTG
>CAMTZM010000065.1 GCA_947086655.1 uncultured Eubacteriaceae bacterium
CTGCTTTTCGTTCATAATTTGTTCATAAAAAATTTACTCATGCGTTTGTCCTGCTCAATTTTATATTTATTCTTAAAATTAATAGTAACGAAATATAAGGAAAATATCAATTCATGTCAAAAAATATTTCAATAAATAATGTAAAAAAATCCTTCTTGAATTTTGCAAATTTTTACACTTATTTTTATTTGCATTATTATCAAAAAGGATTTTTTCATAGTATTCAATATATTACATCAATGTTTACACTATCTAAAATCTCTTAAATGAAATCTGCTTACTAATTCATGCAAAAGCTGCGATTGCTGCGATAATTCTTCACTTGTTGCAGCACTTTCCTGTACGGCTGATGTATTTGACTGAACAACACCTTCAATTAAATCAACGCTTTTTGTAATTTCCTGTAAAACTCTTTTTTGATTCTGTGATGCGTTGCTTATTTTATTAATAGATTCCATTATTACTTTTGCTCCATCCACTACCGCAACAAGAGATTTAGCCGTATCATCAGCAATAGCTGTTCCGTTACGTACTGCATTAAGAGAACGCTCAATCAAATCAGAAGTTTGTTTAACAGCTTCGGCGCTTTTCACAGCAAGCTCCCGTATTTCATCAGCTACAACAGCAAAACCTTTTCCAGCCTCTCCAGCACGTGCTGCCTCTATGGAAGCGTTAAAAGATAATAAATTTGTTTGTGAGGCAATATCTTCTATTGTTTTAATAATAGCCTCAATGCCTGAAGAAGAATCACGTATATCAGTCATAGCATTAATTAATTTTTTCATTTCATTATTACTATTTTCTATACTTTCACTTACTTCAATAGCTATTGAATTCATTTTATTTGCATCATCAGCATTTGCAGTAACGTCATCAGACAAACTTTCTATTGATACAGCCAACTCATCAATAGCCGATTCTTGCTCTTGTGCCCCATTTGAAAGAATTTGAGCTCCTGAAGATACATTCATTGAACCTGAGGCAACATCATCTGCTGAAATAATAATTTTATGCAAAGTATCATTAAGAGAATTTGTTATTTTTTCAATTGAAGTCTGAATTGGTATGAAATCTCCTATATACTTTTGCTCAATAGAAATATTCATATTATTTTCAGCCATTTCAGAAAGCTGATGTGAAATATCATTTACATAATTATCAAGAGTGACACTTATATGATTAATCATTTTTGCTAAGTGTCCTAATTCATCATTAGCATTTATATCAATATTAATTTTAAGATTGCCCTTTTCTAATTGAGATGCTCCTTTCATAATAACCCTAATAGGAGACAAAGACTTTTTAATAATTATATAAATAATAGATAGTAAAACAATTCCAAACAATATAACTACAAGCATAAGTTTAATTGTATCTTTAATAATAGATATATTAAATTCCATTTTATCAATAGCTATATATAAAGTCCAATAATTGCCGCTACTCATTTTTAAAGGAACAACAACAGAAATTCCATTTTTATTAGTAGCAAAATTTATAATATTATTATTAATAACTGAAGTACTGTTTATGTATGCACCATCACTCATAGATTTAAGTTCATTTGCAGCATTAGAAATATTATCATATCCAACATCAGAAACCATCTTGCCTACAACAGAAGAATTACTTGTATCAAGCAAAATTGTTCCATCTTCAGCAAGCGCTACCATATGTGTAGAATCATATCCTGTTGCAGCATATCTTTGCGTTTGCATATCATTTAAAGCAACATCACAACCAGCGACTCCTAAAAATACTCCATCTGCATTATATATTGGTGCAATAATACTAATCATCATAATGTCTTTTCCGTGAAGCTTATATACATAAGGCTCCATTAAGTAAGGTTTTCCTGATGATTTTATTTTAACATAATATTCTTTTTCAAAATTATCAAAAGCATCTTCATGCTTTTCAAATTCAATTTCAGAACCATTTTCACTCCAATAAGCAATAGCCTCATAAGCTATGTCTCTTCCATGAACACTATAAGGCTGTCCGTTAGCATCAGCAATGGCATTTTGCTCAAAATAAGCAAATACGGTAGTAAAATTTTCATCTCCCGTCAAAAAACCGGCTAAAGCGTTATCAATAGCTCTTCTTTGTTCTTCAGGAGGAAGCGCTGAAATACTTTTCAATGAATTAGCGAATCCCAAAACCTGACCATAGTCTTTTTCAATATTACTTTCAATTAAAAATGCGTTTTCATAAGCAACTGATACCAATTTATCACTTGTTACATCAACCAATGAGTTCATGGAAATCATACCTGATATCGACACAATCATCAAAAACATTATTGCCACTATAATAACAAGTTTAGAAATAATCTTTTTACTGAGACTATTGGAAAATGAAGCCCCAGTATTCTCATTTTTCTTATACATAAAAAGATTCCTCCTGAAATAAATATAAAATTACACATATTTTAATATTATAATATTAAAAAACTTAAAAGTCAATCATATAAATAAAAATTTTATAATTTAAAAGTTGTATCAAAATAAATTAACAATATACAGATTAAATAATTTTTTTGTATATATAAATAAATTTTAATACAACTTAAATATGACTTTAAATATAATATATTTTTTATAAATTTTATCTTCCGCTAAAACTTCTAAGCTTAAACCTATGAACCGAAATTTTTAATTCTTCTGCTTGATTATAAAGTTCTTTTGCTGATGCTGCTGATTCCTCGGCTGTTTTAGCATTAGTTTGAACTACATCAGATATTTGCTGCATACCATTTGTAAGTTTCTTAAGTGAATCCGCCTGCTGCATTGCCGAACCTGCTATTCTTTCTATCATCTCCGTTGACTTTTGAGCGCTTAAAACTACATCTGAAATAGCATTTGTAGTATCAGCAGAAAGTGATGAACCATATTTAATTAATTTCATTGAATTTTCAATTAATTCAGTAATATTCTGAGCTGATTCTGAACTTTTGTTTGCCAAACTTTGAACCTCATCTGCTACAACAGCAAAACCTTTTCCAGCTTCTCCGGCACGTGCTGCCTCTACTGCTGCATTAATTGCAAGTATATTTGTTTGAAAAGATATATCCTCCATAGCTTTTATTATGCCGCCAATTTCATTAGATGATTTTGATATATTTTCCATAGCAGACATTAAATCTTCCATTTTTTGATTACATACTTTTAACCGCATTGCGGCTTCGGCAGAACAGTTTTTAGCATTTTCAGCATCTTCAGACGTACTATTTACCTGTCCGTATATTTCTTGAATATTGGCTGACAACTCTTGTAATGCCGCCGCTTGTTCAGATGTGCCATTTGAAAGAATTTGCGCACCTGAAGCCATTCTTTCCGATTCCTCTGATACTTGTTCAGCAGCCGTATTAATACGTAAAAGTGCATTGTTAAGCGCTTCAAGAATCTGCCGCATAGCTCCTTGAATAGGCAAAAATTCACCTCTGTAATCATTGCCTATTGTCAAATCCATATTCCCTTCAGCCATACGTGCCAACTTAAAATCAATATCTTTAATATATTTTTTAAGTTCACGTTTAGTCTCATGAATAGACTCTACCAGCATTCCAATTTCCGAAGTGTCTGATTTCAAATAAAAGTTTGAAGACAGATTTCCTTTAGAAATTTCACTCATTTGGTCTCTAACGTTAATTACAGGATTTAAAACTCTCCTTTTTATAAAAAACATATTGCAAAACTGCATAACTCCTACCATAGTTATTGCAAAAATCATTACAGCTCTTATATAATTTGAACTTTTAACAAGATTATTTATTTGAACAAGAGTTCTTTCATTTAAAGTCTGAATAAATCTTTCCTTTAACGCATTAATTTCTGAAATAGATTTATTATATTCATCTCCATAAACATAATTAACCGCATCTTCTTTATTACCCTCTTTTACTTTTTTCATAGCCTCTTCTTCAAGAGGAACTAACTTGTTAGAAATATCATACATTTCGTCAATCATAGACTGTTCATCCGAAGTAATACCAATCTTCTGCATTTCTTTAACGCCTATATCTCGATTTTTCAAATTATTAACTTCATTCCAATAATTATCATAATGTTCCTGATTTCCAGTAGCAGAAAAAGCACGTACTTCATTTGTAAGATAAGACGAACCATTCATAAAACGATTTGCATTATAAGTCAACTCAAATCGTTCCTCATTAGCTGCATTAAGCCGCCTGTTTACACCACCATACGCAAACAGTGAAATAATCATAAACAACAGTGCAGCTATTGAGATACCGTTTAAAATCAATGTAAGCATTGATTGATTTATTGCTTTTTTCATTTTAACCACTCCTTAGGCGTATTTATAACTCTGTTTCACCTCACATTAAAAATGATTTAAATATTCATTTTTAATCATATCAGACAGCGTTTAACAACGTTAATAAGCACGAGCCAAAAAGAAGCGGGGACTTAACAATACCTGATAAAAGAAAAGGTTTTTTTCAAAGTTAATTATATTTATATTTTACAAAAAATAATATAAAAATTCAACACTATAATTTAATAGCTATAAAAAAAACTGACTTTATATATGGAATTTTTAAAAAATAACCGACAAAAACAATAGTTTTTATCGGTTAAAAATTTCAAAAATATTTATAAATAATAATAACTAAATTATTTTATTTACAAAATCTTTAATAATATTCTCAATTTTAAATTTAGGTTCATAACCTAAATTTAAAAAAGCTTTTTCGCCTGAAACAATCCATTTTTCATTATCACATCCATATAAATCATTTTCAAATCTTATAGAATTATTTGATTTTAAAATTTTTCTGCATATTTCTGCCAATTGAATATTTGATATATTTTCTCCAACAATATTATATAAACCTCTTGTATTTTCCTTTTTCACTGCAAAACTTGCGGCCATTGCAATATCTCTTATATCTATATAATTTTGGATTCTTTCGCCTTTTCCATACAGCACTATATCTTTATTATTTATACAATTATAAATAAAAACCGGAAGTATTTTTTCTTTAGGAGTATAAATAGAAATCGGCGATGCTATTCTAAAAATATATATATCTATATCTTTTTCAAGTTTTAAAATCTGCTCACCTAAATATTTTGAATACTGATATGAAGTAATAGGGCATTCTTTATGTTCTTCAGTAATGGGTACAGTTTCAGGTTTTCCAATTACAGATATACTTGAAATATAAATAAACTTTTTGCAATTTAAAATTTTTGCCGTTTTAAGCATATTATATGTTCCAAATGAATTAATATTAAAAATATCACTGTCTTTTCCTGCTAAAGCTGCTGCACAATGTATAATTACAGTAAAATCAATTTTTAATTTTTTTAATATATCAGCTAAATTTTCATTTGTTATATCAGCTTTTATATACCTATTACAAAACTCATGCATACAAAATTCATTTCTGCCAATTCCAATAATCTCATTTTTATCTTTATTATAAAAAAACTCAGCGATACCTCTTCCAACTAATCCGTTTATACCTGTAATTAGAATTTTCAAACCTTATTCTCCTTAACAAATTTTATTTATATTCGGCATAACAAGACTGCCAATCCATACATTTAGCACAATTTGCCGGAAGTTTGTTCCATTCACAATTTCTATGGAAATTTCTAAATTCTTTAAGTGAAGTATTCTAAATTTCTTCAATGGATTTTTCTGAAACATTTCCCATATTTACAGTACAATCCACATCACTTGTACACATTGGAACATCTCCTGTATCTATAATATTAAAAGTACTCATTCCCCAATAACAAGGAAGTCTTTTAAGACCTTCTATTTGATTAGGTGCTGTAATTTCACCCATCCAGCTTCCCATAGGTCTTATCTTACACTTAATTTTGTGTTTATTCCAAAATTCAACAAACTCGCTTGTCTGTCCTTTATTAATATCCATTTCAACAAACTGTACCACAATATCTTGCTCCTTTTTTCCATATTTGTCAAGGAGTTGTTTATATTCAAGAACATTATTTATTACATTTTCAATTTTACCCCCGCCAACTCTTATTTTTGAGTAACTTTCATCATTAACCGCATCTATGCCAACTAACATAAGAGAAAGTCCGGAATCAATTAATCTTTTAGAATATTCTTTTGTAAGCAAAACCGCATTTGAATTAAGTCTTATATCATTAAGTCCTTTTTCTCTTGCATAAGCAATTTTTTCCGGCAAATCTTTTAAAATAACGCCTTCACCGAAAAATGTAATCCAAATTTGAGCATCTGGTCTTTTTTCGGCAATTTCATCAATAATTTTTTTATACAATTCTTCACTCATAAAACCCGGTTTTCTTTTCATAGTTTTATGAGTACACATAGAGCATTTTAAATTACAATAAGAAACTGTATCTATTACAAAAACCTTTGGAAATGAATCATCTTTATCTAAAATTCTGTTTCCTACCTTATTTTTTAAAAATTCATTTTGTTTATCTTTATCATTCATATTTTTTATCTCCAATTTCCTTTTTACTTTATTTTTTCATTTACGTATTTCTTTATAAAATTTAAACAATTTATTATAAGCTTAATTTAAGCATAATTCCGCAAGATAACTCTGGATATTTCTTTCCTAAAATCATTAATGCTTTATATATATCTTCACTAAAATTTAATTCTTTCATTTGAGATGTAGTAATTGGTTTCAAAAACAAACCTTCGCAAACATCAATTTTAAATCCACATTTTAAAACCTGTTCTTTTATACTATCAACCGAATATGTACGCTTATGCCCTAATTTCAAATCAACCTCAGATAAAAAATGCATTGTTTCAATCATTCCGGCATAAAAACCAATCTTTTTATTAAGAGATTCCCAATTAGGCACTGTAACATAAATAGAACCGTCGGATTTTAAATATTTTTTATATTTATTTAATATTAATTCTGGATTCTGAACCTCCCACTACTAAAGTAGCGGGGTTCTCGTTCCACACTCTCTTGAATGTTTTTCCACGAGCAATCCCCGTA
>CAMTZM010000066.1 GCA_947086655.1 uncultured Eubacteriaceae bacterium
CTGTCTGTCTGTCTGTCTGTCTGTCTGTCTGTCTGTCTGTCTGTCTGTCAAAATTGTGTTGCCTGTTTCAACAAATGTCAATAGGCAATTTCTATAAAATTCATATTGTTTTTGCCTTAATTCTATCTCTTTTGGCAAACCAATACTAAGATCATTACAGACCGTTTCAAAATTGTCTAAAACATAAATAATTTTTTCTTGTATCTTTTTTTCGGGAACAGGAACAGGAAAATCATCTAACATTTTTCGCCTTATTGATGTTACAGAAGAATTAACAGCAGTTTTTTCTATGTATCTTAAAAACATACTTTTCATATAATAATAAAAATACTTAGGTATAACAGCCTCGTTATTTATATGTATTCTGTATGCTCTTTGATGAAGTGCATATTTACCCGTAACAAAATGATAAATTTTTCCTACACCTACCCCATCACCTGATGTTATAACAGCCGTTTCATCAAAATCGTATGTATTTAATCTCCTCACTTCTTGTGAACGAACAAAAAATGGATACTCACCAAATTCAAGTTCTTCATTTGTATTATGGCTGCCCGTTCTAATATCTGCAATTTCAGCAAGTGGAACAAATTTAACTTTTTTCAATTTTCTTATATCATCAAAGTTTAACAAATAATCTCTGTAATATTCATACTGTTTTTGTCTTGCTTTAAGTTCTGTTATAAGTTCTGCCTTATATTTTGTGAAATTGTCAAGTATTCTGACAATTTCACACTGTACCTCTAAAGGTGGTATGGGAATTTTAAAATTTTCTGTTACTTTCAAAGATATTTGTGGCAATGCTCCCATTCCAGATGCCGACTCTCTAAAATATTCAACATTATTCTTCAAAACATAATATAAATATTTTATTGAAACAACTTCATTATGAGTATAAGCCCACATTTCATTTTTGAATGTAAACGGCTTATCATAAAATATAGTATTTATAATACCACGAGATTGAACAAGTACAGCCGGCACTCTTGTTATATTTGCATTTGGTATATCTTTTTCATTTGCGTTAATTACAGTTTTTCCACCTGCAAAAATTTTAATTTCTCCGTCTATATTCTCTATTTCTTTCATTTTTGTAGCTGTTATAGGTGTTCCTTTAAGTCTTGTATATATTTCACTTATTTTTTTATACTCCACACCATTCGGACATAATTCTTCTATCAATTCACTTAATCTATTCATCTTTTTTATCTTCTTCCTCCCAATTCAAAGATTGTATAGCATTCTTATATTCTTCCTTATTTTACATATTTTCAAGAATACCAATAATCAATCTATGTAATGGTTCAAATTTCTTTAACCCCATTTTTTCATCAAATTCACCATAAACCACATCGCTTAATTCTTAAAATAACTTATATCTATTCTATATAAATTAAAACATAAGCAGTTTATCTCTGTAATATTCATATTGTCTTTTTCTTGCTGTAAGTTCTGTTTTAAGTTCTGTTGTAAATTCCATTGTAAGTTTTGTAAAATTGTCAAGTATTCTGACAATTTCATACTGTACCTCTAAAGGAGGTACAGGAATTTCAAATTGAGAGTATATTCCTATCCAATGTCGTGTATGAGTGTTTGGAACAAATTTAATACTTTTCATTGCATAATATATATATCTAAAACTTATATTTTTTCTTATTTTCAGCATTTTCATCGCTGAAGATTTAACCTTAAAATCAAAATCTACCCAATGAAAATTTGTTGTAAAATCATCAAATATTATAACCGGATTTTCTTTACTTGCTCTATAAATACCCTTTGTTTCATTCGTATGTCCTAATATAAACGATTGTCCTGCCGTTAAAACAGGTATATTATATTTATCATCATAATTTGTGTCTTTTACAATATATTTTGTTGGTTGTTCGTATTCTAAACATTCTTCTAATTTCTTATACTCAACACCATTCAGACAATTAAGCATTATATCTCTGTAATACTCATACTGTTTTTTTCTTGCTTTAAGTTCTGTTGTAAATTCTGTTGTGAGTTTCGCTGTAAGTTCAGTAAAATTGTCAAGTATTCTGACAATTTCACACTGTACCTCTAAAGGCGGTATGGGAATTTTAAAATTTTCTGTTACTTTCAAAGATATTTGTGGCAATGCTCCCATTCCAGATGCCGACTCTCTAAAATATTCAACATTATTCTTCAAAACATAATATAAATATTTTATTGAAACAACTTCATTATGAGTATAAGCCCACATTTCATTTTTGAATGTAAACGGCTTATCATAAAATATAGTATTTATAATACCACGAGATTGAACAAGTACAGCCGGCACTCTTGTTATATTTGCATTTGGTATATCTTTTTCATTTGCGTTAATTACAGTTTTTCCACCTGCAAAAATTTTAATTTCTCCGTCTATATTCTCTATTTCTTTCATTTTTGTAGCTGTTATAGGTGTTCCTTTAAGTCTTGTATATATTTCACTTATTTTTTTATATTCCACCCCATTCGGACATAATTTTTCTATCAATTCACTTAGTTTGCTCATTATTTTGTTTATACCTCAATTTCAGCAATAATCTTATCAATCTCAGCTCTCAGCACATTTTCTCTTTCAACAATTTCCTTAATTTCCGCATTAAGTTTTACAATGTCAATTACTTCTCTTGTATCTTTTCCCTCAACATAGGTAGAAACAGAAAGATTATAATCATTTTCTTTAATTTCCTCATAAGCGGCTACGTGTGAAAAATGTTCTTTTTCTTCTCTGTCGGCAAATACTTTTACGATATTATCAATATTTTCGGGTGTAAGTCTGTTATTGTTTGTAACCTTAACACATTCTTCTGATGCATCAATAAATAAAGTTGTATTGTCAGTTTTATTCTTTTTCAATACCATAATACAAGTAGCTATTGATGTTCCAAAAAAAAGATTACTTGGAAGCTGTATAATACAATCAATAAAGTTGTTATCAATCAAATATTTTCGGATTTTCTGTTCAGCTCCTCCTCGATACATTATACCAGGAAAACAAACAATAGCTGCTGTTCCGTTACTTGCAAGCCACGAAAGAGAGTGCATAATAAAAGCGAGGTCTGCTTTGCTTTTTGGTGCAAGAACACCTGCCGGAGCAAAACGGGGGTCATTTATAAGTGTTGCATCATCACTTCCTGCCCATTTGATAGAATAAGGCGGATTTGATACAATAAGTTCAAAAGGCTCATCATCCCAATGTTGAGGTGCAATAAGTGTATCCTCGCAAGCAATACTAAACTTGTCAAATCCTATATCGTGCAAAAACATATTTATACGACAAAGGTTATAAGTTGTGATATTTACTTCTTGTCCAAAAAATCCATTACGTACTTTATCTTTACCAAGCACCTTTTCAGCTTTCAAAAGCAGAGAACCTGAACCGCAAGCCGGGTCATAAACTTTGTTTATTTCTATTTTTCCAACTGTTCCAAGTCTTGTCAAAAGTTCCGAAACATCAGCCGGAGTAAAAAATTCTCCTCCTGATTTTCCTGCATTACTTGCATACATTGTCATAAGATATTCATAGGCATCACCAAAAGCATCAATATCATGATTTTTCACATCACCCAAATTCATATCAGCAACACCATTTAAAAGCTTTGTAAGTTTTTCATTTCTTTTTGCTACCGTTGAACCAAGTTTATTGCTGTTTACATCAAAATCCGCAAACAATCCCGCAAAATCGCTTTCGGACTCACTGCCTTTTGCAGAATTTTCAATATTGTTAAAAATCCTTTCAAGAACTTCATTCAAATGGTCTTTTGCCCAATCTTCTTCATTTGTCGCTTTATTTTTTATATTTGCAAACAATTCAGAGGGAAGTATAAAAAATCCTTTTTCTTCAACAAGACCATCTTTTGCCTCCTTAACATCTTCATCGAACATTTTTGCATAGTCAAAATCGGTGTTTCCTGCGGCGTGTTCACCCTCGTTTATATAACTGCAAATATTTTCAGAAATATATCTGTAAAACATTGTACCAAGCACATAATTTTTAAAATCCCAACCATCAACTGCACCTCTAAGTTCGTCGGCTATCGCCCATATTGCACGATGTAATTCATCTCTTTCCTGTTCCTTTTTATTTTCAGCCATTAATGCTTACCTCCTAACAATCATTGAGATAAATTATACCATAAACAATTAAAAAAGCCAATTAATTTTGTTGAAATAATACAAAAAATAACTGCTGCAATCATTACAGATTCCTTTGTTAATGAAACAAATAATTGTCTTCATATAAAAAAAGCTAAAAATATTTTTAAATATATTTATAAACAATAAAAAATATGCAAATATAATAAGCATATATTTACCTATAAAAACAGTAGTTTTCATCTTTATTTTACTGATTTTTTAACCATTCCTTTGACAATACTTAATATAATAGACTTTTTAAATATTATTTGTTATAATAAGAATGATAAAAGTTTTTTGTAAATATGAGAGGAGTTTTTTTAATGAAACTGAAACTGCATGGAAAATTGATTTTAAGTATGGGTATTCTTATCTTTGTGACTGTACTATTAATTTCATTTTTGTCTTATTTGTCTTTAAAAATAGCATATGACAAAAATATTGAGGCTGAAAATGAAAAGTTAGATCAGATTATTCAAAGTCAGGTAGAATGTATGATTGGAGTGTTGCAGGCAGAATATGATAAATATCAAAACAACGAGATTACTGAAGAAGAAGCATTTGAGAATGCCAAATATATTGTTCGTACTACAAGATACAATAATGGAACAGGTTATTTTTGGGCAGATATGGCAGATGGAACAAATGCGGTACATATTAATCCAAATGTTGAAGGAACTAACCGTTATAATACACAAGATGAAAAAGGAAATTATTTTGTACAAGATACTATTGCTGCCGGAGACAAACCAAATGGAGGCTTTATAGATTTTTATTTTGCAAAATCCGGAGAATCCGAAGCTAAGGCTAAAAGAGGTTTTGTCAAAAAATTTGAGCCTTATGGCTGGTATATTGGAACAGGAAATTATGAAGAAGACATGCTACCTATTATACAAGAAGAACTTGATGCGGCAAACAAATCTTGTTTTATAGCAATATTAGTTACATGCTTTTTTGGTTTCATTATTTTTATAATTGGTATTATCCTAACTTCTATAATAGCTAAAAAAATGTCTGACCCTATTAAAGCTGCATCAGAACGTCTAATTAAACTTAGTCAAGGAAATCTCAGTGACGATGTTGAGGAGTTCAAAGCAGAAGATGAAATTGGAGACCTAACACGTGCTTTGTTAAAAACAGTACAGATTTGGCGCAATTATATAGGAGATATATCTAAATCCTTATCAGAACTTGATAAAGGAAATCTCAGATTTAATATAGAAATGGAATATGTAGGAGATTTTGCGCCTATTAAAGAATCATTCCAACACACAATAAATAAATTAAACAATACTTTTAGAAATTTAAACATGAGTGCTCAAGAAGTTGCAAACAGTTCAGAACAGGTAGCAAGCGGCGCTCAAGCTCTTGCTCAGGGGACTACCGAACAAGCAGCATCTGTTGAAGAATTAGCTTCTACTATAAATGAAATAAACAATCATGTAGCAAACAATGCAGAAAATGCAAAACAAACCAGCAATCAGGCTTTAACAACTGTAACAGAATTAGAAATGGGAAAAAAACAGATGGAACAAATGATTACAGCTATGAATCAAATTAATGATTCATCTTCTGAAATTAGTAAAATTATTAAAACTATTGAAGATATTGCATTTCAGACCAACATACTTGCATTGAACGCAGCAGTTGAGGCAGCACGTGCTGGTTCAGCGGGAAAAGGGTTTGCTGTTGTTGCTGATGAAGTTCGTAATTTAGCAAGTAAGTCCGCAGAAGCTTCTAAAAATACGTCATCTCTTATTGAAGCAACTGTTCAAGCTGTACAAAAAGGTTCTAATATAGCTAATCAAACTGCTGAATCTCTTGACCGTATTGTTGTTTCTTCCGAAGAATCAGCAAAACTAATTCAAGAAATTTCCAAGGCATCTCAGGAACAAGCAGAAACTATTGCACAGGTAACAATAGGAATTGACCAAATTTCAAGCGTAATACATACTAATTCTGCTACTTCTGAAGAAAGTGCAGCGGCAAGTGAAGAATTATCAAGTCAGGCACAGCTTTTAATGAATCTTGTTAAGCAGTTCAAAATTAGAGAACAGTAAAAAATAAAAAAAGTTATCGTAAAATAGATATAGCTATTATTTTGCGATAACTTTTTTAAATTTATAGATTATTTAGCAACTCTTTCTTTTATCAATTTTTTTACTCTTTATTTTGACAATATATTAAAAAAAGAGTGTCCAAACAAAGACCCGTGAAAATATTTATATAATGACCATAGTAAGCCGTCAGCCAAGAATGATTTAAAAGTAGAAAACTAAGGCGACAAATCCTCTTATCGAATACAAAGAATATTAGATAACACGCCTAATGCGGAAAAATATTGTACTGATAGTTATAACGGGTATTTATATGTAATATATCCAAGCAAGCACATTTATAATATTGTTTACAGTAGAGGGAGTCAATGCTGATTTACGCCATTATATAATTACATTTGCACGAAGAAACAGATGTTTTACGAGAAAATTAGATAATCTAAAAGCGGCTGTTTGTTTGTATATGCTTATAATGAATTTGGATTAGCAAAATATAAATATAGTCTTAATCATAAAAATTCTGATTTACCTTTTTCTTTTATTGATTTTATTTGAATCTTCGTTTGGACACTTCACAAAAAATATTGTTGAGTTACAATAGATAGATATGATGGGACAATAGAAAATCTAAAAGACAGAAGTCATAGACCACATAATATTCCAAAA
>CAMTZM010000067.1 GCA_947086655.1 uncultured Eubacteriaceae bacterium
CTTGTTCTCAAAGTGCAAATATCTCTATTTGCTTTTTTCGGGTTCTGTGTTCTTTAATAATTATTCGGTTTTCAATGTTCATGCTTTTCCAGTCGTTTTTTATCAACGACTAAGTTATTTTAGCATATCATTTAAGACTTGTCAAGTATAAATAATATATTTTTTATATTTTTTTCAAAACAAAAGCCCGAAACATAAAGCCTCGGACTTTAACCAAAATAAATACTGCACAATTATTATATAATATAAATATAAAAAAAGCAACTGTTTTCTACAAAAAAATTCAAAATTTTTAAATATTAAACTTTATGAATCTTAAAAAATACGCTTATACAGTATTTCAAAGCTATTTTTATAACAAAAAATAAATTAACAAATAAAAACTTTATACCTGATTATTTGCCATAACTTTGATATAATTGTCATAACAATATTGTAAAACATTTTTACGTGTAACAATTCCTATAAATATGTCACTATCATCAATAATAGGTATAAAATTTTGATTTATCAGTTTTAAAACTAAGTCTTCTACATTTGAATCAATTCTAATTGGTTGATTATCAATCTTTCTTTCAATTTCAGAAATGTAACAATTTTTAATTTTTTCTGAATCTTCACGATATTTATTTCTCATAGTCCATAAAATATCACCCTCTGTAATAGTACCTACATATTTTCCATCTTTATCAATTATAGGAACAGCACAATAACGATAATACTCCATTTTTTCCAATGCCTGTTTAAGCGTAAAGTCATTATAAATAAAAGCAACCTCACTTTTTGGAGTAAGAAAAAATAGTATATTCATATCAAAAGCCTCCAAATAATAATCATAACTTATAACTCAACTTTATTATATAGCTATGCTGCCTTTTTGTCTATAAATAACTTATTTTTTTAAAAAACTTATTATAGAAATAATAAGACCTATAAATGAAATAGCCAAAGTTAGCTTTTCATAAAGTGACATAAAAACACCGCCTTTTACAAATTTCTTTATTTTATTATAACACTTTAATAACTCAAATAAGTTGCAATTTTGTTGCATAAAATACTTATTCACGTTATAATAAAAAAACGCTGTCTGCAAGTATCGCAGACAGCGTTTTTTATTCCACATATTTTGGTGTTGGCACATTTTCAGATAATGGAATACAGCCTCGTTTTATAACTTTTTCTATACATTCAGCAAGAGCAGCTTTCTCCTTTATCATTTTTCCAGAATAATGATACATAATATATCTTGTATCTATTACAATTCCTTGAATCCGTTCATAATACTTTTTATTTTTTCTCCAATCTCCAACTGATTCTCCGATATTACCAACCATATCGCTTATTTTAAAACAATTTTTTGCTTTATTAAATGGCATAATAAAAGCATTAAATAGTAAATTTGAATCTACTCCTACATACTTTTCTATATACTCTCCATATGTAATTTGTTTATTAATTGACGACGCATTAGGAAGATGACTTGGTATGCCGGTACAACCGTATTTATAATACTTAGCGTCAAGCACATAATATTTATTATTATAAATCATAATAGTATCCGGCATTAAAGGTCTTTTTTCGTGATATTTTCCATAGTCAAGCAGCCATCGGGACCTTGGAAAATATTTATCTTTATTTATTTCACCAAATGCTTTATCAATTATTTTTTCCCACACATGTTCAAAATTATCAGTTCCAAAATAAAATTGCTTGTCTGAAACTTTCTCACCTATATAATTTAGCATATCAAGCATTGCCTGAAACAACGAACGCTTTTTATCATCGTTAGTATTACAGAGTTTAGAGTGCACTATTGAAATTGATGTTTTTATATCCGGATAATGTTCCGGTTTTTCAGGCTTATAAGAAAAATACAGCCATCCCAATCTTTCAAAAGCTTCATATACACAAAAACGATTAATTTGAGTTATTAGCTTTTTATCATTATAGGAAGCCGCTCTTACTTCAAACTTAGTGTATATAAACGAACTAACTCCACTTTGATATTGAACAAGCGGCACATTCTTTCTGATAGTTCTTGCCCAGTCTTGTTTTCCTGCAGAGGCTTTTTTGTATGTTTTATCTGTTTCAACATAATATTTACAATTCTCATTTAAAAAATATTCAATTACTGTTTTAAAAGCATTTATAGGAAAATCCACTGACTGTTTTTTATCATATTTATTCATAGCTAATAACCTGTCTTCTTTGGTAGTAAACTCAGATAGAACCTGTATTAAATGTTTTATATCCATTCTGATTTCATCATCTGTTTTAGGAAGTTCATATCCAATGGGAAAATATACCATTATGTTATTACTATCAGATTTTATACCTACAAATCTATCTTCCACATCATTAGAATTTACATGACAATGTTTTCTTATGTCATATTCTTCGATAGTATTTATTGATGATTTCATATTCATTTATACTTGCCACCTTAAATATTATTTAGAATTACGAAAAGCATTTTGTATATCATCTTTAAATATTTTAAATCTCTCAAATCCATTAGCATACATAAACTCATGGATTACTTGTTCAAGGCTTTGATACTTTGTATTTTCAAATACAATCTCACGATTGAACTTAAAAGCATCGTCCCACAAATATTTTATTACTTTTTCTGGAAATTTTCGGTTCTGTTTCATCGCATTGCGAATTTCTGTAAGCCTTTCTTTTTCAACATCAAAAAGACTATTTTCACTTTCTTTTTTACGAAGCATGTCATATTCTCCATCACTTAAATTACCCATTTTATCATCATAATACAAGTCTTTGATATGAACAAAATATGCTCCAAGCCGCTTATCTTCTGATGCTGCCATACGAACCCCATTCAAAGCTACAATATTATTTATTTCCGTACAAAAATTCTTCCATGTTATTTCCGTATCTAATATAACCGCATCAGCAAGTTCAGAATCAACATTTTCAAAATTATTTTCTATAAGTCTCATATTCCATCTGCGCTGAAACGCTGTATCAAGTGTAAATACATTTTGGTCAGATGTATTCATTGTTCCAATAATAGATAAATTTGATGGGATACGCACTTCGTCTTCAGCTCTGTCTTTTCCATACATAACAGCAGCAATATCAGTATTTATAATACCATACTCGCTTGTTCCAATAGGAAACTCATCATTATCGCTAATATCAGACTTTCTATCCAATAGCTGAAACACCTCTCCAAAAATAGCTGGTGCATTTCCTCTGTTAATCTCCTCAATTATAAGAATATACTCCTTATCTGGATTGTTATATGAATCTCTGAGAATATTAGTTAATGGTCCGGGTGTAAACTTATAGCTAACTTGTCCATTTTCAGAAACATTTGGAAGAATCTGTCCAATAAAATCATAATAAGTGTAATCTGGGTGAAAAACCAACCTAACTACTATACTTTTAGGATTACAATATTCATGCTCAATAGTCCAGCTTTTGCCTGAACCGGGAACACCATATAAAATAACATTTATTCCTGTTTCTAATCTGTTATTTTTTTTATTTTTATTATTTATGATAACTAATTCTTTGTTATTAAGTTCTTCTTCAAACTTTTCTAACTCAAATAACGAATATGTTGACCCTAAAAATTTAATATAATTGTCAGTAGTAAAAACATTTGGATTCTTTTCAAAAATAAAAACTTTTTTTGCAACTTCTTCAATTTTATTCTCCTTTAATGAAATTGAATCCTTATCTATATTTAAAGTTTCTAACTGCTTTAATGCCTGTATCAGCTTGTTATCAAATTTTGTTCTGTACTTTTCAAAATCATTAGCAGCATTACTTTTATCTTCTCTTAACAGCTTAATCAAAATAAGTGTTTCCAAAAATTCTTCAAACTTTTTTGTTACAGCCACTAAATACCTGTATTCTGTCATAGTAATACTATATATGCCTGTGGAACGACCAAGTTCAAGTAAAACTTTATAAAGCAGCATTATAGGATAAAGTCTATAACTATATCTAACTCCTTTATAGGCTTCATCAATTTGAGAACTTATAAAAATTTTCTCTATTTGTCTTTGAATTATATCAGAATAAAGTTCAGTATTTTCATAATCACCGCTGCAGCGTGTTGTAATTTCCTCAAAAGTATCTGTAATAATAGCGTCATCATATTTTGATGAAGTCATAATTATAAGACCAAAGAAAGCGGCAACTCTCAAAGCACGGTAATTATTTGAAATCTCTAAATTAGGTTTTATAACTTGCAGCTTATGTAATTCTTTGCCAATAAAATCTTGTAAATTTTTGCCTAAATCTGAAGACTTGTACTTTTTAAGAAAAGACACTAAATAGCACAAACTATCAAATGCAGTTGGCTGTTTAACTAAATACCAACATTCATAATTTTTTGCATTTTTAAGTTCTTCAATTTTATTTTCAAGAATAGGATTCATTTATTTTTCCCCATTTCTATGATATTATTAACAAGTTCGGCAAAGCATCCCATAAACCATTAAAGTCAATTTCTTTTATTGTTGTTCCCAAAATAATCAATCTTTCTCGTTTTTGCGGAACACCAAATTCTACCGCTCTAACAACTTTATGGTGTATATTATATGTCTTTCCATCAAGCAATTTTGAATTTGAAAATATTTCTATAATTTCCTTAAATATTTTACCGCCTTGCATAGTTAACATGCCTTTTACATTTTCCATAACAAAAACTTTAGGTTTTGCAGTCTTTACCACATTAAAATAGTGCTTAAACAGATAATTGCGTGGGTCATCAATGAAACCATGCCTTATTCTTGCTCCTGCCATAGAAAAACCTTGACAAGGCGGTCCGCCTATTATTACATCAGCATCTCCATTTCTGAAAACACCTGAATTGTCAATATTACGAATATCATCAACTATTACATCTACTTTTGGATGATTAATCTTGTAAGTATCCGCAATCGACACATCAAACTCAACAGCCTTTTCAACTTTGTACCCACATTTAATAAATCCAAGAGAAAGACCGCCGCACCCAGCAAATAAATCTATTACTTTCATTCTATGCCTCCACCAACTCTATACTTATATGCAAAGTTTTTTATATATAAACTTTCTGAATCCGTTAATCCGTAAAGTTTATTTATATAATCATCAATTACGTGTATTTCATATATACACGATTTATGCTTATATTCATATTCTGTTTGTTTCGTACCTACATAAAGTTTAGTTTCTTCTAATTTGTTTTCAAGTTTAGTTATCAAATTTGTAGCCATTTTGTAATCTGCACCAGCAATATTTGAAACCATAAATCCTTGCAGTTCCTTATTTGTAATATGCCAGCAATCTGATATACATATCCAATACCACCAAAACAAAGACGAATTTACAATACAAGCAAAATAATCTGCCATTTCAGCAGTTTGAAATGCAAAAGACTTGTACTCTGCCCCTGAATGATATTGTCTAAACGCCTTTATCCAAAAAGCTGCCCTCATATTGACATATACTAAATTATCACCATCATATAACATATGAATTAATGATTTACGGTCTTTTGTTTTGCATACTTTCTTATATACCTCAACATCAGTTGATGTACCTAATTTTGGTATATAATCTTGTAAAGCAAAATTATTTTTAACAACCATAGTTCGGTTGAATAAAACATCACGCTCTTCTTTATACCAATACTGATAATTTCCAGTAAAAACACGTTTGTTACTCTTTCTTTTTTTTCCAATAAGTATACACAATTTTTGATGAACAGATTTAAACAAGCAATCTGGTCTATCGGCATAACTAAGTATATACTGCTCTGATATATCTAAAAAAAGTTCATCTCTAATTTTTCTCATTCTTGGCGTGGAAACATATGAAAGAGGTATAATAAAACCTAACACACCGTTATCATTAAGTAATTGAGAAGAATTATTTAAAACATTCGCATAAATGTTTCCATACTTCTTTGTTAGCTTTAATTCACTCTTTCTATCTTCCACATAAGGCGGATTTCCAATTATTAAATCAAATTTATGTCCTAAATCAGGCGTACTTGAAATAAAATCTTTATTCGTAAAATTCTTATTAAGAATTTCATCAATTTTACAGCACCTTTTCAAACCATATCGTTTTAACACACATAAAAACAATCTAATTTTTGAAATAGTTGTTGAGTCCTTATTTATATCATTTCCATAAACAGTAGAAACAACTTTTTTAACCATATCTTCTGTTATGTTTTCTATATAATTATCAAGTAAATCAAACTTTGTTTCAACTGCTGCAAGAACAAATTCTCCAGCTCCGCATGTAGGGTCTAAAACTAATTTTGTCATACAAAAAGAACGATACGGAATGTTATTCAAATCCATTACATTAAATCCAGTTGTTTTAAGTTTCCCATAAACAGATTTTACACTGTTATTAATAATAAACCGTACTACATCTGAAGGTGTATAATAAACCCCTTTGCTCTTTCTTATAGACTCTTTTTCATTTAAAGTTGACAACACTTCCTGAATGTTTTCATATGAATAATTTTTTCCTTTTGTCAAATAAAAATCAAATGATTCAATTTCAGACAATACTAACAATTTTTCTTTAAGTATATTAATGTCTTTCTCACTATATATATTTTTTAAATATGTATATGTCTCATTAAGCACTTCATCTATTATACCATTTGTTATTTTTTTATTCATCTTTTATAGCACTCTTTTCGTCAAATATATACCTGTTTTAATGCAAATAATTAAATATTTATACTTGTTCTTTAACTTTCGTATTATTATAATGACAGTATAACACAATCTTCTATTTTTGACTACATTAACATGTCCTATAATCAGGACAAACGCACGAAAATTTATTTATCCCCGAAATAGATCTAGAAAAATTTT
>CAMTZM010000068.1 GCA_947086655.1 uncultured Eubacteriaceae bacterium
CTGCTTTTCGTTCATAATTTGTTCATAAAAAATTTACTCATGCGTTTGTCCTGATTTTTTCAAATAAACAATATAAAATATTTTTCATGCTTTATTCCTATACTTCATTTGATTAATAAATCAAATACGGCATATACCTCCGTTTCTTAAAAATCTCATATAATGTTTTACGAAATCCTGATACTTTTTTCGTGCCAGATAAACTTTTTCCCCGTTTGTGAGATATATGTTTTCCGTGTCATATTCTGCTATATATGCCATATTTACTAAATATCCCCTATGACATCGGTAAAATCCTGAACCGACACTTTCTTCAAGTTCAGCCATAGCACCATAAAATTTAATTACTTCTCTTTTTGTATGCACTGCTATTTTTCGCATTTCATTTTCCATAAACAAAATATCATCAACATCAATGGCTATACTTTTATCTCTTGTTTTTATAAAAAGGCGACGTTTTTCTCTATTTTCCTTTTTATTAATTTCCTTTACCGCTCGTTCAATTACCTCTTTCAGTTTTTCTTTTTTTACAGGTTTAATTAAATAGTGAAAAGCTGCTACATCAAAAGCCTCAAAAACATACTCTTTTATACCTGTTATAAATATAATAATGGTATCTTCATACCGCTTTCGTAGTTCCTTTGCGGTTTCTATGCCATTTATATTTTTCATATGAATATCTAAAAAAATCATATCAAATTCTTTATATGATTCCAACAAATCCTTTCCAGATAAATATTTTGATATATTACATTTAGGTAAAATACTTTTTATCATATTCTCTATCTGATAAGTAATTATTTTTTCATCATCACAAACCGCAATTTGAAACACTTTATCACCCTTATTCTTTTATTGCTCTTAATTTTTATATCGTCACTTTTTTTGTATTTCCAAATGAAATGTAATGAAATAATCTTGAAATGTAATAAACCGTAATAATTTTTTTAAAATTATTTCTAATATATACAACTGTTAAATAAAAGATATAATAATAGTAAAAATATTTGTTAAAATTACAATTTTTAAAATCGCAATATATATGAAAAATAAAATAAAATATTCTAATATAATGTGTAAAAAGGAGGAAATTCTAATGGCGATAAACATCAAAAATATAATAGCAGCAATCGAATATATAGAAGAACATTTAAATAAAAAGCTTAATTTAGAAACAGTTGCAAAAGCTGTACACTATTCAAAATATCATTTACATCGTATGTTTACAAATACAGTAGGTTTAACAATACATGACTATATACAACGTCGTCAATTAACCGAAGCCGCAAAACTGCTTGTTCTTTCAAACAAACCAATCATTGAAATAGCATTGATTGCCGGATATGAAAGTCAACAGTCTTTTACTGATATTTTCAAAGCTATGTATAAAAAATCTCCCAATCAATATAGAAAAGAAGAAAAATTCTATCCATTGCAATTAAAATACATTTTGAATGAGAATCCTACTAATTTAGAAGAAAAAGACTTGCAAAAAAAAATAGTTTTTGCAACAAATGAGGATATACCCGAGTGGATAAAACTTGTTCACCTTGTAATTGACGGTTTTCCGCATTTAGACGAGAAACAATACATTGAACAGTTACGAGAATATATCAAAAACAGGCAAGCACTAATTTTGAAAGACGCTAATATTGCAATTGGAATTATGGCATTTAATAAAATGACAGGAAACATTGATTTTTTGGGTATACACCATCAATATCAAGAAAAGAAAATTGCCAAAGCATTTTGTAAAAAGCTGTTATGTGAAATTACGCATTCTTATAATATTAGTGTAACAACTTTCAGAGAAAATGACAAAGCAGATACTGGCTATCGTAATTTATTTAAAAGTCTTGGTTTTACAGAAGCTGAATTATTAGTTGAGTTTGATTATCCGACACAGCGTTTTATATTGCAAAAAGAAAAATAGGAGGACAAATTGAATGAATAACATACAAACAACAGAAAATACTCTATCAAAAAACTTTGATATAAAATCTCTGCTAAAATTTGCGTTCCCAACAATTTTAATGATGATATTCATGGGTTTATATACAGTTGTTGATACTATATTTGTGGCACGTTTTGCAGATACAAATGCCGTTTCAGCACTTAATATCGTTTCCCCTGTTATAAATCTAATTGTAGGATTTTCAACTATGCTTGCAACAGGCGGAAATGCAATAATTGCAAAAAAAATGGGAGAAGGAGAACATACAAGGGCATCACAAGATTTTACATTGGTTATAAGTGCCGGTGTTTTATTAGGAGTTTTTATTGCAATCTTTGGAACAGTTTTTATTGATAAAATTATTTTAGAACTTGGTTCAAACAATATTTTATTTCCATACTGCAAGGAATACCTTTCTATATTGCTTTTATTCACACCTGCAAGTATATTGCAGGTCCTTTTTCAAAATCTGATTGTAACAGCAGGACGTCCTAATATTGGTATGCTGTTTGGTATAGGTGCTGGAATAGTTAATATTTTTATGGATTACATTTTTATGGTTTTATTAAAAATGGGAATTAAAGGGGCAGCATTTGGTACAGGAATAGGCTATATTATATCAGTAATAGTAGGTTTACTATTCTTTTCTGTAAGTAAAAAAAGTAATTTACATTTTATAAAACCAATTATAGACATTTTTATATTGATAAAAGTCTGTACAAATGGTTTTTCAGAAATGGTAAGTCAAGCTGCAACTGCGGTTACAACATTTCTTTTTAACAGAATTATGATGAAACTGCTTGGTGAGAATGGAGTTGCTGCAATCACAATTATTATTTATACTCAGTTTTTATTAACTGCCCTTTACATAGGGTTTTCTATGGGAGTAGCCCCTATTATTAGCTATAAATATGGTGAACAAGACAAAAAACAGCTAAAAAATGTATTTTCAATTTGTGTACGTTTTATTATTATTGTTTCAGTTTCTGTATTTGGAATAGCATTTATTTTTGGCTCACCCTTTGTCAGCATTTTTTCAGAAAAGGGTACATATGTTTATGAAATTGCAAGAAATGGATTTTTAATTTTCTCATTTAGTTTTCTGTTCTGCGGAATAAATATTTTCACCTCTGCCACATTCACAGCACTACAAAACGGAAAATTGTCAGCAATATTATCATTCCTACGAACATTTGGATTTATTATTGTAATATTGCTTACTTTGCCTGATTTTTTAGGAATTACGGGAGTGTGGCTTGCAGTACCAATATCTGAACTGCTTACAATGATTGTATCTTTAATTTTTCTTTATAGTAATAAAGAAAAGTATTGCTACGCATAAATAACAAACTAAAATCCTTAATTTTTTTATATTCTAAAAAATTTGTTCTTTTGCTATATTATAGTATATAATACAAATGTTTCGTTAGAAACCATCTATAAAAACTTTATATATTCAATAAATTTGTAGAATAACTGTAATTATGTTATTAATTTTTTTAATGATAAGTCGATGTATATAATAAGAAAAGTCATACTTAAATCAAAGAATACGTTCAAATCTATCAAAGGAGGCTAAATTAAATATGTCAAAAATTAATACAGATTACAGTTATTTATTTGAATTGATGTTTGGAATAAAAAAAAGCAATTCAAAAGGAATGGTAAATTCTTTTAAAGTATCCGATATATCAAGCGGTTCGGTTCAAGCTCAGCTTAGAGCAGCCGGAATTGATACAAACAGCAAGCAATACAAAGCTGTCATCAGTGATATGATGAAAACAGCTGGAAAAACCGGAGCAATGTATACAAATGTGCAAGCAATTAAAAATCGAATGAGCGGATATAATAGCGATGGAGATTATACTGCCGGAGGTCTTATTGTGCCGGGAATGCTTGTAAATGGTATACCTGAATCCGAAAGACACCAAATTATTAATATTTCAGATAGCGCAAGGCAAAAGATGTTTGAAAATTGTAAGAGAGAATTTATTGCTGAACATGGTGTGGCAAACGGTGATACAACAAAAAGGTCAGATGTTTATCGTGCGTTTCAGCTTAGTATAAAAAAAGAGGACAGATTAAAAGGTACATGGACTTTACAGCAATATGAAACAGCTTATAATCAAGCATTTTATGATGCTGTTAAAGCTGCTGACCCAAACTGGGAAATAGGAAAGCCATTTAACAGAAAAATTTTGGACAGTGTAACAAGAGAATCTGTTGATAACGCCCTTGTTAAATCAGGAAACAGACTTATTCTTCCAAGAAAATCTTTTGATACGAATATATAAATCTGATTGTAATACGAAAATTTTTTTAAAAAAGTGATGGAAATATCAATAAATATTAATAATACAAATAAGTTTAACGGAATTCCGCCGCCTATTAAGCGAAGGTATTTACTCTTGTAGTAAATTGAACTTAATCCCATTTACTATAAATGTTTCGTTAGAAACCATCGGTTATGAGTATTTTTGCAAAGCAAAAATGCGAATAGTCTTTGACTACCAAATAACAAACACAGAAAAATAAAAATATTAATATCAGGCTTCTTTCAAAATCTTAGGTTAATTCTTAAAAAGTTGAAAAATTACTATGATAACACAGTTTCAAAAGAAGTCTGATATAAAAAATTTTGAAAGGAGTGCTTTTAATGAGTTTAAATATTGTAAATAATATGAGTGCAAGCTTAGGCGGCTATATAAAAGACATTAAAAATACAAATAGCACATCCTGTTTTGCTGAAAAAGTACAAAAAGCAAAACAAACAAAAAACAGCACTAAGAGTGCTGAGAAAAAAGAAAGTGCTGTAAATGAATATAAAAGAAAACACCCAAACGATACATACACCGTAAACAGGCAAGTAAATGCTGGAAAAACTGTATTATCAAAAAATAGTGCTGATAAAGTTTCAAGAGAAGATATGACAATGGAAGAATATAAAAGTTTTATTACAAATTTAATGAATTGTATTGCGTTCCACCCAACTCAACAAAATAATACAGAAATTTGGTCTATATCTGAAAAAGGTTGGGAACAAATGAAAAACGACCCCGATTATGAAGCGTGGGTATTAGGCTATACATCGTTAAACAGGTCGGTAAATATTCCGTTTGGGCTTAGTGGGGCTGGCTGTTTTTGTACTGAAAATTTTGGAGCTTCTATTGAAGAACATATTGGTCAAAGCGTTCCACAAGGCGGATTTAATAAAACTTTTAAGTCTTCTGATAAAGAAGAAGAATCATGGTGGGAAAAAAGGCATAAACTTTATAAGGAAATGCTTAAAAAGCAAATCGAAAATGCTGTTAAAAAAAGGCTGGAAAATCAAATATGCGTACAAAAACAGTATTATGCTAATGCACTGGCAAAAAAAGATGGGCTAACTATAATAGAACCATTAGTCAATAAAAATCATATATTTTAATCTTTAACAGCATATAAGTCAAATTTTTTAATTCAATGAATTTTATAATTAATGCTTGGACCTTTAAGGAGAGCAAAATGGTTTTTGAATGACAGAAGAAACCATAAAAAAGATATATTATTATATTTGAAATTAACAGAAAAATAAATTATTATATATAAAAATAATAAAATAATGTATATTACTAATAAATTTAAAATTATCTTCAGAAAATGTAAATAAAACGTGGCTTTAAATAATAAAAGAAACAGTATTTTCAAAAGTAATTTTTATATTTATATATAGTAAATCTTTCAAGTATCTATTATCTATATCATTTAAACTGACGGAGGAAGTACACATATCATATGAGCAATGATATGTGTACTTTTTTAGATAAACAATTTTATAATAATAAAAATATATATCTAAATACATAATAATTCAAACTATATATCACAATCATTTAATGATAGATAGTTAATTATAAAGATATAAAAAAATATATATGAGTAAAGAATATAAGACTATAAATCAGATAAACAAAGATGTTGTGCTTATATAAATTTATATGAAACTTGTTAATCTTAAACAAATAGTGTATAGTATAGATTATAAAAATGTAAATAAAACAATCTGCTCTATAAAAACATAAGAAATAAGCATATTTGTAAATAATAAATCAAGAAAAATAAACAGAATACTTAATTATATAAAAATAAGAAATTTTAAAAAATGTAGTATAATAAATTATGATTCCTAAAAGAGACAAACTTCGTTTATATGCCAATATAATTAATTAAGATTTTCTTAATATGTGTATTTTTAAAATTCATAACTTTGATATGTTTTTCTTGAAATTGTTATAGACAAGAATTATAATTAATAATATATAGAGCTTTTATACTAATGTAAAGGGGGATAAAAATGTCTAATGACGAACTATTGCAAAAAATTTTAACAACTGTTATAGACATTCAACAAGAACAGCTTAAAACAAATTCACGACTTGATAATATTGAGTCAAAAATTAATAATATTGAATCAAGACTTGACAGTATCGAATCAAGGCTTGATAACGTTGAATCAAGACTTGACAGTATCGAATCAAGACTTGATAATGTCGAATTAAGACTTGATAATGTTGAATCAAGGCTTGACAGTATCGAATCAAGGCTTGACAGTATCGAATCAAGACTTGACAGTATCGAATCAAGGCTTGACAGTATCGAATCAAGGCTTGATAATGTTGAATCAAGGCTTGACAGTATCGAATCAAGACTTGATAATGTCGAATCAAGACTTGATAATGTCGAATCAAGACT
>CAMTZM010000069.1 GCA_947086655.1 uncultured Eubacteriaceae bacterium
TTTCGTTATTATCTATTATACTTTCTGCTTCCTCAAGTGTATCTTCTTCTGTATCTTCATAAAATTCGCCATCTTCTTTAATAATCTCACTCAAAGCACTTGAACTTGCTGTATTATCCTCTGTTTCCAAACTTTCGTTTATATATTCTTCACTATCATTTATATTATCTAATATATCCGCATATATTTCGCATCCTCCGCTTAACATTCCCTCTAACATAATTATTAATGACATCAATAATATTTTTATTTTCATTTTATAAGTTCTCCTATATATATTGTAATTTTTAATAAAATATTTTGTATTTTTCTACAATTAATTTATATTATCTACCGTTAATAATTTATTGTCAATATTATTAAAATAATTGTGAGTGTCTGGTTTGTTAAAGTATCAATTATGGGTTACACTTTAAAATATGTTTTAATAATTTTTGTAAAAAAGTTCTTGACATTTACTTTGCATTAAGCTAAAATAACAAAGTACTTTGTGTAAGGGTTTTATACTTTACAGGTGATAAAAATGAATAAAAGGCTTTTTATGACTATGCTTTATGATTTTTATGGGCAACTTTTAACAGATAAACAAAAAGATGTAATTGAAATGTATTACTTAAATGATTTTTCTTTAAGTGAAATAGGAGAAGAACATAATATTACAAGACAGTCTGTTCTTGATATGCTTAAACGGGCTGAAAATTCACTTATATTTTATGAGGACAAACTGAAATTAGTTGAAAGGTATTTAAAGCAAAAAGATTTTATTTACGAAGCTTTAAGTATTTTAGACAAAACTAATGAAAATGAAAAAATAAATCGTGTGAAAGAAATATTAAAAGGACTTTTAGCTGATGTTTAAAAATTAAAATATATGTAAAATGTAAAAATATTTTAATTATGAATTTATAGTATATATAAAAATAAAGAGGATAGTATAAGCTTTTTAGGAGGCGTTTTATGGCTTTTGAAAGTTTGTCAAACAGGCTTCAGGATGTTTTTAAGCAGTTAAGGGGAAAAGGACGGCTGACGGAAAAAGATGTTAAGACGGCTTTAAGGGAAGTTAAGCTTGCACTGCTTGAGGCTGATGTTAATTTTAAAATAGTTAAAAATTTTGTTAATAAAGTAACTGAAAAGGCAGTAGGTATAGAAGTTTTGGAAGGACTTAATCCCGGGCAGCAAGTTATAAAAATTGTTAATGATGAATTAATTGAGCTTATGGGTACATCTCAAAGTAAAATTACATTTTCATCAAAGTCTCCCACTGTTTATATGATGGTTGGTTTACAGGGAGCAGGTAAAACAACAACAACAGGAAAACTTGCCGGGCAGCTTCGTAAGCAAGGAAAAAAACCGCTTTTGACGGCATGTGATATATATAGACCGGCTGCTGTAAAACAACTTCAGGTTGTAGGAGGAACATATAATATTCCGGTATTTTCTATGGAAAGTAAAAATCCGGTTGAAATAGCAAGAGAATCATTAAATTATGCTGCTAAAAATGGAAATGATGTAATTATAATTGATACAGCCGGAAGACTTCATATTAATGAAGAATTAATGGAAGAACTCCAAAATATAAAAAATGAGGTTCATCCACAGGAAATATTGCTTGTAGTTGATGCAATGACAGGACAAGACGCTGTAAATGTTGCTGAGACTTTTAATGATAAAATAGGCATTGACGGGGTTATTATAACAAAGCTTGATGGCGATACAAGAGGCGGCGCTGCACTATCAGTAAGAGCGGTTACAGGAAAACCGATAAAATATGTTGGTATGGGTGAAAAGCTTGATGATTTAGAGCCTTTTTATCCGGATAGAATGGCATCAAGAATACTTGGTATGGGTGATGTTTTAAGCCTTATAGAAAAAGCTCAACAGGTTTTTGATGAAAGTCAGGCTCAGGAACTTGAAAAGAAAATGCGTACATTGGATTTTACGCTTGAGGATTTTTTAAATCAAATGCAGCAAGTTAAAAAGATGGGACCTATAAAAGATTTATTAAAGATGATTCCCGGGTTTGGACAAATAAATATTGATGATGCTAATATTGATGAAAAAGCTATGGTACATGTTGAGGCTATAATACAGTCTATGACATTAGAGGAAAGACGTAATCCAGATATATTAAATGGTTCAAGGAAAAAAAGAATTGCAAAAGGCTGTGGCAGAACTATACAAGAGATTAATAAGCTTTTAAAGCAATTTGAGGAAATGAAAAAAATGATGAAAATGATGACAGATATGGGAAAAGCAAAAAAGGGAAAATTTAAACTTCCTTTTTTGAGATAAAATTTAATTAAATGGAGGTAACAAAAAATGGCAGTAAAAATCAGATTAAAGAGAATGGGTGCAAAAAAGGCTCCGTTTTATAGAATAGTAGTTGCGGATTCAAGAACACCTCGTGGAGGAAAGTCTATTGATGAGATAGGATACTATGACCCTACAAAAGAGCCGATTGTACTTAAAGTAGATGTTGAAAATGCGAAAAAATGGCTTGGAAACGGCGCACAGCCAACTGATACAGCAAGAGCATTATTGAAAAAAGCCGGAGCTATTGAGTAATTTATTTCCTAAGTATTAGGAGGAGTTTGTTTTGAAGGAATTATTAAAGGTTATTGCTCAAAATTTAGTAAGCAATCCTGATAAAGTTTCAGTTTCAGAAATTTATGAAGAAGACGCTATTGTTCTTGAGCTGACTGTTGATGAAGAAGATATGGGCAAGATTATAGGAAAACAGGGAAGAATAGCAAAAGCTATAAGAACAGTTGTAAAAGCTGCTTCTGTAAAAGAAGATAAAAAAGTTATAGTTAAAATAATGCAGTAATAAAATGTATAGGATACTCGGTTATCGAGTATCCTTTTTTAAGGAGTGATTTAATGGACGATTGTTTTATTATAGGTACAATTGTCAATACACAGGGAATAAAAGGTGAAGTGAGAGTAATTCCAGAAACATTTGATATAAAAAGATTTGAATTACTTGAATATGTTTATGTTAATAAAAATTCTGAAATTATTAAATATGAAATAGAAAAAATAAGGTATCATAAACAGTTTGTTTTGATTAAATTTAAAGGTATAGACGATATGACAAGTGCCGAAAAATTAAAAAAATGCGATATTGTAATACCTAAAGAAATGGCACTTCCGCTTGAAGAAAATGAATATTATTTAAAAGATTTATACTATATAGATGTTATAACAGATATAGGAGAAAATTTAGGTAAAATTGAGGATATAATATTTACAGGAGCTAATGATGTTTATGTTGTTAGAAATGAGGAAAAAGAAATACTTATACCAGCAATTAAAAAGTGTATTTTAAATGTTGATATTAAAAATAAAGTTATGACAGTTAAGCTTTTGGAAGGACTGAGAGAATGAATTTTTATGTATTAACTCTTTTTCCTGAAATGATTTATTCCGGACTTAATTATAGTATAATAAAAAGAGCGTTAGATAAAAATATAATAAATATTGAGACAATTAATATAAGAGATTTTTCAAACAATAAGCATAGACAAGTTGATGATTATCCATATGGCGGAGGCGCTGGCATGGTAATGAAACCGGAACCGATTTATTTGGCTTATGAAAGTGTTAAGGCTAAAACAGGCTCTAATACAAGGGTTGTTTTTATGACTCCGTGCGGAAAAACCTATAATCAAAAAATAGCCGAGGAGTTTTCAAAAGAGGATAATTTAATTTTACTTTGCGGTCATTATGAGGGAATTGATGAAAGAGTTTTAGATTTAATTGTTACAGACGAAATTTCTTTAGGTGATTTTGTTATTACAGGCGGCGAATTGGCTGCTATGACTGTTATTGATTCTGTATCAAGGCTTATACCGGGGGTTTTAAGTAAAGAGGAGTCTTATATAAATGAAAGTTTTTCAAATGGACTTTTAGAATATCCTCAATATACAAGACCATATAACTTTAATGGAATAAAAGTTCCTGATATTTTAATTTCGGGACATCATAAAAATATTGATAAATGGAGACGTGAAAAGTCTATTGAGAAAACTTATAAAAAAAGACCTGATTTAATAAATGATTTGATTGATGAGTTTGATAAAGATGATATGGATTTTTTGAAAAAACTTTATATTAAATCTTCCGAATATACAAATTTTAAATTTTAGTTTTTTAGGTTTTATACTAAACACCATTAAAAGATTGATAAAAATTTATTCTCTTAAAATTTTATCTAAAGTTAAATGGTGTTTAGTATTATTTATGTAAAAGTTAAAATATGTTTTAATTTATTTTACATTTGTAAATCAAATGTGTAATTTCTCAAATTTGAAGGAATATTGTCTTTTTTATTCAATGAAGGTTCTGCATTTAAAATAGAAAATGTTTCATCGGTTTTCTTAAAGCTTATTTGATTTAAAGAATAATTGTATTGTTTTAAACCGTTTGACAATGAATTTATATTTTTCTCTATAAGAGATTGTACATGTTTGCTTTCTATTCTAAATTGACATGTTATTTTTCTGTTTACATTTTGTATGTAAGCTTCAAAATGACCTAAAAAAGCTAAATTTAATGATATAAGTGCACTTGTTGAATTAGAAACTTTATTTTTCCCTCTTTTGTTATTAAATACATATAATTCTGCATTTACAGTTGTATTGTTAATTGTTACAGGCATTTGAACAAAGTGCATATTTTTAATTTGAGCAGCAAAATCATTAGTATTTGTTATATTATTTATGTCATTTAAAATTTGTTTAGCAGCAAAGTTATTTGATGTTTCCGCCGCTAAACGTAATTCGTTTAATTTATTATAAAGATTTGATGTGTAACTGTTTATATCTTTTATGTTTTCTGCTTTTTGAGAAAATATCTCACTGGTAAGCTTTCCTATTGCGTTGTTTCTTTTATTAAACAATGAAAGTACCTTTTTTTGTACGTTAGGTTTATCTTTGAATAAAATTTCAGCTATTTTATCTATATCAGGTGTTTTATCAAATCCAATTTCTTTCATTGCATTTTTAAATCTATCTATTGAATTGTTTTTTATTAAATTGTTAAGTTCATTCATTATTCTGAATTTATTTTTCGTAATAAGTGTTTCTTCATGTAATATATCATCATTTATATTATTATTTTCAGAATTTTTTTGAATGTTATTGTTTTTGTATGTATTGTCAGTTATGTCATTTATTTTATCTGTATGATTTAGTATGTTATTGCTATCTTTAATTAATGAAAAAGCTTTGTTTTTTAATGAGGGATTATCCCATAATAGTATTGTAAATGCTTTTTCTAAATTTATGTTTTCTTTAAAACCATAATTTTCAGCTGCTTTTGTAAATATATCCAGTGATTTTTTTTGTATTGCTTCATATACTTTAGGCATAAGGAGTTTTTTATTTGCTGTAATAAATTGTTCCTCTGTTATTTCAAACCTGTTTGTATTATTATGTTTAGCAAGTGTTTTATTTTCTGTTTCAGTGTATGATTCTGTTTTTGATGTATTTACATCTGCATTTTTAACTTGTGTATCGTTTTGCGTTTTTATAGTTTCACTGTTAATACTATTTTGCATTTTTAAAGTTTCATTATTAATTAATTTATTAAATGAGTTATTTATTGATTTTAAATTGTTTAAAAGCAATGATATAGTTTCTTTATTTTTTCCAGATGTCAACAAAAGAGCTGTCATGCGATTTAAAGTTGTATTTCTTTTATTGATTAATGAAATCGCTTCTTTTTGTACATCAGGTTTTTCATTAAATACAATTTGTAATATTTTTTTTGTATCAGGTATTTTATTGAATCCTAATTCTTTCATTGTATTTCTGAAACTGTCATGTGAATCATTTTTTATTGAGTTATTAAGTTCAGTTATTATTTTAAGTTTGTTTTCTAAAATTAATGTTTCATCTGTACGTGTATTTTCATTAGTGTTTTTATTTGTAGATGTTGTTTCAAAAACTTCATTATTATTAATGTTATTGCTGTTATTCAAAGGCTTATCATTAACAGCAGTATTGTTATTAATGTTAGAGTTATTTAAAGGTTTATCATTAATAGCAGTATTGTTATTAATGTTAGAGTTATTTAAAGGTTTATCATTAATAGCAGTATTGTTATTAATGTTAGAGTTATTTAAAGGTTTATCATTAATAGCAGTATTGTTGTTAATGTTAGAGTTATTTAAAGGCTTATCATTAATAGTATTATTGTTATTAATGTTAGAGTTATTTAAAGGCTTATTATTAATAGCAGTATTGTTGTTAATGTTAGAGTTATTTAAAGGCTTATCATTAATA
>CAMTZM010000070.1 GCA_947086655.1 uncultured Eubacteriaceae bacterium
ATGACAGTTGGTTATGATTCTGAAAAGAAACGACCTTCATTGATGTGTTAAAAAAATTGCTCACTTGTTTTATAGTGAACAATTTTTTTGTTTTTTGCGTTGTTTCTTCTTTTGTAATTACAATATACTAACAATATACAAAAATTTGATAAACCCTTTAATTAATCATATTTTATCAAATATAAATATAATAAGAAATTATAAATTTTAATTCTTAATTGTTTGTCTTCAATATTTTTGATATAATTATAAAATAAACTTAAAGAAAGGATTGTTGTTTTATGTCAGGAAGTAAAAAAATATGTTCAAACTGCAGAAGAAAAATGAAACAGCAATTTATAGGACTAAGGCACTGTAAATGTGGCATAAGCTGAAAAAAAGACATAGGATATTTTGAGCGTACAAAAGATATGATTTTTGCTTTAGAACGCCGAAAAATCGGTAAAAAGATTAAACAATGTCCTGTAATAAGATATAAAAATGAAACAAATTAATTACCGAAATTTTAACATAAATTTATTTATAATAAAAGCTAATCTAATTAAGAATAAATAACTTAACAGATTAGCCTTTATCATTTATTAAAATTATAAATTTTATTTTATTTATACAATATGTTCTTTTTTAAATGTTTCCCAATCTTTAGCTAAACCCATTTCAATATTGCCGACAGCCTTAAAATGTTTTATACCACATTTAATTTTATTATCTTCTTGATATCTAAGTTGATTAGTATTTGTATTACCTTTTGTTTCAATAACAAAATACATTTTTTCTGTTCCGTCTTTATCTATATAAACAGCCCAGTCAGGATTATAGTTTCCAATAGGAGTATTAATTTTAAAGCGTGGCGGAAGTTTAAAAAATAATTTTACATCAGTATCATTATCAAGTGCTAAAGCGAAAGGTTTTTCAACTGTCTTACTGTCATAAATAATATAATCATAAACACTGTTATCAACTTCAACAGCGTTTTCATCAAGATTTGCTTTCAGCTCTTTCATTTCAAATATTTCCTGTATATAATACTCTTTTCCATCAGCCTTTACATACTTTATTCCATCGGCAACCATACCGCTGATATTAGTATGTACTATTTCAAGAAATTTTTCTAAAAATAACTGAGGATTATTAATAAAATCAATACTTCTTCCACTTCCAATGAGTATTTTATATACATCAGAGGGCAAAATAAAACATTCCTCACATACAATATCAAGAATATCCGGTAATTCTATATATTCTGTTTTCAGATTATTTACTTTTATATTTTTTTCTCTGTGAGTTACCCCTGACTTCTCAATATTAATATCAGCCGTTTTTGTTACTAACCTTGCTTTAGGAATAGCCGGAAGTTCTTTCAAATCTTTTATACATTTATTAACAAGTTTTTCACTGTCAATATGTAATTCATAAGTTGTTTTCTGCTTTATTTTATTCCAAAGCTGACGAAATTCCGGTGACAACATAACATCTTTTTTCAGTTTAACAGTAACATCTTTTGAGCCGTCACGAATAGGCAGTTTATTATTTGCTTTAATAATAATACTTTCCAAACGCTCTTTTGCATTTTCAAATTTTTTCGGCAAATCAAGAGTGCCATTGCGCAAAGCGTTTTTCATAGTATCTTTTATTTTTCCTGTTTTCGTTATATAGTCCTTTTTTTCAAAATGATTCATTAACTCAACAGCATTATCATAAGTAATAACTTTTTCTTCTGTTATTTTTTCCTCATAAGCTGAATCAATCAAAATATCAGGAGTGATATTGTTTGTATTTTCCGCCTTATTTTTAATAATATCTTTTATAGGTTCAAGTTCTTTCGGCAGTTCTATATTATCTATAACATCAATATCTTTAATCTTGCCGTTATTTTCAATAACTCCATTTGTTTTCATAACCTCAACGGCTTGTTCAGCCTGTTCTCTTGTTACTTTCTTTTCAACAAATTTTGTATAGCTGTAAGTAATACCGGAAAACATACCAATTTCAAGCACTCCGAATTTAATACCTGTTTCCTGTTCAATCTCACGCTGTAATGTATCGGCAAATTCTGAAAAACTCTCATTTGCTACGATGTGAAGTATGTTTATATTTTTATCGTCAATACGCTCGCCGTTTTGGTTTACGCAAAGTCTAAGTCCACGACCTATTTTCTGCCGACAAGTCATAGTTGATTTCTGCTCTATTAAAGTACATATCTGAAAAACATTAGTATTGTCCCAGCCCTCTTTTAGAGCGGAATGTGACCATATAAATCTTAAAGGACATTCAAAGCTTAAAAGCAGTTCTTTATCTCTCATTATGGTATTATATGTATTATCGTCCGCTAAAGTATTTCCTTTTGTATCTTTAAAAACTCCCTTTTTATCCTGTGAAAAGTAACCGTTATGAACACTTGTAACGCCAATATTAAATCTGTCTTTTAATTCCTTATATTTAGGCAAATTAATAAGTTGCTCATAACATTCCTCAAACATTTTAGCATATACGCCTTTTTCACCCTCCGGTGTTCTGTATTTTTTTACCTCGTCTATAAAAAACAGCGATAATACTTTTATTCCTTTTTCGAGATATATTAGTTCCTTATCAAAATGAGATTCTATTGTGCGTTTTATCTGTTCTTTTTTGATAATATTCTCATCAACTCCGCCTATTGATTTTCCTAAATTAATAACGTCCGTAGTTGACAATTCAATACATTCTCTCCCCGGTTCACAATCAATTCCGTTAATACTGTATCCGTCATACAAATCACGTTTCCCGGAAAGTAAAAATAAATTTTCATTAGGTTTTACCGTAACAGTTTTTCTTTCAACGATACCCTTTTTATTTTTTATATCTAATTCAATTCTTGCTTTAAATCCTTTTCCTTTTTCATATGAAACAGATATAAGTTTAATATAAGGCTTATTATAATCATCGGCAACTTGTGTATTTAACGCAACAATTTGTTTAACCAGTCCCATTTGATAAGCGTCAACGGGAGTAAGCCTATAAAGCAAATTTATTTTTTCCCTGTGAGTTGCTGAATAGCGGAATACACACATAGGATTCAAGCTCGCTATTGCCTCTTTTGCCTTTGGCGTATTGTCAACACTTTGCGGTTCATCTATAATAACAATAGGGTTCGTATCTTGTATATACCTCATAGCCGTTTCACCGTTCAGCTTGTCCTGTTCCTGATTGATAATATTTTCAGCTTTTTTAAAAGCGTCAATATTTATAATCATAATTTCAATATTGTTATTTGTAGCAAACTGCCTTACATCGGTAAGTTTAGCACTGTTATATATAAAATATCTTACAGGAACATTATTATATAAACTTCCAAAATGTTCGCCTGTAATCTGCAAAGACTTAAAAACACCCTCACGTATTGCAACAGACGGCACAACAATTATAAATTTAGTAAAACCATATCTTTTATTTAACTCAAATATTGTTTTTGTATAAACATATGTTTTGCCTGTTCCTGTTTCCATTTCAACGCAGAATTGTTTTTCTTCTAAATCGGAAGTTAAAGGCAGGCTGTTTTTCTTTTGAATTTCCTGCATATTTTTGAGCATTGTTTCATCATCAATAAGCATTGCGTTTCCATATCCGTATTCACTTTCAAATTGGCTAATTTGCCTTTCCTGTATAACGGAAAATATCGAGTTCCTTTTTTCTTGCCCTTGAAATAAATCACATACAGAATTTACAGCGTCAGTCTGAAAATCCTGATTAATAAATTTAAACTTCAAATTAGCACTCCCCTTTGCCGTAAAATAAATTTAAAATTCATAATGTCCTTTACACGACGCTATAATAATTACGCCGTCTTTTTCACGATAAACAATTCTATTAGTTTCGTCAATTCGCCTGCTCCACCAACCGCCTAAATTATTTTTTAACGGTTCGGGTTTTCCTATTCCGTTATAACATTCCCTTTGAATATCTTTAATAAGTGAATTTATACGTTTAAGAGTCTTTTTATCCTGCACTTGCCATTCAATATATTCTTCCCATGCTTTTTCATACCAAAATATCTTCATAATATTAATCCTCTATTAGTTCATGTTCCTCAAGAACAGTTTCTCCGGATTCAATTTCATCAATAACCTTTTTTAGATATGCCATATTACTTTCAGAATAAAAAGGGTCTGCCGACAATTCAAACGGTATTCTTTTTTCACGGCTGACTTTTTTAGCGAATATAGTAAACGCCGTTGTCATACTCAATCCCATATCGCTGCAAACCTGTTCCATTGATTTTTTTAAATCAGCGTCCATACGAAAATTAACCATTACCTGTGCCATAAAAATCACTCCTTTTAATTAAATTAATTATTTATTTATATTATATCACATCTGTAAAGCAAAATACAACATTTAGCTTTACAATAATATTATAATATCTATTTTAATAAAACGTTTCTTGTTTTTTTCTTTTAAATTGTATATAATAAAAGTAAATAAAGCAAAGGGCGTGATTATTATGCTTGTTACTGACGTCGAGTTTAAAGCAAATTTTGAAAAATACATTCCAATTATAGTAAAAGAAAATATTTTTATAACTCAAAACGGCAAAACCATAGCAAAAGTGAGTAATCCTCACATTAGTGCGGTAGAATCTATAAGCGGTATTCTTTCCGACTTGCTGCCTGAAAATTTCGACCGTAAAAATCTACGAGAGGAACGAATATCCAAATATAGCGAAAATTGAGTTTTATATCAATTTTATTTCAATCCCAATATCCCTAATCTTATAATGAGCGTTAATAAGTGTGTTGCTATCAGCGAAACTATGTTTTGAGAAAATAAGATTTACGGGTTTATATTCCGCCATTTTTTGAATATCCGTAAATGTAAGCCCTTGTTCAAGGCAGATAATAATTAGACATTCTTCTCCTACAATAAAACATTTTTTCCCGCTGATTTCTTTTGTTCCTATCCACGTACTCAAAGGAAAACCCAATTTCAAAACCACTTCATAAACAACATCTAAATCACTTCTGTCTGGTTTTATTTTATTAAGCATAAGGTCAAGTTTTTTCTGGAGTATTTCTGTATCGCTGTTTTCGTTCATACGTTTTGTTATAGAGTTCCACTCATTCAAATTACTTGTATCAAGTTTAAATACCTTAAAACCAACATCGAGAGGATTTTCTCTTTCATCAAGTTTTAATTGATTATTTTCATCAAGAATTTTCTTTCCTGCCCGTCTTATTCTTTCTTTTCCTATTTCACAAATATTGTTATATCCAGCCTTATACGCCTCTGATTTTTCATCACATAACTCCGGTAACTGTACCATTATAAACTGCCTGTTTCCTCCGTCCTCGGCATTTAGCTGCATTATGGCGTGGGCTGTTGTCGCTGAACCGCTAAAAAAGTCAAAGATTATATCATAAGGTTTTGTACCTATCATTAGCATTTGTTTTATAAGCCTTATAGGTTTAGGAGTATCAAACGGAGCTTTACTTTCAAACAAAGCTGTTACTTCTTTGTTAGCTTCATCATTATGTCCAACTTCTTCAAAATTCCACCATGTTATTGGTACACGACCTTGTTGAACTTCATTCAAATAACGTTTAACTTGTGGTGCACCTTTACCATCTTTTCCAAAATAAATTCTATTTTCTTGTAACATTTTTTTCATAGTTTCTGGAGTATATCTCCAACAACTTCCACTTGGAGGATAAAATTCTTCTTTGGTATTTGGGTTTATTATTGGATAAACTCTATTTTCAGAAAATGATTTAACAAGTATATTATCACTTCTCCATAATCCTTTTCCATCTTTATCATCATTTTTGTAAGGTTTATTTTGTTCAGCTGTTCTTGGTAAAAGATTTCTATTAAACAGTTCACTTTTTTGATAAACTATTATATAATCATGTGTTGTTGAAAACCCTTTAGAATCATTTGTAGCTGCATATTTTTTCTGCCAAACAATTTGAGCGACAAAATTTTCCTCTCCAAAAACCTCATCACATACTTTTCTTAAATTATGCACCTCGCTGTCATCAATAGAGATAAAAATAACTCCGTCATCTCTCAAAAGGTAAGAGGCAAGTTTCAATCTCGGATACATCATATTAA
>CAMTZM010000071.1 GCA_947086655.1 uncultured Eubacteriaceae bacterium
TAATTATAATAATATCATGTTTAACACTCAATATATAAATATAAATCGTCAAACAGAAGATTTTACAATAATAATAAATAAAATTATATCTGATAAAGTTATTGTTACAGCTTTTTTTATATGGATTGTTGGGATAATAGTATTTTTATTAATTTCAATATTTTCATACATATCTTTAAAAATTAAAATTAATAAATTAAAACAAGTTAATGATACAGCTATATTTACATATTGCAAAAAAAAGGTTTGTATTAAAAAAAATTTAAAATTTTTTAAAGCTCCATTTGCTGATGCACCGTTTACATTTGGTTTATTTAATGTATATATAGTTATTCCTGATAAAAATGTTAATAGAATGGATTTAAAATATATTTTACTTCATGAAATGATACATTTTAAAAATAAAGATATATATGTAAATTATTTTATTTTAATTTTACTTTTTTTTTACTGGATTAATCCTTTTATATGGTTTCTTTTTTCTGAAATGAGAAATGATATGGAAATATTATGCGATAATTCTGTTTTAGATTTAATAAATGATTATGAATATAAATGCTATGGTAATTCTCTTATTAACTTTGTAAGCAAAAATTCTACTAATGTTTCAGATGTTTTTTATAAATTTGGAGGAACACAAAGACAAATTAAAGATAGAATAAAAAATATTATTACATATAAAAATAATAAAATAAACTTATTTAAAAACTATATATTATTTTTTTTAACTGTTATTGTAGTTTTTATATCTTCTGTATTTATACCCGAAGGTAACTTTAGGGCAAATAGTTATTATAAAACAGACTCAAATATGAAAATAAAAGAAATAAATTTAAAATCATATTTTAAAGACATTGATAGCTGTTTTGTTCTTTATGACTTAAATAATGATAGTTACTATGTTTATAACACTGATAAAGCATTTTTAAGAATTTCACCAAATTCAACATATAAGTTATACAGTGCTTTATTTGCTCTTGAAGAACATGTTATTAGTGAAAATAATAATACATTAAAGTGGAATGGGGTGAAATATCCTTTTACTCAATGGAACAAAAATCAAAATCTTTACACTGCTATAAATTATTCTGTAAATTGGTATTTTAACGAAATAGATAAATTGACAGGAGATGAAAAGATTAAAAATTATTTTGACATGATTGAATATGGAAATAAAGATTTGTCTTCTGATATAAATAATTATTGGCTTGAGACTTATTCTTTAAAAATTTCCCCATTTGAACAGACTTGCGTTTTAAAAAACTTATTTACAAATAAATTTAATTTTAGTAAAGATAATATTGATATAATTAAAAAATCTATTTTTATTTATGAGGATAACTACAAACTTTATGGGAAAACTGGCTCAGGAAATGTAAATGGAAATAACACAAGCGGACAATTTATAGGATTTGCTCAAACTAAAAGTAATACATACTTTTTTTGTTGTTATTTATATAATAATGATAATGCCACAGGACAATATGCTAAAAATAAAACAATTGAAATTTTGGAAAATATTAATTGTTAATTTAGCCAACGGAGAAAGTCCACCGCTATTTTATTAAGCTTGACAATGAAAAAGATATAACATAAAAGTTATATCTTTTTCATTTATTTTAATATGTTATTTTTTATTTCTGTACTAAATGGATAGCGAAACCGCCGAAATCTTCTTTAAGATAAATTGCTTTAATATTACCTTTATCATCTTTAGCAACGCCTTCGTCCATATTGAAATGTCCGCCCATAGCTTCAATATAAGCCATAGCTCTATCCATATAATTAGTTTTAATAGCAATATGTCCATTTTTTCCAAGAAACATTTGTTTTCTTACTTCAACACCGCTTGACGCAAATACAGCACTGTTTCCATCTTTAATAGGGAAATTGAATAACTGTCCGAAAAGTTTAGCAAGTTTCATTGCCTCATCAGCATTTTCAGTATTTATACCTACATGAGCAACTTCAAAACCGAGCATTGTTGAAACAGCTTCTTTGCAAAGTTCTGTAATTTTGTCAAATTCGCCGGCTTTGATAAGGTCGTCTTTAACCATCCAACTGCCGCCGCAGCATATAATTTTGTTGAAAGAAAGATAATTATTAAGATTTCCGGCATTAATTCCCCCGGTAGGCATAAATTTCATTTTAGTATAAGGAGCAGCCATTGATTTAATCATATTAAGACCGCCGGCAGCTTCTGCTGGGAAAAATTTAACAACGTCAAGTCCTAATTCAATAGCAACTTCTACATCACTCGGGTTAGAAGTACCAGGTGTAATAAGATAGCCTTTATCAAGACAATGTTTAACAACCTTAGGATTAAGACCTGGACTTACAAGGAATTTAGCTCCTGCTGCAACAGCTCTGTCAGCTTGTTCTGTTGTAAGTATAGTTCCGGCTCCAACAATCATCTCAGGTACTTCTTTAGCCATTTGCCTAATAGCTTCTTCTGCCTCTTCTGTTCTGAATGTTACCTCAGCGCATGGAATACCTCCGGCAACTAAAGCTTTCGCTAAAGGAACAGCTTTTGAAACATCATCAATTTTAATTACAGGAACAATACCAATTGCACTAAGTTTCTTAAGTACATCGTTCATTTAATTCACCTCATAAAAATAATAAAATATTTTTAATATATTGTAACAAATATTACAATATAAGTCAACCAATTCAAAAAAAAGATATAAATATTTTTGAATTTTAAAATTCTTTTGTATATATTTTAAGAAATTTAAAAATATGATTTTTAATTATTGAGTATTTCCTTTGATTATTTTTTATTTTCATGTATAATATAATTAGACATTTAAAGACATATTCTGACCTCGTATTATTTTCTAAAAAAATAAAAAGGAGTGAAGGCGTTAGCCGCATATATGGAAAATCCATTATTTCCGCCTGTGGGCAAATTAGGCATTATATGTATGAAAGGCTGTGAAGAACTTGGAGAAAAGATTGATAATTATCTTGTGAATTGGTATGAAAAAAAGTATGACCGCAAGGTAGATACATTTATGATAAAAACAACATGCCCACGTTTTAATACAGGAGAAGCAAAAGGAGTTGTTCATCAGTCTGTCAGAGGATTTGACCTTTACATACTTTCAGATGTATTTAATTATGGTGTTACATATAAAATGTATAATCAAGATATGCCAATGAGTCCGGACGACCATTATCAGGATTTAAAAAGAATAATTTCAGCAATAGGAGGAAAATCACGCCGTATTACCGTTGTAATGCCTATGCTGTATGAATCACGTCAACATAAAAGAAATGCACGTGAGTCTCTTGATTGTGCAATGTCTTTAAAAGAATTAACATCAATTGGTGTAGAAAATATAGTTACATTTGATGCACATGACCCGAGAGTTCAAAATGCAATACCTTTAAACGGCTTTGAAAATGTACAGCCTTATTATCAAATGATTAAGGCTCTTATCCATACAATACCTGATATAGAAATAGACAAAGAAAAACTTATGATTGTATCGCCTGACGAAGGCGGCATGTCAAGATGTATTTATTATTCTTCAATATTAGGACTTGATTTAGGAATGTTTTATAAACGTCGTGATTACGCAACTATTGTAAACGGTAGAAATCCTATAATAAGTCATGACTTTTTAGGCAGTAATGCTGATGGAAAAGATGTAATAATTGTTGATGATATGATTGCGACAGGTGATTCTATTGTAGATGTTTCAAAAAAACTTAAAGAGAAAGGAGCAAGAAATATATACGCTTTTATTACTTTTGGGCTTTTTGTAAGCGGATTTTCACGTTTTGACGAGGCGTATGAAAAAGGATACATACAAAAAATATTTACAACAAATCTTACATACCGTAATCCGGAACTTCTTAAAAAACCGTGGTATCATGAGGTTGATATGTCAAAATATATAGCTTTGATAATAAATACTCTTAATTTTGATAAAACAATAGGAGAACTTATAGACCCAATAAATAGAATAAATAAACTTTTGACAAAACATAAGTCGATTTAACCGACAAATTAAGTGTAAACTCTCACTGAATACAAAGGTGAATAGTCTTTGACACAAAAAAGACGCTGTTAAATTAATTTTTACGGCGTCTTTTTTTTAATTAAAAAAATTTTTAATATTTTTATAAATTAAAGTTAATAAAAAACTTGCCTTTATATGTGCAATGTATTATAATGAAAATGTAATATATTTAATGTCAAGATAAGTAATTACTAAATAATTTAATTATAAAAAAGAATTTTTAGTAATAATATATAAAATATGTAATATTTTTAAAAAATTATAAAATGAAAGCTGAAAATAAATTTCTGTTGTTTTAAATTTAAGAAATATATAGTTCTTATTATTTTATTACAGAAATTTATTTAATATATAATTTTTGTAGTTATATTATTATTATATTTGGAGGTATTTTTATGGCGGATTTAAAAGGCAACGTAATTGTAGGACAGTCAGGAGGTCCTACGGCGGTAATTAATTCAAGTTTAGCAGGGGTTTATAAAACAGCTAAAGACAGAGGCGCTAAGAAAGTTTATGGTATGGTTCATGGTATTCAGGGGTTACTTCAGGGACGTTATGTAGATTTGAGTGAACACATAAAGACTGATTTAGATATTGAACTTTTAAAGCGTACTCCTTCTGCATATTTAGGTTCATGCCGTTTTAAACTTCCGGATATTTCAGAAGGCAGAGAAACATATGATGCTATATTTGAAATATTGGCTAAACTTGAAATTGAGTATTTCTTTTATATAGGCGGAAATGATTCAATGGATACTATTAAAAAACTTTCTGACTATTCTCTTTTAAATGGAAGCAACATACGTTTTATGGGTGTTCCTAAGACTATTGACAACGACTTAGCAGCCACAGACCATACTCCTGGTTTTGGAAGTGCTGCGAAGTATATTGGGGCTATTACAAAAGAGGTTATAAGAGACGGACTTGTATATGACCAGCAGAATGTAACAATTTTGGAAATTATGGGACGTAATGCCGGCTGGCTTACAGGCGCTGCGGCACTTGCTAAATGTGAGGATTGTGTTGGTCCTGATATGATTTTTATGCCTGAGGTTACATTTGATGTTGACGCATTTATGAATAAGGTTGCAAATTTGCATGAGAAAAAGAAATCTGTTGTAGTTGCTGTTTCAGAGGGTGTTAAAATTGCTGATGGTCGTTATGTTTGCGAACTGACAGACGGAATTGAATTTGTGGATGCTTTTGGACATAAGCAATTAACAGGAACAGCTCGTTTTTTAGCTGAAAAAATTAATCGTGAAGTAGGCTGTAAAACAAGAGCTATTGAGTTTAATTCACTTCAAAGATGTGCTTCTCATATAGTATCAAGAGTTGATATTACAGAAGCTTATCAAGTTGGAGGCGCTGCTGTAAAAGAAGCCTTTGAAGGCGAGACTGGAAAAATGATTATTTTAAAACGTGTTTCTGATGACCCATATATTTGTGTTACTGATATTTATGATGTACATAAAGTAGCAAATATAGAAAAGAAAGTTCCAAGAGAATGGATTAACGAGGCTGGTGATTATGTAACAGATAAATTTGTAAGTTATGTAAAACCTCTTATTCAAGCCGAACTTACTCCTATTATGACAGATGGACTTCCAAGACATTTATATTATACAGATGTAAAATAAAAAATTAAAATATCTATTTTTAAAATCGAAGGTTTATTTAAGACCTTCGATTTTTATTGTTTAAAAAATTTTTTTAAGTATATTATATCTATCACAAATTAAATTCTATTTTAAAATTAACAATTTATTCATGATATGTTCATTTAAAAATAATATAATCAAATAGACTATTAAAAACGTATTTGCAATATATTTATATATATAATTAAAATTTACAATTTTATATACGTTTTTAT
>CAMTZM010000072.1 GCA_947086655.1 uncultured Eubacteriaceae bacterium
CTTTCGTAACTTTGTTACTTTAATTATATTTCTTTGTTACTAAAAAGTCAATAGTTTTTTTAAAAAATTATTGCAATGTTACTTTTTTTATGTTATTTTATTAATATAAAGGATGGTGATTATTTATGAATACTCGTCTAAGACAAGTAAGAAAAGAATTAAATTACAATCAAAAAGACTTTGCTGATAAGCTTTTATTAAGTCAAGGAACTTTAGCACAAATTGAAAAAGGTGCTCGTTCTGTAACAGACAGAACAGTCAAGTTACTTTGCTCTGAATTTAATGTCAAAGAAGAATGGCTAAGAACTGGCAATGGAGAAATGTTTAATTCTCCACAGAATAAAGTACAAGTTCTTGCGAAAGAACTTAATCTAACGAAAATTGAGTTAGAAATTATAGAAAATACTGCAACTTTAAAAGATTATCAACAAAAAATCATTTTGGATTTAATAAAAAGCCTTCAAAAAAATGAATCAACTATATAGAATAAAGGTGCCATATAGCACCTTTATTCTATATACCGCTTTATTAGCCAGTTTGCTGAAAATTATGTAATACTTGTCGGCGTTTTTACTTCCCTGTGCTTTGGCGTACTCAATCAACCGTTTTATTTCGTCTGTTTCCATAAGCCTGTTTATTTTTGATTCTGTTCTTGTGTTCCGCCATAATTGCGTTTGCTTTTCTAACAAAAGTTGTCGCATTTGATAAAACTGTTTTACAAGCTCTAATTTAAACTTTCTTACTATCGCATTATTCTCTAATAATGTTACTAAATAAGTCGCTTGTTGTTCATTAAGTAAATATATTTTTTGTTTTTGTCCGCTTTTTAAAGCTTGGATATAGTATCCAACCTTACCCAATTCCTTAAAATCATCTTCAAAGTTTCTAATTTTTCTTGTTATCGAATGATGTTCATACTCAGTACCCTTAGCAATTACTAAGCTATCAGTAAAAACATCATTATTTTTTTAAATAACTAATTTGTTAACTAAGTCACCTCCAAAAATTTAGAAACCTTAATTTTGAGTTTTCAAAATTTTCACATATTTTGTTATTTAGCTATCACCAAAAATTACTTTAAAGATTTTATACCGCCTTTAAAGATTTATCATTTTCGCCTTTACTTACATTTTGGCTATAAAGTAAAGCATTAATAGTATTTAAAACATAGTATTGATTATTTGGTGTTAATTGACCTGCTAATGCGCCAATTTCTACTGCTGTTTTAATTGTTGTATTATCGTCCATATAATTCATCTCCCTTCATTTGTTTGTTTTATTACTTTTTTATTTCTTATTTGCTTGTTTAACTACACTATATCACTTTATTAAGTTTATGTCAATACTTTTTCAAAATATTTTTGTTTGTATAATGATATTTTATATTGACACAAACATTTTATTATGTTATTATACATTACAAGGAGGTAATTACTATGAATACAAGTGAAAAAATCAAACTCATTAGAAAAGCAAATAATCTTACACAAGCTGAATTTGCCAATTCAATAGGTATATCCAGAGGAAACCTTGCAAACATAGAACGTGGAAATGTTGTAGCTACACCAATTTTTATTAATTGCGTATCTTTACTATACAATATTGATAAAAATTGGCTTATTGATGATACAAATGATGATTTAAGTTTTTTAAATAGTTCAGTTAATATGCAAACTCTTATAACTGAAAAATATGAACAATTAGATGACAAATATAAAAAATTTGTCGAAAATCAAATTAATCAGTTATTAGATATACAAAATACTAAGGACAAAATAAATTCCGAAGATTAGTTTAAAAAATGCAGGGTTGTTTAAACCCCTGCATTTTTAATTACACATCAAATTCGCCTTTTCATTAATAAATTCAATAATCGTGTTACTCCAACGAATTTGATAATCACTATGCCCATTACGCTTAAAAGGAAATTCTTCACCGTACTTTTTACCTTCATTTGTTAATCTCCATTGTTTTTTCTCGTTCTTATATTGAAGTCCTTTATCTGCAAGCAGAACATTAACTTTTTTTGCAGGAAGTCCAGTTTTTTCACCTATCATAGTAGCATTTAAAAATCCTGTTTCGTGCTCAGCAGACGGAATTAATTTTTTAAAAACTGTCAAATCTTCTCCGCTCAATTCTTCAGTTCTTTCTATAGCAATAGCAAAAGCTATACCCCCTTTAACTCCTGTATTCTCAGAAAGAATTTTCGCCATATTCATATTTTGTTTGAATATAACGTCAACAGGCTTTCTACGCTTTTGTTTTAATTCATATGTTGTACCGTCCTCCTTAAACTTTTTTAACGTATCTTCAACTTTGACAAAATAATTTCTTGCCTGTTCACCTCTTTCTGTATGGGAAGTCATTGCAAGTTTTTTGGCAAATGCGGCAGTTAATTTATAGTCAGTAGTAGGTTTAGGATTTCGTTCGTCATTAATGACGAACGAGAAATAGTCAATATTTTCCTCTGCAAAAAAATTTTCTGCTATATTAACTCTTGTCCATCTTGAATAATTGCTTTTATCCAATTCTAAAAAATCATATAAATTTCTTGCTGTCGTCATTCCATTTTCATCAATTCTCAACAATATTTCAATAGGTGTTCGTTCCATAATATTAACTTTATTCATTTTTTCAATTTTATTACTCATAATACTTTACCCCTTTCATTATCGTTAATCTCAATAATATCTCCTACATTACATTCTAAAGCACTACATAAACGATTAAGTGTTTCAAATGATATACCCTTACATCTGTTATAATACAAATTTGTCAACGTACTTCTTGAAATACCTGTCAACTCTGAAAGTTGACTTATTTTCATTTTATGTTGTGCTAAAATTACAGCGAAATTATTATTAATCTTAGACATTTATTTATTCCACCTCTTTTTTTGTCCAATTATCTGAACGTTTTGTAATTGTATAATACAACATTCAAAATTAAATGTCAAGAAATATTTTTTATTTTTTCTTGCTTTTTTGTACAAAATATTGTACAATTATAAAAAGGAGATGATAAATATGTTACGTTGTAATTTAGCAATCCTATTGTCTGAAAGGAATTTAAAAATAACTAAAGTAGCAAAAGATACTGGAATATCAAGAACAACCTTAACGTCTCTTTCATCTAATTCAAGTAAAGGAATACAGCTTGATACAATGAACACTTTATGTCATTATTTATCAATAACACCAGATAAATTATTTTCTTTTATTCCATTAGACATAGACTTTGAAGTGTCATATTTAAACGATTGTTTGGTTGATGATATTGAGAAAAATATAGATATTCTTTTTGATATTACTCTTAAAATTCATACTAATTCTTTAAAACCTATTATTTTTGATTTAAATGGAAACATATTTTTTTATAAAACAATAACACATCGAAAATACATTTTGAGAACAATAGATAAAAATGTTTCTAAAATAGATAATAATTATACAGAAATATCAATGATTGGAGACATTGAGATTTTACTAGATTTACCATCTTTTAGTGATGAAGAAATAACAATAAAAAATAATGAAATAAAAGAAATATTCAAAAAAATTCCTACACCATTTTTAAACGATTTTTCAAGAAAATTAGAAAATGAAATAATCATTAATTTTGAAAATTATAACGAAAGAATTTTAAATAAAGCAAATAATAATTATAATTTTGACAATAATTCTAACTATGATTTTGATGATGATTTACCAAAAATAAATTGTAAAATTATATATGGATTTCTTTAATTTTTCAATTAATAATAAGTAGGGCAAAGTTCCCGACACCTCCTTTATTGACTTGAAATCCATAAATATATAAAAAGTAAAAGCATTTCCCGATTTGGACTCGGTAAAATACTAAAAATCAGAGAGAATAAAAAATCCCTCTCCAACAACTGAAATTTCCCTTAGCTCTAAGTTGGCTTAATATTAAAAACCGCCCCTGCACCAACAAGAACGGTTTAAATAATAACTATATATTCAAGGATTTTGAATATACAAATACCATTTATATTGTATCACAAAATCCTTGAATATACAAATATTTTATTTTATCTATCAAGGAGGTTTTACAAATGAATGCAGTAGCATACGCAAGATATTCAACCGACAAACAAACTGAAAACAGCATAGCTTATCAATTATCCAAAATAACAGAATATTGCAATAAAAACAAAATAACATTAACAGGTGTATACAGTGATGAGGCTTGCTCCGGTACAAACACAAACCGTACAGGCTTTCAGACAATGCTTTCAGACGCGCGAAAAAAGAAATTTGACGCTGTCGTTATATATGATATTTCAAGGGGTTCACGTGATGTTGTTGACTGGCTTGAATTTAGAAAAGATATGAAAATGCTTGATATACAGGTTATTTCCACAAGTCAAAATTTAGGTGATATAAGCGACCCTAACGCTTTTCTGACAGAATTGATAAGCGTTGGTTTAGGACAGCACCAAGTTCTTGATACCCGCAAAAAATCTATTGACGGCACAAAAGAACGGGCTAAAAAAGGATTGTTTTGCGGCGGATACCCTCCAATCGGCTACGATATTAAAGACGGAGAATATATAATTAATGAAACAGAAGCCTCCGCCGTAAGGAAAATATTTTCTCTCTATGCGGATGGCGCGAGTTATGATATAATTATAAATAAATTAAACGGATTAAAAGGAAAACGGGGACAAGCAATCGGCAAAAGTTCTTTACACGCCATACTAAAAAACGAACGATACATAGGGATATACACTTGGAATAAAAAACAATATAAATATATGAGAAAATGGGCAGGCGGCAAACCAAATCCGAATATCGTAAAAATAGAAAACGCAATACCGCCAATTATTGATAATGGAACTTGGGAAAGGGTGCAAAAAAGAATGAGAACAAATAAAAGAAACGCCACAAATAAAGCGAAAAGAGAATATTTATTAAGCGGATTAATAAAATGCGCTTCCTGCGGCGGTGCGTACATAGGCAAATGCTCCATATCTAAAAAAGGCTATGAAACAAAATATTATGTATGCGGTTCAAAATACCGCAATCATACTTGTAATGCTCCGAATATAAACGCAAATGAACTTGAAACATTTGTTATGATTACCGTTAAAAACTATTTAAAAGAATTAGACTTCAATAAATATGCAGAAGAAATATTAAAACAGTTAAATAACACTTCTAATGATACGCAAAAAGAAAAAGCGGAATTAGCTGAAGTTGAGCGAAAAATAAATAATTGCGTAAAAAGCATTGCTAATGGCTTAATCTTTGAGGAACTTCAAGATGAAGTAAACAGATTAAAATTAAGGAAATCGGAATTACAAGATATTATATCCTATAATACAAATTCTAATACTGAAATAACAAAAGGAGATATCATTAATAAATTAAATTTTGATGTAAATAACATTGAAAACGACCCAAAAAAAGTTATAAATGACTTAGTTTCTGTAGAAGTAAACAAAGACGGCTCTTGTACCGTCTTTGTAGGTTTTCTTATGAAGAGTTGCGGGGGCTGGATTTGAACCAACGACCTTCGGGGTCTATTCAAACATTTTAATTTGTTTT
>CAMTZM010000073.1 GCA_947086655.1 uncultured Eubacteriaceae bacterium
CAGAAACGGCTTAATTTAATTTTATTATTTACTTAATGTTTTTAAGAAGTTCTTCAGGGATTTTTAAATTTAATTCTATTAATTGGTTTAATGTTTCTGGTATTCATGCCTAACCCTAATGTTAGTATTTTAAAGTATTGTTTCTTTTATATCAGTGTCTTTTATATTTAAAACAGCACTTAAAAAACCTTTTCTAACTTTAGGATTCGACATAAGTTCTTTAAATACAAAATCAACTTTTGGGGACATTATAAAGTCGTCTGAAAATGTTTCATTCATTTTATCATCTCCTATTTTTATGCGTTATTATGTATTTTTATATGGTTTAATTATATCCTTTTTATGGATAAATCTTATAAAAATAATTTTATTATTGCATTGAATTAGTATGAAAATTGTTATATAATACTTATAGAAATTATTTGTATGTGTATATTTTTTGATAATTTCTAATATTTACTGATTTTCATAAAATTAGTAAATATAACTATTAAGGATTGCATTTGGAACATGGCGTATAACCTTTTTCAGATGCATCCTCTTTACTTAACTCAACTAATCCAGTCTTATTAGCAACGTAAAAGCAATTTGGTAAATGATATTTTTTACCACTTTTTGTTATTATAACTTTGTCTGATTGATAATTAGACTCAGATTCTGTTACTATTTCTGATTCTGTTGTCGGTTCTGTTATTACTTCTAACTTTGTAGATGATTCTGTTGATTCTGTTATTAATTCTAATTCTGTTGTTAATTCAATTAATTCTATTGTTATTAATTCCAATTGTATAGATTTTTTATTATCAATAGCAATTTGTCTTTTTATTAGTGCTATTGATAATACTAATAACATTAATGACATTAAAATAGTGGCTGATAATCCTATTTTATATTTTAAAAACGTATGTTTAGGTTTTAATTTGTCTTTGCGTTCAAGTAATTTTCTATATTGAATTTCTGCTGAATTTCTGTCAAGTATTCCAGCACTGAATATTTTTTCAGCAGTATCATACTTTTTTTGTATAAGCATAAATATCGGTGCTTGAAATTCTAAAGAAAATGTATTCGCTTCTTTTTCTAAAATATTTTCATAATTTTTATCTTTACTTTTTCCAAGAATCCCATCACAAGATGTATGACCTAATACTATATGACCTATTTCATGACATATAACATTTATTTTTTCTAAATAGTTTAATTCATCTCTTACAAAAATAATAATACTATCATCTTCGGTATATGTAAATCCATTATGTGTTTTAGCATATTCTTCTAATTCTAAACGTTTAATAATTGATTTAGATGTGGAATAATAACGTAATTCCCAACCATTTAATTTTACTATTTCATTGATTTTATCTTGTGAAATTGGAAGATTTTTAATTCCACATTTTTTAAAAAAATCATTAGCGATAATACATATCCTTTCCATAAATAATTCCTCCTAATTTTAATTTTTTAGATATATAAAAATATTACTATAAATTAGGAGGTGAACGAACATGTAAATAATGGAAGTTATTTTCGTAGTATATCAAGCATATCCCTAATCTTTATAAATTCTTCTTTTGTCATATCAATTTTTTTATAACCATCAATATCATTTTTAATAAGTGCATAATAGTATTTTTCTTTCGTATTTATTTCTATTGTTTTTACTCCACCGCCGTATCCTGCTATTTTTGCATATTTCTTTTTATCTTCTTCTTCAAGAATTTTTTTTAATGACTCCCTTTCTGACTTTTGCCTTTTATCCTCTTCTTCAAGAATTTTTTTTAATGATTCTCTTTCTGGTTTTTGCATTTTATCTTCTTCAAGGAGTTCATCTAAGGATTTTTTTGGGGGGCTGTCATTATTATTGTTGGGTATGTTATCTTTAATTAAATAGTCGCATGTAACTCCAAGAAAATTGGCGATATCTTCTATTACGTCTAATGTTATATTAGTTGATTTTCGTCTAAGCATACTATTAAACGTATTGTAGGACAAATTAATTTCTTCACACATTTTACGTCTGCTTATACCTTTTTTTTTACATAAAGAATCAATTTTATTATAAAATTCCATAGTATTAAAACCTCCTATAATCAAAGAATAACATAAAAATTGTGCAAACGCAATAATTTTTTTAAAAAATATATTGACAGTAGTGCATTTGAATGTTATATTATAAGTGAAAGTTGTTCAAATGCATTATAGAAAGAGGGAGGGGGTTATACTAATGTTTAAAAATCTAACTAATCTACTACGCAATAGGCATATGACAAATGAAGATTTAGCGAAAATATTGAAAATTCATAGAAATACACTACTTTCTAAATTAAACGGTGATACTCAATTTACATTAAACGAAATTGATATAATTATGGCTATTTTCAATGAGTATAAATTTGATTATATTTTTACGAGAGAATACAAAAGAGCATAAACAGATCCACAATAATAAGGAATAAATTAACATATACATTGAGCAACCACACAATTCATAAAAGAACAAACCAGCGTAGTTACATAGAAAACATATAAAGGAAGGTGAAACTATGAAAACAGAAAACTGGAACGGACATAGCATAAGATTTGTAGAACATAATGGAGAATGGTGGGCAGTAGCCAAAGATGTTGCAAAGGCTTTAGAATACAGAGACGCACATAATATGACAAGACTTTTAGATAAAAAAGATAAGGGTACTCATAAAGTGAGTACCACATCAAATAAGCTAAAATGTCCAGATACTCAAAATATGCTTATTATTTCTGAATTTGGAATTTATAATGCAGTATTTAGCAGTCATAAGAAAGAGGCAAAAGATTTTAAGCGTTGGGTATTTGAAACAATAAAAATTCTTCGACAGTCAACGGGCTTAGAGGGATTTCAGATATTCTGTATGCTTGACAAGGAACACCAAAAGGAGGCTATGGCAAAATTACATAAATCTTTAAAAGAGCCAAAGAAAGTAGATTTTATCAAGGCAAATACAATAGCTACTAATAAAGCACCAAAAGGTGCTTTATTAGTACATTTTAGATTATTCATTTTTTTGTAAGCTTTTTATTAAATCTAAAATAATTTTTTGTTGATAATCTTTTAAGTTTGCAGCATTTTCTATAATTTCTAACTCTAATTTTGTTAAATTAAATTCTTTTGCAATAGACTCTATTTTACTTAATGGAGAATTAAACATTTTGCCTTTACCAGTTCTAAACCATTCTTCATTAACATTAAATTCAGTACAAAGTAGTTTTATTGTTCTGTTAGTTACAGAACGCGCACCTTTTTCAATTTGGGCTAAAGTCCCTTGACTTAATAAAAGTTTATCAGCAAAATCTTTTTGATTATAATTTAATTCTTTTCTAACTTGTTTTAGACGAGAATTCATAAATTAATCACCATCCTTTATATTAAAATAACATAAGATGGGTAACATTGCAATAAAATTTTAAAAATACTATTGACTTTTTAGTAACAAAGAAATATAATTAAAGTAACAAAGTTACGAAAGGAGTGAATATATATGAAAGAAAAATTTTCTAATGAGATATTATATGAAATTGCAAAAAATGAAAAAACACTAAACCAAGAACAATTAAATATTATTTTATTAATGACAAAAGCTTTTAAGATAGAAAATGAATACTTACAAAATAACATAAATATTGATAAAGGTGCTTAGAAAGAGACATAAAAAGACATAAAACAGGAATGGAAGCAGAACATATAATAATTGAACAAAATAAAATTGACCAACAACGTGAACCACCAGAAAACAAACCAGCGTAGTACATAGGGAGGGTATAAGTATGAGGGGGGGTGAGGAAGTGGAAACAGCAAAAAAAAAGACTAATCTCAATAAGAATCAGTCTTTTTCAAAGGAAGAATTAGCATTCATTATCGCAATCATATTTAGTATTAGTAAAAAGGTAGAAATATTAGTAATGAAAATAACTAAAGCAATACAAACAAGCATTAAATCTGATTCTTAATCCAATTATGGTATTTACGTACAAACGAGAGTATAAGGAGGTTAGGAAAATGAAAGTTATAATTGAATGTGAAACAAAAGAAATGGCTGACTTTATGTTAGCATTAAGTCAGCCGGTAGATATTGACACTATAATGAATACTATGGCAGATAAAATAAAAGATACTATTAATGTAGTTTCTCATACTGTTCAAGAGTAACTACAAAGGAGGTAAAGGAAATGAAAAACTTAAACAATCTTATTACATTATTGTCTAAAAGAATTGAAGAAATATTAGAAAAAGAAACAGCACTTACATCAGAGGATGTAAATGCTGTTAATGAGTTGAGTAATGTAATTTTTAGGCTTTATCAACTTTGTTTTCTTAAAACTCGACACGATTTGAAAATAAAGAGAGATTCTCTTTCTACACACTTGTAAATATAAACAAAATTAATGCTGCAATAAATATCAGAAAGGTTTGATATTTTCATGAAAGAATATAACTTAAAAAATATAAAACAAGATTTTAAGGAAAAGGGCATTTTTTATACACCTCCGGAATTGGCTTTATTTTTAAAATCATTACTTCCAGAAGATGTAAAGGAAATATATGACCCGACTTGTGGAAATGGTAGTTTGTTAAGCGTTTTTGACGACAACGTAATTAAATATGGACAAGATATAAACGCTGAACAAGTTGAAATAGCAATGGGGAGATTAAAAAATTTTAATGGTGTTGTTGGTGACACCCTTAAAAACCCTGCTTTTCTTGACAAAAAATTTGATGCTATCGTTGCAAATTATCCTTTTTCTATTAAATGGAATCCTATAAAAGATGAACGATTCGCTAATGTGCCGGACATTCCAACACAAAGTAAAGCTGATTATGCCTTTATATTGCACATTATTTATTATTTAAGCGATGTTGGAAAAGCAGCAACTTTAAATTTTCCCGGTATTTTATATAGAGGAGGCAGAGAGGGAATCATAAGAAAATGGCTTGTTGAAAACAATTACATTGAAAAAATCATATCAATAGAAGGAAATAAATTTACTGATACTAAAATAGCGACTGTCGCTATTGTCTTCAATAAAAATAAAAAAGACAACAATATAGTCTTTGTTCAAGGAGATATAGAAAAAAGCGTAAGTTTAAAGGAAATAGAAGAAAATAATTTTATATTATCTCCAAACTGCTACATAGAAGAAAAAACAGAAGAAATTCAAATTGACCCTGTTAAACTTGAAATGGATATCAGAAAATTTACTATTAACAATTTAAGACGAACTCTTGAAATATCTAAACTTGTTGACAATTTTGAAGATGGAAAAATGAATTTTCAGGCTCTGCTTGATGATATAAAAACAGTTGTAAAAGAATTTGAGTAAAATAGGTGAGAGTAAGCAAAATAAAAACTATTAGAATTAAAATTATGTGCAAATGTAAATAAATATGTGGAAAAATTTAAAAAAATAAAATTCCATTGTGGGAAGGTGGGGTTTAGAAATGAAGATATTGAATCCAAGCGAATATGGAAAAAAATACGGTTATACCGCTAAAGTGGTAATAAAAATGTGCAATGACGGAA
>CAMTZM010000074.1 GCA_947086655.1 uncultured Eubacteriaceae bacterium
AATTAGACAGAGATACAAATGCGAGTATTAATATTCTTAAAGAGGGATTAAGAATACAGACAGTTTAAACAATATATGTAAGAACCGTAGGAACTATGGGGATTGCTCGTGGAAAAACATTCAAGAGAGTGTGGAACGAGAACCCCGCTACTTTAGTAGTGGGAGGTTCAGAGAAAAGATACGTCTATATCTATTGGATTTTTACAAGATATATCATTTACTAAAATTTTTATTTATTATGTTTATAAAGAAATTGAAGCTCCAAACACTATAATTCAGAATATATATAATAAATCACGTTATTATTTAATATGGAACTTTTCAGGTGATAGATGCTGTCTGCCAATAAATTCTGTATATGGTGAAAACAATGTTATTACAAAAACTTTAAGTATGGATGCTGACAAAGGAGGATTTAAAGGGAGATATACGTTAGAAATTGATACAAGCATGAAATCGGTAAATGATGTAATCACTAAACCTGTATCATGGTATAACTCTGTTATAGATACAATAGAACAATTGTGCGGAATAACTGATTATATAGTAGAATACAGCGATAGTACTATTCCTTATGATTTAGATTTTTCGGCAGGTACATCGGCTTATGAAATATTAAGAGAACTTGTTGACTTGAAAGTAAACTGGGAAATGTTTTTTGATATAAACGGTGTGTTGCGTATACAGTCTATCCCTAATCTTTATGAAGATACTGTTGTATTAAATTCAGATATAATAACCCCTCTTGTAATATCAGAATCAAATAACGATTCATTCTCAAATGTAAGAAATATAACAGAAATTTGGGGAATGTCTATTGATGTTTCCTATTACACAGAAAATTGCGAAACAATATCAAACGGTTATAAGGCTGTTTTTTCTGATTTAATTTTTACAGATGAAAAAAATATATCAAATAATACTATTCTTGCTATAAAAGTTGATGATACAAATATTAAACAACCTTATATTACAGTAGCTGCAAATTATATTGATGCTGATACACAAACAAAAAAAGAGACGAGTCTTGAACCTATTCCTATATGTACATCTTCTGGCAACGATATTGAGGCTAATTTATTTAAAAAAGATATATCTTACTGTTTTAAATATTATAAAGGAAAATTTTATTACCTTGGTCAGTTTCAAGTACATGGAATGTGTATAGAAACTGAAAAAAATCCGACCAATGATGAAAAGGAACTTAATAGAGAAAAATATAATTGTGAAAATATTTATTATTCTGTTGAACCTAACTCACCTTATTGTATTGAGAAAATAGGCAAAAGAATACAGGTATTAAGCGGTGATGATTATGAAAATATTTATTCCGATGAACTTGCTGTTGAAAGGGCTAAATTAGAAAATTGGAAGAAAACAAGAAGACAGGAAACAATAACCCTGCAAATGATAGATATTCCTTGGATTGATGTAAACTGTAAAATCGAATATAAAAGTTACGTAAATGGAGAAACACATCAATATATTATTAAAAACATAAGCAGTGTTACATCAGATGGAACAATGACTGTTGAATTAATGAGATTTTATCCTCTTTATATACTTGACGCTAAATGTTATGATTCAGTTATAGAACTTGAAGAATATATGAATAAACTTAAAAGTACATATAAATACGATATACAAGGAGTTAATAATCTTAACAAACTTTTAGAAGATGGAACTAAAGAAATATATGACGCCGAAAATACAGAGGATATTAAAACTATTTTAACAAGTTATAAAAATAAAATGGATTCTGTGGAAAAAATAAAATTTTAAATTAAAAGGAAGGTGATAAGTTAGATGAGTAATTTTGAATATTCAAATTTTCCTGAAAGTCTTGATTATCCCAATGACAATACAGCTTATTTATCTGATTTAACAGCTAATGACTGGAAAAAAGTTAAACAATATAACGAGGCTGTTCAAAACGGAGATGATAAAACAGCGTCTGCCGTTCTTAAAGAACTTGAAGGAAAAAATATTACTGCTAAAGATATTAATAAAATTATAGACTGTATTCGTGCTGTTGAAACAGCATATTTTAATAATACAGCTAAATATAAAGTTGTTTCAAATGGAGATTTTAATAATATGACAACCGTAGGATTATATACCATGAAAGAGGCGACTGCGAATAAACCAACAGCCGCTGGATATTATAGTTTAATCGTTTTGAAATCTGATGTTTCAAATGATAATTGTATACATCAAATAGCTATATTAGAGCAATCATCTAATGTATATGTAAGATATCTCTTTGATAACTGGTCTCCATGGGTAAAAATTAATGACGGAGGAAACGCTGATACAGTAGATGGAAAACACGCAAGTGACTTACAGAACTATAACAATTTAATAAATAAACCCAATTCTTTAAAAAATCCTAATCCATTAATATTACAATTTAATGGAACTACTCAAAAAAGTTATGACGGTTCATCTTCTCAAACGCTGAATATAACTCCGAGTGGAATAGGTGCAGCAAATATTAATCATGCTCCAGCATCTTGCGGTACAGTTGGATATGAATTAATAAGTAATGGGAATTCAAATTCTCCAATATGGAAACCTCCGTCTTACGCTTTATGTTCAACAGATTCTTCTGTTTCAGCAAAAACAGTATCTGTAATAAATTTTAAATTAATAACAGGTGCAAGAGTTTTAGTAAAATTCAACAATCAAAATACAGCAGCAGTACCAACACTTAATGTTTCAAATACAGGGGCAAAAGCAATAAGATACGGAGATACAATTTTTAATACATCAACAACATCTTTATTAAAAGGACATGTTTATGAGTTTGTCTACGATGGTACTTATTATCAATTAGTTGGAGATATTGGAGATGGACATAAAAAATTAATAAGTTATGAGAATGGAATATACACATCATCTGAACAAGAGGAACAGTCTTTTAAAGCAGGAAGATTTGAAGATATGGGCTGGGGTGCAGTTCTTACAGGGTATTCAGATGATGAAAATTTATATGAACGTATATTTATGGGAGAAAACAGCAGAGATAAATGTTATTTAATCAGCAAAGGAGTCAGCGAAAGAAGAAGTCTTGTTTCTGGTACATGTGCTACTATTATAATTGCAGCAAACAATACAACTCCTGAATGGGTAAAATACAGTGCTGATTATATATGTTCGGGTACAAACGACAATATAACTATTCAAAATGCTGTTAATTCTCTTCCTAATACAGGTGGGAAAATAATATTATTAAACGGTAATTATAAAATTTCAGCCCAAATTAATATAAATAAGCCTAATGTTAGTATTGAAGGTATGGGTAACAGTACAGAAATAAGTGTGTCTGCTGAAAGTAAAATTAATATTTTTAGTGTATCAAAAAGGAAATTTTGTTTAAGCAAAGTGTATATTACAAATTCATCATATCCTTATAATGTTATTGGCAGTACAGAACAGTCATATAGTGTAATAATAGAAGACATAGAAGTTAATGATAACAAATTAGATTATATGTGTAATATAAATTATTTAAACAATTCAAGAATATCAAATTGTTATATTTCAGGTTCTAATGCTGGGCTTATTCGTGTAAATACAAGTGGGAGCAATACTATAATTAACAATTGTTATTGTTATAATATAAACAGTAATTGTTGTATAAGTTTAAAAAATTGTTCTTATTTCAGAATAACCAACAATTATTTAACTTCTAATTATTCTGATTCTTCTCAGGAATCAATATCTATAAACGGAGGAAATTATAATTTGATTATAGGCTGTATTTTATATGGAGGTATTTATTCAACAAATATAACAACTTTACAGAAAACTGGAAATTTTGAACTATAAAATAAATAGGAGGATAATAAAATGATAAAATATTATATACAAGATAATAAGGTGAAACTTGCAAAATATGAAACAATATATGAATATACAAAAAAGTCATATAATTCAGAGAACAATATTAAGGCATCTGTTTTACTTGAAAACAAAAGGGCTCTTGATGAACAAATTGAAAAACTAAAGAATATTAATGCAAAATATACAATTATTGAATACGACACTTCTTTATATGAACATTTTAATGGATTAAGTGTCAAATCTGTGGAGGAGGCAGAAAATATTATAAATCCTAATATTGAAACACTACGAAAAAATAAAATAGATGAAATGAAACAAGCCTGCAAAGATTATATCTATAATGGCATAGATGTAGAACTTATAAACGGAGAGACAAAACATTTTTCATTAACATTGGAAGACCAGATGAATCTTAATGGGCTTGTAACTCAGATAAGTATAGGAAATATAAAAGCTGAAAAAGGAGTGCCATATCATGCTGACGGTGAGATGTGTACTCTTTTTTCAATAGGAGATTTTACAATGATAGCAAATAAAGCGTCTGAACATGTGATTAAGCAGACTACATATTGCAATCATTTAATGAATTATATAAAAAGCCTTGATACAAGGGAAAATATAGAATCTGTTTATTATGGCATGGAACTTGTAGGAGAATTTTTAGATAATTATAAGGGGCTTACAGAGCATGAAGAAGATAATTAAAATATTGTCTTTATGGTTTGTAATAGGTATGATTTACTTTACTGCTGAAGGTCTATGGAGAATACCAAAAGGTGGGTACGCTAATATTGTTATGCTGCCCATAGGTGGTTTGTGCGGCATATTGGTTGGAGGAATAAATCAAATACCAATATTTTATAACTTAAAAGTTTGGAAACAATCATTAATAGGTACAGTAATAGTATTAACAGTTGAATATATATCCGGATTTATATTAAACATTATATTCAAACTTAATATTTGGGATTACAGCAATTTAAAATTTAATTTAAACGGACAAATATGTTTAACATATGCAGTTTTATGGTTTGTTTTAATGCCAACGGCAATATGGATTGAAGATTATTTGAGATTTGTGTTTTGGAAGGAGGGATATAAATATGGTTTAATTAATATTTATAAAGAATTTGTGACATTTAGGTAAAAAATAAAATTTAAGGACTTAGCGGTTATATCGTTAAGTCCTTAAATTTTTATTATTAAAATAATTTAAAGGATGGTAAAAATGTTTGATGATAAAATAGAAATAGCTAAGATATTAGGAAGTAGTAGTATAGCTTTTGCATACAAAATGTTAGGAGGGAGCGCAAAGATATTTATAATACTTTGTATCTTAATGCTTGTTGATACAATATT
>CAMTZM010000075.1 GCA_947086655.1 uncultured Eubacteriaceae bacterium
ATGACTGAAGAGAAAGAATATACTGCAAGTAATAAGTCAATGATTACATATTTATACAAGGTTCTCCTTTGTGATTTTTTGTTGTTTGACGATTTCAATTATATCACAATTTTTGAACCTTGTTTTTTTATTTCCTCTGTTACCTATCTATTGTAACTCAACAAGGGACATTACTATTTACATAAAATTTCAGCAGTGAAAAATAAATGTTCATATCAAATCTCTAATAATCATGGACATATAAATGGAACTGTAAGCAGACGTAATATTTATGGTATTGTAATTAAAATATTATAAAAATAATATAATATTTGAAAATATATTGTTTTAAAAATGCTGTCAAGTTAATAAAAAAAGAAACAGCCGTTTCTCTTACAAATTATATGTGTTTCATATGCAAAGAAAAGACTGGTAAAAACTGGGTTTTTGACAAATTAAGGCAATGTTTTATAAACATTGCCTTAATTAAAATTATTTATTTTTTACTTTTTTCTAAATACATTAAAGGTTCAAGATTATTTCTCCATAAAAATACTTTTATTTTGCACTTTGCAATATCGTTTCCAAGTTTTATATCTGAAATTATATTATCTATTGAACTTAATTCATTAGCTGTAATTTCTTTTAAGTTTGAATCAATTAATGTTCCGTTTTCAAAACTTGCTATTATTAATAGTAAATTTTCTTTTTCAGACTCATAATTTACTATATCGCCTTTTATTGTTATTATTCCTGATGGAATCCATTCGCCTTTAAATTCATAGTTTATAAATTTGCAGCCTTTATCTTTTACAGAAACTTTTACTGTATCAATTGCGGCGCTTAATGTTTCATACAGTTTTTTTATTTCATCAGCCTGCAAAGAATTTAAACCGTTACAAACTTTTTCTGAAAATTCTACTATATTTTCAAGTTTTTTATAACTTTCATCTGTATAAATTTTAGAATTAAGTTCTTTAGCCTTACTAATCATATATTTTAGTTTATTAATATCTCCGGCAATTTCAGATTTTATATTATCAAGCACCATAATATTATCGCCTGATGTGGATATTGAGTATCTACTAATACCCAATTCACTTTCACTTGGAATATATTTTAAATTAACTTTGGCAACTTCATTATTATCAACATAAACAACACATTTTCTATTAATAGTATCAATTTCTGTTTTTATTTTATACCATTTGCCTTTTTGAAATACAACATTTGTAAAATCATTAATATCCTTGTTTAAATGATTAATTCTCAAGCATGAATTTACTATGCTTATATCAAGAAAATTCAAAATATTTCCATCAAAATTATTATCTGTAAGTCTTAATAAAAGAGTTATGCCTGTTGGTTTTTTTTCAAAATAATAATCCGCCTCAATATTTATTAAACCGCTTACTTTGCTGATAAAATTTTCAGCTAAAGTATATTCTAACCATGTTCTTTCTGATGAGACAGTAGTATCAATCCAAAGGGCATTTGTTGTATTACCTCCTATATTTTTACGAATATCGCATATATTATTCCCTAAAATATATCTATACTTTCCATACTTTTTCTTTTCTCCTCTAATTCCTATTCCAATACATGAAAGGTTCTCAAAATCTCCGCTTATTCTGGAGTTATCCGTACTTTCAACAAGAGCGGAATATGCAGCGTTTAATTTTGTGTACTCATTTTGAAGTTTTTCATTTGTTGAATATATATCTTTAAGTGATTCTTTAGCACTTTGAAAATAGTTTGCTAAATTTTCAACGCTTTCTTTAGTATAATTCATTTGGTCTATAATTGAAACTTTATTTACAAGTTCGTTTAATTCATAACCTAAACCATTTCTTTCTAAATCATTAATTGCAATTTTTAATTCTTCAATTACAGTTTTTATATCGTCTCCTTGTGCAAATGGTAATTTGTTATATTCTTTTTCAGCTAATTCAAGTTTATTTAAAACATTAGAATAGCTTTTTGAAGTATACATTTTAGAATCTATCAATTTAACTTTATCAATAAGTTCTTTTAAAGTATCTTTATCACCTATAATCTCAGTTTTTAAATTATCAAGTGCAAGAGTCTGTTTATTCCCGCCCGGCGTTGCAATTTGATAACTTATTACCCCAAAGTCCGATTTTTCTGAGACTGCGGCTGTAATAATTCCGCTTTGTATTTCTTTTTTATTTATATAAATGGTATATTCTTTTTTATATGTGTCAATTACAACCTTTATATTATACCATTTACCTTTTTCAAATACCATATCAATACAGTTTGTAATATCGCCTGAATTATCAACAGAAAGATATACTTTAGACTTTTCCCTTTTTGTATTCAAATTAAGAAAAATTCCAGAACCGTTATCTGTCAAATCGCTGTCTGAAAGTCTTAGCAAAATATTATAACTTTGTGGCTCATTTTCAAAATAATAGTCTGCACAAACGCTTACAGTACCCTCTAATTTTTCTGATAGTCTATGTATAATCGATGTTCTATTTGGACTATTATCATTAATTAAAAGTGCGTTTGTGGGGTTGCCGCCTATATTTTTCTTAATTTCACAAATAGCATCGTCTGATTTTAATATAAATTTTCCATGGTAACCATCTTTTACACGATAACATATAAGATTTTCAAAGTCACCTGTAAATCTTGAATATACGTCAGTTTCTTTATTAAGAGAATCATAAGCCGATTTTAATTGTTCATATTTAATTTTAAGTTCATAATTTGCAGCATTTGGATTTTGAAGTAACTCTTTTGAACTTTGTATTTTCTCCAAAAGAGTTTCCATACTTTCAAAAGTATATGATACTTGGTCTTCATTAACTGCTTTCTCAACAAGCTTATTAAGCATATTTCTATAATTAAATTCAAGATTGTCAATTGCGTTTTTAAGCGTTTGAATGGCATTATTAACATCTGTATCCAAAAAATTTTCATCATTGTAAATCAATTCAGCGGACTCTATTGCATTTATAAGATTTTTATAGCTATTTTCAGTATATAAATAAGAATCAAGCTCTTTAGCTTTTTCTATCTCAACTCTTAGGTTATACTTATTTTCCGGTTTAAGTGAAGCCACAGCTTTTTTTAAATTTTCACAAGCTATATCTATATCTATTTGATTGGCGTAAACAACTGATACAGTTTCTTTAGCATTATTAAGAACAGCCTGCAAATCATTCCAAGATTTTAAGCTATAATCATACTTATTCATTTTTAACACTGAGTATATTGTTTCCCTAAGTTCAGATTTATCAGCTCTTGTCTCATTATTATGAACAGCAAGTTCCTCTCCGTATTTTTCAAGCATAGTATAACTGTCTTCACTTATTTTAAGAGAATCATGAGGATTTGTTTTATCAAGTCCGTTTTTTTCCTCCCATATATCAGGAATTCCGTCATTATCTAAATCAGATTCTTTAACTCCGCCATCTAAAACAATAAATCCTCCAACATCATCTGGGGAATCTATAAATCCTAAACCACTTATACTTCCAGTAGGTGCAGTTTTATTTATTACGTCATTTACAACTCTTGTATCTATTGAATCTCTCTTGATAGAAGTTCCGGCGTATTTTAGCACTTCATTATATGCTGTATTTGGGTTTTGAGTAATAATGGGATATTCATCTAAATACTCATCATTTGCTTTTAAAACACCGTCTACATAAACACCATCTGAAATATTTTTGCATTTTATATATGAACCTTCATAGCTTCCTACCGTAAGGTCAATTTTAATACCTTTCCAGTTATCAGCAGTAACATCATCAGCGCCTTCAATATAGTTATCTTCAAGGTACATTGTAGCTGACCATCCTCTCACACCTTTTCCGCCGCCTAAAGTACCTCCATTTTCCGGAAGGCTTTTACTTGTGTTTGGTGTTCCCATAATATTAAAAATAATATTTTTAGCGCTTTCTTTTGTACCTGGTCCTGGTTTATAATAATTTCCTATAAAATTTATTCTTGTTCCGTTATGTCCTCCGTATCCCTCTCCTCCCCAATTATATATAACATTATTTCTAACATTTATTATAGCGTCTGTATCTGGAGAATTTTTATAAGTTCGAGTTCCTGAGCCTGTTGCAATAGCTGGATTTCTTGACTTATTAGACACAAGCAAGTTATGATGAGCAGTTAAATTTATTCCGCCCCACATAGCGCCCATACTATGTGCTCCTTCGCTATGTAGAGAATTATTTAACGCTTCAGATATTATACACCATTGAATAGTAGAGTCTTTTACTCCTATAAGATTAGCACATTCATCAATACTCCAACTCATGCTGCAATGGTCTACTATAATATTATCGCTTTGCGTTATAGTAAGTGTGTCTGAATCTTTTGCTTTTGGCTTTGTCCTAATTCTTAAATATCTCATAATGATATTACTTGAATTATCAATAGAAATTTCTTCATTTTCAATACTTATGCCTTCTCCGGGTGCAGTTTGTCCAAGTATTGTTAAATTACTTATATTTTTAATTTTAATAGGAGTTTTGAGTTTAATATTGCCTCCAACATCAAAAATTATAAATCTGTCACCTTTTGATACAGCATCTCGAAATGAGCCGCTGCCACTATCGTTTAAATTAGTTACATGGTAAATTTCTGGATTTTCAGCCCCTCTTGCACCAGTTGCCCACATTCCTCCGCCTTCCGCATCATAAAAAGCCGGAATTTTTTTCAAAGATTTGTTTGAATGAATTTCGTTTTTTAATTCTGCATTTACTGTTATTTTAGTTAAATATACATTCATTAAATTAAAAGATAATAAAAAAATAATTAGTGCTGCAATAAATCTATTTTTTATGTAAATTTTCATTATTATATATCTCCTTGTATAATATATTTATTTGTGATTTGTTTTTAAATAAAACTATATAAAAAATTTTTATATTAAATTCATAAGTAAGTTTTTTCTATTTTATTATTGGATAATATAAATTTTAGAATAAGTTACTAATAATAGTTATACCTCATTACAAAAAAGGAAAGCTGCATCAAAATGAATTATTTAATTTCATTATAGCAATTTTAATTAAGTTGTCAATTTAGAATTGTTGTTTTTTTATATAATTTGTTATTACTTAAATGCTTTTATTTGTATAGAAATTTTACATTGTTTAATTATTTTAAAAATATTTATAATTATATCGTTTTTGTAAGCATAAAAATTACATAAATTTATTATTTATATA
>CAMTZM010000076.1 GCA_947086655.1 uncultured Eubacteriaceae bacterium
CAAATTTTATAATCCCTTTGTCTTGTTGTGTCCACTCTATAGGGTACATTATACAGGTTTATTCACCTTTTTTGCTATTTCTATTGAATCTTCCGAAAAAATAAATCCCGCTCCTGTTGCTAAATTATAAATACTGCTTTCATTTAAGTTTAATGATGAGTCATATTTAAACTTTATCTCTAAATCAAGTCCATTTCTCCCTGGTATAATTGCTGCTGTATCCTCAAGTACAAGTCCTCCTGTACTATAATTTATACTTTCGTTTATATTATCTCTTACATTAAACATTCCGCTTAATGTAGCCTCGGCTGCATCAGCCGACGCCCAGTCTTCTGTTTCTTCAGACACTGTACTTATTCCGGTTTCCTCTATAATTCCTAACTCAAATTTTTTATTATATAACTCTTTCTTAAAACAATCATTAAAAGCGTATCGTCAAGGTTTATATTAAGCCTTTGCATAATTAATACCTTATATACAGAGTCACTTTCAATTAAAAACTATATCAACATCTATTGGTACACATTCTTTTAAAATATCTATTAACTCATTAATTATTGGATTTTCAATATCTGAATTTATATATATTTTGTCATTATATATAATAACAAAGTCAAATCCATCAAATCCAAAAATTTTTGTAAAATCTGCCTTTTCTAATTTATTAGCTGTATTTAATAAATTAATATATTGTTCTTCATTAATATAATTTTCACCATACATTGTTATATTTGTTAAATAATTTTTTAACACGCCATCAAGGTCAATTCTTTCTCCTTTATATCCTGTTATTTTTCTTTCTTTGTCAATAACAAATAAATATGTATTACGAAGTGAACTCTGTGGGAAAATTGAAAATACTAAAAATACATTATTAGAAGTATTATATATTGGTTTATCCTCAATATCTAATATATCCTCTTTAACATATGTATATTCTGAATAATTTTTTTTAACAATATAAATATTTATACATAATAAAATCAATAAACTTATTAATATTAACCTCTTAATATTCATTAATATCTTCCTCTCAACCATAAATTATGTTCACTTCTTATCATATTTTCTGTTATTTCATGATTTCCATAAGTTAATAGACCTACTGTTGCTAATTCTTCTTTAGAATTTATTTCCCAACTAAAATTATAAAAGAGACCTATTCCTGAAATTTTTGTTCTTCCTGAAACAAATATATATTTAGATTTTTCAGTAAAACCATAAGATGTTCCACTCATAATATGTTCAGCATGTATTAATTCATGGGCTAATCCTATATAACTTGGTCTTTTTTTGCTTTCTAATAATTTAGTATCAGGATTAATTACCTCAATAGTAAGTTCTGTATTAATATGAAAATTAATATAGCAATCTGCACCTTCACCATTGCTTATATTTTCTATATCATCTCTTGAATATAAATGTGTACCACTTATGCAATTATCCGTTTTTTCTAAATTAATACTACATACTTTTTCAGAATCAATTAATTTTTTAATAAGTTTATTTCCACTTTTTAATTTTTCTTTTTTTGCATATTCACTAATTGTTACCTCACCATTTTCTAATTTTAGTTTATTATCAGTTAATTTTTGTAATTGTTTTAAAATTTCATTTTGACTTTCTTCATCTCCATTTAACATAAGTTTCAGACCAATAGGGTCTATAAACATAACTGGATTATTACCACAATAAACATACCAGTTCAAACCGTCCTTAGCTGGGTCTTCTGTTGTAAATCTGCCTAATACTGGATTATAATATCTTGCCCTTAAATATATACTGTCTGTTTCTTTATCGTAGTATTGACCACAGTATCTAAATGGGTTTGTATCTCTTATATCTTGATTTAGTTCAACACCAAAAGCGTCATAATTATATGTCTTTGTTATATTTCCTGTTGTATCTGCTAACCCTGTTACATCTCCATGCCCATTGTATAAGTAATACACTCCATTATTTGAGTTTATTCTCTCATTTCCATATATATAAGCCGTTTGTATCTCAAATAAATCATTCGTTTCAGCATATATTTTACCTTCGTCCCATATGTATCCTGTTGTTTTTCCGTCTGCTGTTTTTGTAAGTCTTAAACCGTCATAACAATATATAATTTAATTTGCTTTTTTTCATTTACGATTACTCCTTTAAACTGAAAAAAATATATTTTTACACTACAATAATGTTTTCTTTATTCTATTTTTCTATATAAATATCTAAAATATAAATTCCTTTATATTCATCATAACGTCTGTTTATTACAAAATTAAAATTGTCTGTTTTTTTGAACTTAGAATAATATGTTTTAATATCTTTATCGACAAACACTATACTAAAATCAAATTTATATTCAGGCATACATAAATAACAAACTACTTCTCCTTTATTAAGAAATGCTAAACATGTATCACCTTCATTAGGTGTAAAAAATTTAACTCCTCTTTGTTTGCCCATAGCCATTTCCTGGTAATCTTGTGGTGTATAAGGAATAAAAGTATATGCCTCATCCCAATCAAATTTAGTTATAGATGAAATTTCAATTTTATCTATATCAAGATTTCTAACATCATCTATATCATTAATAAACTGTGTTGTATTTTTTTCTATTATATCGTTTTTCCTTTTTGTATCCATAACAATATAAATTATATAAATAGAAAAAAATATTAAAATTATATATATTATTATTCTTATATTTTTTCCCATAATAACCTCCTCAATAAACTTATTTGCGCTATGTTTATAAATTATATAAAAAACTAATAAATAATAAAATACTACAACATAATTACATGAAACTTATTTGAAATAATATTTTCTATTAAAAAAATTAACAAAATAATACAAAATATCATAAAAGGTTATAATTTTAAATTTTTAAATAAATCAAGTTTGTAAATAAATTTGTTTAAATTACTTAAAACTATTTTCATAATTTTATTAAATAATGTGAGTTAGATAAAAAATTATAGTTTATATACCTATTTCAAGACATTTTTATTATACTTATAAAAATTAGGATTTATCTTCATACAACAAATGGCTGAAATATTAATTTTTTGTGATTTTATGATACTTCAAAAACTTCAGAATTATAGTGTTTTTTCATCGAACTCACGTTAAATACATAAAAGTTTATAAAGATTAAAAGCTTTTTATTATTTTTTTGATTTGCTTTTAGGTATTTAATACAAGTAATTAAGTAGTTTAAGTTTAAGCTTAAGTTTATAATAACTATAATTATACATTTTAATTTACACATCTCAACAAATCTGATATTAATATGCTTTATTAAAACTAAGTCCACCGTTTGTAGTGACAATTTTATTATTAACTACTTTCCAAGCAGACCCATCAAGTAATCTATCATTTATTAACCTAAAAATTGTCCTTTTTTCATTGACTTTTGCTCCTATTGATATACCAATATCATTATTATGTAAATCCATTTTTGTTGTTATATACATTTGATTATTCTTAATATTAGTTTTTTGAGAAAGATTGCTACTAAGACCAAATTCATGTGCATCCAACCATAATTGTGCAAATTCTTTACCACAATACATTGTAACAAAAGCAGAATATACCATATGCCTATATGCATCTCCCTCGGTATCAATGCCACCTCCATATCCTTCTTCTTTAAATCTCTCTGAAGACTTATCCATCGCTATTTTTTTTGATATTGCAACAAATCCTATTTCAATTTTGTATTTTACAGAAAGCAATCTCTCAACAAAATTAAAATTATTTTTATCAATATGTTCTGGAAGTTTTAAAAATGTTGCTTCAACATCATATTCTCTTGCGATACTCCTACATTCTTCAGCTAACTTTCTAATACGAGATTTTTCGTCTTGAGAATCTGAATAATTATATGATTTTGTCAATTCATCAAGTGCCTTGTATGTTATCGAATCTTCTCCAAACTCCTCTTTATCTAAGTTTATACCATTTTTAATTCTAAAATATCCTAATGGATCTATAAAAATAACAGGATTATTACCACAATAAACATACCAGTTCAAACCGTCCTTAGCTGGGTCTTCTGTTGTAAATCTTCCTAATGTCGGATTATAATATCTTGCTCTTAAATATATACTGTCTGTTTCTTTATCATAGTATTCACCACAGTATCTAAATGGGTTTGTATCCCCTAAATCTTGATTTAGCTCAACCCCAAAAGCGTCATAATTATATGTCTTTGTTATATTTCCTGTTGTATCTGCTAAACCTGTTACATCTCCATGTCCGTTGTATAAGTAATACACTCCGTTATTTGAGTTTATTCTCTCATTTCCATATATATAAGCAGTTTGTATCTCAAATAAATCATTTGTTTCAGCATATATTTTACCTTCGTCCCATATATATCCTGTTGTTTTTCCATCTGATGTTTTTGTAAGCCTTAAACCATCTGGGCGATATGTGTATTTGCTTTCTTTCCCATTTATACTAACGTCTGTAAGCTGGTTAAACAAATTATATTTTCTATTTTCATATTCTCCGCTTGATAGTTTGTTTATATCGCTTATATTAGCACTTACTTGATTATTTCTATATACAGCACTTATTCCTGTTAGTTTATTTAATTGATTTCCGTTATTATCATATGTATATTGTGTTATTTCTGTCTCATTTCTTTTTGTATAATTTTTTCTTTCTGTTAAAAGTCTATTGTCAGAATCATAAGTATAATTGGCTTTAAAGGCGTTATTTCCCGTTCCAGCCCCATCATAAGTCATACTTGTTCTATTACCGTTTAAATCATATTCATAGTTTATATTTATACTTTCCGAACCTGCTTTGTTCTCTCCTGTAAGTCTTCCTATTTTATCGTATGTATAAGTTTTATTGTAAGCCGGTCTCATATTTCCTGTAACAGTCTCGTTTTTAATATTTCCGTCATAATAATAATCATATTTTAATGTCTCAATATTTGAGCCGCTTTTGTTATTTCTCATTTCTGTAAGCATTCCGGCTTTGTTATAAACATACTCTGTTGTTAATCCGTTTCCGTATTCAGTTTTTGTTCTGTTTCCATTTAAGTCATAACTGTATT
>CAMTZM010000077.1 GCA_947086655.1 uncultured Eubacteriaceae bacterium
AAGTTTCATTGTAATTCCACTTTTTCTTTTTCTTCATTATTTACTTAACACTCTCCTCAATCTTTATTTTAAGATTTCCTCTAATTCTAATTACCCGTATTATTATTTATAAAATTTAAAAAATGTTAGTTTAATATATAGGTTTAAGTGTATATGAGCATTCGGTTTCTAAATCATAATCAAATTTTTCAACAATTAATTTGCTATAATTTAAAATCTGATTTGCATTTAAATTTTTTTCCACAAAAATACCGTTAGCAATTTTTATATATTTATTCAAAGGAATATCTCTTATTATTTTTCGTGATTTTCCTCTGAAATCATTATGATTTATTAAACTTCTAAATATTTGCTCGTCAAAATCATACATTATCCTGCAAACAGCCTCTAAAAATTCTTTCCACGAATTAACTGCTCGAATTTCACCACATATATTAATAGAGCAAGGAGTACGACCTGTTACATCAACATCATCGCTAAAATCAAATTCTGTACGTGTATCACTCACTTTATTTTTTGATTTATTTATTTCATCAGGACAAAACCATATTTTTGCTACAATACCAATTAATGATTTACCGCGAGATATTATTGCATTTTCTTCCCAGCAATCATAAGAATTTATTTCTTTTGTAATATTTATATTAGAATTTATATATATTGCTTTTTTTTCTTCGAAACTCTTATTTGATAATTCCTGATTATATCCTGTTAATGTAAGATTACCTATACAGTTAAGATATTTTTCGTGAATTTCTTGAGCCCTTCTCCCTAAATCCAATTTCCATTTTGGAGTAAGTTTTTGAGGCATTATATGTTCAATAGTAATATTATCAAAAGAAACAATTTCTTTACCCATTTTAAGTTCTATTTGTTCTAAAACCAACTTAATATGTGGGAATTTATAAATATCTCTTAGTAAAAGTTTTTCATTTAAAAGTGAATCATTAGGAAATATTGCCTTACCGATTTTAGTAGCCAAGACTTTTGTAACTTTTGAATGCATTGATGTGTCCGAAATTTTTTCAACATCTTTCGCCAATACCGCAAATACTTTATTTAAGGCATTTGATGGTATTTCACATAAAAGTCTACGCATTATATATGAAACTAATATTTTTAACGTTTCATGTACATCATCTATTTTAATATTGTTGTACATAAAGTATTCCGCAAACACACTTAACAAAAACGGATAAACCGTTGTGGATTTCAGCTTTTGAAAATAAATAAGATATTCGTTTATAATAGTATCATTAGAATTGCAAAATTTAAACCAACCATAATATTCCCCATAAGAAGTCAATTCTTTTAAAAATTCCTCAACATTAAAACTTTCAGAGTAATTATGATACTTTTCATTATAATATTTTTTGAAATCAGTATATACATTATCCTTGTTTGGAATACGTCCTGTTTTTAGTGTAAGAAAGTCCCTGATATAATCTGAAATCATCGCATCTGGCAACATTTTTTCAAGCCTTGTCCAGTATATATTATAAAGTTTTTCTTGTAGTGAATATTCTTGTCCCATTAAAAGAAAGTTCCGAATTAAGTCAGCTTGTGTTAAATCAAGACCTGTTGAGTTTAACGATTCAAAAATTACTTGTGGATTCTCTTTTTCTTGATTTAATTCTATATAAACAATTCCTAATTTTTGAATACCTCTATAAATTTCATCTGTTGAGAGCTTTGAATCACGAATTAAATCACAAAATAACTTATAATTTTGAAAAATCCTTGTTGATTCATCTATATCTTCTATTTGCCCATCAATTAATTTTTTATAATTTAAATTATCAGATTTCATAGGTTTGAGTTTTATACGCAAGTTATCCGAACAACGCAAATTTATTAAATAGCTTTCTAAAATATCCGCTTTTAAATTTTCATCCTCAGATAAATCTATAATAGCTTTTAATAATATCATAATTGTAGTTAAGCGTTGCTGTCCATCAATTATATTGAAAGATCTAAAAACAGCATTAGATTCCCCCTCTACATAAACAATTGTTCCCAAAAAATGAATATCTCTTTTATTATCTAATGCAACAGATTCAATATCTTTAAATAAAGTTATACAGTTCAGCTTTTTCCAATCATAGTTTCTTTGATAAACAGGAATATAAAATATTCTTTTGCTCGCACCCAAAAATTCCAATAATGCTATACTATCAGCTTTCAAAATTACATTCCCCTTTTTTATTTGAATTATTACGAACATATTGAAAATTATTATTACTTAGTTATTGCATAAATATGTCGGATAAAAAAGTATAAATTTTACAACAACACTCATATTTTTCCAAAGTAAGAATATCATATTTTGTCGAATTAGTCAATTACTATTAAAAAATTAATATTTGCAGGTTATAATATGCAGAAAATAAAAATAGCAAATATTTTAATCAAAATAAACTTTGAAATTAGTAAAAAAACTATTACGCAAGCATAGCAAAGTGCCGTCCACTTGCGGAGCAAATTTCCAAAATCGGAGAGAATATAAATCAGATTGCAAAGGCGATAAATACTTCGGGAAATTTATATAAAAGCAAAGTAAAAGAGTTACAAGAAAAAGTTAAAGAAATGAGCAATTTTGTTTACAACATTACAAAAATATTTACAAAGGCAAGAGACGGTGATTTTAACAATAGCATATTTGAAAATACGCTGTCTAAAAAGCAAGGTACATCTGGGAGAAACAATAAATTATATAACGAATTTTGAAAAGACGGAACAAGGAACTCTCATATCTTCGTATATGTGCAGCAGTGATTGGATGTATGCGAAAAGAGATTTTCTTGATGTACGGTCGCTTGCTATGAAACGCGGAAACAATTACGCATTTTATATAATACAATCCTTTTCACCTAATGATAACATTACACCATCACAGGCATTGGAAATTGGAAAGGAATTTATGAAAAGGGCAATTTCGAATTATCAGTATATTATTGTAGCTCATAACGACAGAAAATATATTCACAATCATATTATTTTTAATTCTGTTGATTTGATAAAGCACAGGAAATATTACAAACAGTGATACTCTTGAAAATCTGCGAAAAATAAGTAATATGATTTGCGAGGAACATAGTTTATCGGTTATTACACCCACAAAACTTCCTCAAAAAATAATGTTTCGCAGTGATATTGACAATGTTGTAAAACAGTCAAATTCCTATGAAGATTTTTTAAAAAATATGAAATCTTACGGCTACAAAATCAAAGTCAGAAAATATCTGTATTTCAAAAAACAAGGCAATAAAAATTTTACGAATACGCAAGTTTTAGGTATGGGATATACGGAAGATAATATTCGTTCAAAAATTTATGGTATAGCTGTTGAAAATTATAATTATGCACCTTATTTAAATTACGCTGTAAAAACTTCGCAGAGAAAATCTCTCAAATGAACAATAGATGATTTACTAAAAAAATCAATAGATTTTGAGGCCTTTTTAAGTAAAATGCATGAGGAAGATTACGAAATAAAACAAGGAAAACATCTTGCTTTTAAGCACAGTACAAGCAGACGCTTTATAAGGGTTGAAAGTTAAGGAGGTTTATATAGTGAATATGTGTTTCGTTTGTATTTTGAAAACAATATTGAATTAAAAAAACTGAAAGAAGAAATACAGCCAAATATAAGCAAATATGCCGAGCAGGAAAAGAAGTTCCATAGCCGATATATAAATTCTCTCAATATCAATATCGGAATAAAAATTCTTAATTATCTCAAAGAAAACAAAATTAGCAGTTATGCCGAATTGCTTGAAAAAATTGATAAATCCAAAACTCTTAAAAATAATTGTATTCGTGAAAAATAGAAACAAGAAAACTCCATAAAATCGTTTACGGAATGTTTAAAAGCATTAAAAACATATCACGAGTATAAGCCTTTTTATGATAAATACAATTCTTTGACCGATGAGGGTATGCAAAAGACAATGTATGGTCTTAATAAAAAAAAAGAACTTGAAAAATTCAATATGGCTCTGGCAGTTGTAAACAGTTACAAAAAATATGATGATTCAATTCCGAGCATTAAGGAAATAGAAAAGTTAATTTCAAACAAAAAGTTTCAAATCAAGAAATTTGAAAAAAATATTTTAAAAGAAAAAGCAAAATTAAAAGACCTTGAAAATATCAAGTCGAATTTGTTAAATATTGCGAATTTTGACAGTACAAAACCGAAACTTACACAAGTGAGAGAATATAGAAGAAAGGGCAGCGGAACAACATCGTAAAAAACACAATGATATTTCACTTTAACGGGAGGCAATAAAAATGAAATCAATAAAAACAAACAAAGGTAAAACATCTGTAAAGAACTTATTTACAATATAAATATCATTGTCAATAATTACAATGCCTTAAAATGCCTAATATATCAACATTTTTAATTAAATTATGTAATTATGTAAACTTTTAAATTTATTATAATTCGTTATATTTTATTATATTTTGTTATGCAATTGGTATCAAAATTAATTAAAAAATATCCGCAGAGTTCTATAAATCTTGTAAAATAATATTTATTAAATATTTTAGATTTTACAGTTTTTTATTATATATTTATTTTATAGTATAATAATTTATAATATAAAATAAATATATAATGATTAATAATACTATAAAATTTCTTATAAAATAAATTAAATATTAAATTTAGGCGGTAATACTAAATTTAACTTTACCGCCTAATTGAATTTTTAATCATATTGTTTTTTTATAAACTTTTATTTAATTATACACTAATCTTTCACAAAGGTATGTGTTTCTTGTCTCTGAATTAATATTATCAACTGCATAGTTTACAGCTTGTCTGTTTCCAACCATTACAAGTACATTTTTTGCCCTTGTTATACCTGTATATAATAAATTCC
>CAMTZM010000078.1 GCA_947086655.1 uncultured Eubacteriaceae bacterium
TCACTAATACAGGTATATATAATATAAAAACAACAGTCGGAACAAATAATCCAGCGTCTCACCACGGCGCTTTATATGTAAATAATACCGTAGGAACTCCGTTTCAAATGTTTATACCAGGAATAAAAATGAGTTTAACAAGAGAGGAATTTATAAGGAAAATTAAAGATGATGTAATGAAAGACGCAAAGATAAGTAAAATACTTCCAAGTCTTACAATAGCGCAAGCTATACTTGAAAGTAATAATGGAAATAGTGGACTTGCTGTAAAAGGTAAAGCATTATTTGGAATAAAAGCAAACAGCAGCTGGAAAGGAAAGGTATATGTATCTGATACAAAAGAGGTTTACAGCGGTGTTCAATATACCGTAAAAGCAAGTTTTAGGGCTTATAATAATTGGGCTGAAAGTATATCAGACCATACAAAACTACTTACGTCATTAAAGCGTTACAGTAATATTATAGGTGAAAAGAATTATGTACAGGCATGTAAAAAAATACAGCAGGACGGATATGCCACAGACCCGTATTATGCATCAAAACTTATAAATATTATAGAATCTAACCAGTTATTTAATTATGATGATTATGAGGAGGAAGAATATATGATAGAAACAAAATCTATGTATATAGACGGAAAAGAATATAATAATGTAAATCAGATAAACAAAGACGGTCGTATTTATGTGGAACTTGCAAGCCTTAAACAAGCAGGATATAATATAGGTTACAACAGTGTAAAGAAAACGGCAAGCTTTGCCAAAAAGCCGGAAGAGATAGATATACTTGTAAATAATAAATCAAGAAAAATAAACAGAGTGCTTATTTGTAATGAAAATTATGTAAAATTAAGAGACTTTGAAAAGTGTGGTATGACAGTTGGTTATGATTCTGAAAAGAAACGACCTTCATTGATGTGTTAAAAAATATTTGTATAATAAAAGAAAATTAATTATTTTATGATACTAATTTGTTACTAATTATCCCATATTTTGCTCACTTTGCACCACATTATATCTTGAATAACCTTGAAAATACAATGTTTTCAGCTATTAAAATTTTGGCTAAATCATGTGTTAATATAGTTAATATAAAAATCCTTTATCTCTAATCATAATAAAGAATTTTTATATTATATTTTTCCTACATTCCTTCCACAAAAGTTTTGTATGATTTGGTTTTATATGGTTTTGCTTAAATCATTTAGATACTGTGGTGAATACTATGATAAAGAAATAGACAGTATATATTTAAGAGCAAGATATTATAATCCGGCATTAGAAAGATTTACAACAGAAGACCCAGCTAAGGATGGTTTTAATTGGTATGCTTATTGTGGAAATAATCCGATTATGTTTAAAGACCATACTGGATTTTATGAATATTATATATTCTATAATGCAGACGTTGATGAATATAATGAAAGTTTGAAAGATAGAGCGAAGGCTCAACAAAAAGATCTCATTAATAAAGGGATTAAAGAAACTGATATATATTAAAGATATAGCATTAGAAACAGAATTAAAGGATGAGTGGAGTAAAATAAAAGATGAAACGATTGAAAATATATCCCTGTATTTTCACTCAAATCCTTTAACACTTATTATTGATGCAAGCCATAATCAATATGTTAGAGTTGAACAAGTTGAAAAGAATGGAGTATATACCAATAATTTATTGTTCTCTGACTTACCAAAAAAGAATATAAATAAAATTGACTTATATGATTGTAATTCGGCTCATCTTGACTATAAATATTCCAATATTGCGTATACTCTTATTACCACACAAAATACAAATAATGTTACAGGCTGGGATGGAAGTATGCGTTGGAGTTTTTTTGGAGGTAAACCAATGTTGGCTAATTCTCAAGAATATTTTAATAATTGGGTTATTGCTAAGTAAGATGAAAAAAACGTTTGCCAAAAGATAGAATTAATTATTATAAAATAAATGATATTGTTTTTATTATTCCTTATTTGCAATAATTAATATAGCAAAACAATAAAATAATTTGATTAATATAGTATAAATTAATATGCTAAGTAATTCTTTTATTGTTTTACTTTAGAAATTTTATATATTAATATAAATATTATACATATTTATAAAAATGCTACTTTAAATTTGGATAACATTTTAATGTTAAAGGATGGAGTTTATTTTGAAAAAACTATCTATTATAAGTATATTTATTATTTTAGTTATTTTTGTATTAATAAAATTTTATTACAAAATAATATATGTTGATTTAGAATTAGTTCAATTTGTAAATTCTAAATATATTTCTTTTAATAAGAACATTACAGAATTTGATTCAGAATTGCATTGGGTTTGTATAGATTCTACTGATGATGAATTTATAGAGAAATTTAAATTTTTAGGTATAGATTTTAAAGATTTATATATAGATTTTAACAAAAATAATATAGTTTTATCTTTTTCAAGAGAAATTAGATATATGAAATTTAGAAATAAGGATTTTATCAATATATTATTTGGAGATAAATATAAGTATCCTGTTACTACTAAAATGTCAAAAGATTATACATCAAATAATATATATATTTATAAAATACCTAAATACTATATTGCAGAAGATGATAAATCAAAAATAATTATTGAATAAATAAACAAAAAACTAACAATAATAAAAATACAGACAGTGGTACAAAATTAAAAAATATATCGTAAAAATATCAGATTAATACAGTTTTCTTGATAAAATAGTAGACGATAATAATTATGACAGCGAGAACGACAAATGACAGCGCAATTTCCATATACATATTACTTTTACTATGTACCCTTTCATAGGAAATGGGGAACGGGCGGTTAAGACAAAAAAAGTCTATATCTTTGATAAAAATGGAGAGAATGTTCCACTTATTGACAAAAAGACAGGTCAGCAGAAAGTAGACAAACGGTATAGTAAATAGAGTAAGTAAATCCAAAAGTGTAAACACTTTATAAGATAGGATGTATTTCAAAATATGGACAGATGATAAAATAAAAATTATTTCAACTATGGACATAATTAAAAAGTATTGAATCCCATAAATCAGATACATGAAAAATGTATAAAATCCTTAAAAATGTAAATTATACGATAGAAAAAAATTCATTCGATAAAAAAATAAAATTGAAGAAACAAAATAAAACGTGAGAGAATATACAGCAAAAGAAATGAAGTTTCTTAAATCTAACCATTATACATTTAAATTGACAAAAAAATGTGTTTCATAGTTGAGTTAAAAAAACATTTTGGATTGGCTATCAAGCGGAACTTCTCCAAAAAAAACTGTTGTCAGAAATGGGATATGATTCTGAAATGTTTAAGCAGAAACAAATAGATAGTATTGTACAGAGAATAAAGAAATAGTTGAATAGTGCATATGTATTAAAAGAAATAGCTGTTTATTAAACAATTGAAAGTCTTGGTGGTACAGTCTTTTGGAATGAAAAAATTGAAATTGCAACTATATATTTAGATGGACAAGAAGTGGGAGTGCTCTATTCACAGATTTTTAGAAAATAATAGTAAAGGCAAGAATATTTGTATTTATGTCAATTGTATAAGTTTTAACAATTTATAATAATTATTAAGCGCTCTTATAGATTCTCGAACCGAATATTCCCAAAGAAGTTTAAGGATATTTTGGAGGTAATAATGGTAGTATAATCAAAGAAGATGGCAAAATGTATACAAATGATGAATGGCTTTTCAAAGCTATGTCTGTAACATTTGAATTAGGAAAAGGAAATGTACTTATAATACATATAACCCACAAGGAATTTAACCATATAATTCTGAAATTGTTGAAACTTATCTATGCATTAATAAAAACAGTATAAATAGAAATCAATCAATATATATTACAATACATAGTATAGTTCCAGAACAAGTACCAATACATATGACAATACCAGTATTTCCATAAATAATTCAATTAATTATTTTATAACGTATTTTAAAACTAAAGTATATATAATTTTAGATATTTTTATTTTGTAAAAAACTATAAACTTTTCAGATGCTTTTTAATAAATGAGGTGAGATTTTGAAATATTATATTAGAGAATATTGGGAAATGATGAACTCAGATAATCTTGAAGTTCAAAAAATAGGAGAATCTAAATGGATTGAAAAGATTAAAGAGTATTTATTTTATTTTGAAACAATAAAAAGTAAGTTGCCAAAAGGTTTTTTGAAAGAATTTGATAAAAATGATTGGTTTCATGATTTTATAATTAAAGATATCAAAATCATTAACATCGAAAAATATTCATCTGTAATTGAATTTCAAATTAGTCATGGTCAAATAATATATAAACTAACTTTTAAAGGTGTAAGTAGGATTATATTTAACATACCAACAACTAAAAACTGGCTATGTGGTATGCTTAATTGGGGGTATACAGAATTTGAAATAAACAATGATAATTTATGGATTATTCGTATATTATGTGATTTTGATTGTGAAATAGAGATATTATTCAAACGTATATCAATAAATAAAGCAAAATAAATTTATAGCTTTTTATTCTATAAGTAATTTTATTTCTACAATATTATGCTATTATTTTAGAATAATAATCTAAAATATATAATTACTTGTATAAAGCTGAATACGAACATGATAAGTATGGAAATGTAGTAAAAGAAAAGAAATATAAAACAAGTACAAGCTATGACAG
>CAMTZM010000079.1 GCA_947086655.1 uncultured Eubacteriaceae bacterium
TTTTTGAACCTTGTTTTTTTATTTCCTCTGTTACCTATCTATTGTAACTCAACAACATATCAATTATTTTAATTTTAAAACCGTTTTATTTTTTAAAATCAATTTAAAATATGAATACCATAGCAAAAAATTTTATAATGTTCTTTATTCATTTTTGTTTTAAAATAATTAAAATCTTCTTATTCAAAATCTTTATCTTCAAACAGTTCAGAAACTTCATCTTTCGTCATATAATCCACGCTTTGTATTTTTCCTTCCTCATTTCTTGATACTCGAATATTTATTTTACCTAAAGGATTCATATCTAATGTATAAAAAGAACTGTCTTTTCTAATATCCATAAAAACATTTACAAGCTGATTTTCATAATAGTATGATTTTCCGCTTTTTATAATTCCATAAATTTTGTATTCGTCAATAAGCTTTTTTTCTAATTCAGTTTCTATATATTCCAATTCATCTTCATTGCCTGTGGTCTTTAATAAAACGGATTGAAAATTAATTTTTTTATCCGATTTTGCCTTTATAAGCCATGAATTTAATGTTTCTTTATTCATATAGTCTGTCAAAACGGAAAAAAATGCAATATTCCCCTCATAATAAGCTTTTTCAGAAAATTGTAAAATCAAATAACTATCCGAACTTATGTGATTTAAACAAACAGAGAAAAATGCAATTTTATTATCAGTGTAAATCCTATTAAGCCATTCTTTTTGCATTGTTTCATTTAATTTAGAAAAAATTGTTCCAAAGCGCTGCAAACTTTCCTCCTTGTAATATTTTTCTGCCAAATCTGTAATATTATTATCTCCTATATATTGAGTGCTTACAATTAATGGACGTATCATAGGAAAATCACTGTCTTTTGTTTTATTGTAAAGATTTGTCAGCAAAGATATTAATGCTTTTATAACTTTTTCATCATTTATAATATTTTTATTCTCATTAGATAAATATATAGTTAATTGTTCTCCTGTATCAAGTGTTAAAGTTTTTGTTATATAAAATATATTGTTATTTTCTTGTACATTCCAGCCAATCTCAAAAATATATGGATATTTATAATATCCGTCTTGTGTATAGCGATAAATTGAACTGATTGTATCATCATCACTTTTATTAACTATATTATTCGATTTATAATCAATGCTTGAAGCACTAATCGGATAAATTCCTATAAAAAACACTCCAAAAATAACGCATAATGTTAAAATAATTGTCATAATTTTAGCTAATTTAGATTTTCTTTTAAAATTCATAATAGCACCTAACCTTTCTTTCAACAGTATTTTATTTTTACTTAAAGTAACAGATCCAATAGATTCTTTGTATTTTCCAACTGACGCCATTGCATCAAGCAATGTTCTTCCATATTCTTGTGCTTTGCTGTAACCAACTTTTATAATAACAGATTCGTCACAAGAAAACTCACATGCTTTATTAATTTCATTTGCCATAAAATATACAAAAGGATTAAACCAATGTAAACAAACCGTAATCTGAACCAACCATTTGTAAAACACATCTTTCCGTTTATAATGTATTAATTCATGTAATATTATATATGAAAAATCTTTTTCTGAAATATTTATACACGGCAATACTATATATGGACGAAAAAAACCAATAAGTAATGGTGATGAAATTAGAGGATTTACACAAAGTTCAATCGGTTTTTTTATTCCTAATTGTTTTGCAATTATAAAAAATCTGTCTAAAAGCTTTGTGTCAGAAACAGGAGTTAACTCTAAGTTTATATACTTTATAAAACTTTGATATATAGTTATTTTTCTTACAAACAAAATAATCACAATAATAATCCAAATCAACAAAATTTTATTTGATAAAAAAGAAAAAACATTCTGAATAATATGTACATCATTAAAATATTTTATCACCTCTATTATTTCCTGTTTATTGTACTTTAAATCTATATTATTTATATATGAAACTTCTTTCTCAATAAATTGCTCTTGTTCTTGTAATAACATAGTATTTGACTCAATAGTTTCAAAAAACTTTTCCATTAAATTTATTTCTGATACAAAAGGTAATAATAATCTTAAAATAACAATAAGCCATATATAATATTGCCAACGCCTGCTTATTATATTTTTCAAAAAATACTTTATTATAAACAGAGCTAAAATAAACAAAGAACCTGAAAAAGACATAGACAGAAATATTTTTACAATCATATTCATTTTTTTGTCTTTCCTTTCTCTAACAGTGTCTTTAACTCCTCATACTCATCATTTTCCAATAAATCACTCGAAATTAAATTTGAAACAAGTCCTTTTACGCTTCCTTCATAAATTTTTTTCAAAAAATTTTGAGTTTGTGCTGTCTGATATTCAAATTCAGATATAAGAGGAGTATACTCGTTTCTGCGTCCCATTTTTTTTGCTTTTAAAAATCCCTTATTAATAAGACGTCTTAAAAGTGTAATAAGCGTATTTTTTTGCCACGGTTTGCCTTTATCTGCCAATTTATCCATTAAATAAGAAAATAATGTTGACTTTTCTTGGTTTGCCCAAATAATTTTCATAATTTCAAGCTCAGCATCAGATATTTTTTGCATTATATAATCACTCCCATTTAATATACAACATGTTGTTATCCATTAATAATATAACATTTTGTCGTACTTATGTCAAGTAATTTTCCAAATAAATAAACCGTTCTTTTCTATTAATTTTACGATTGCAGTAAGTGTTATACTTAAGAAATAGGGTACTTACTTCATCAGTTAAAATATTGTTTACACAACAAAACAATATTTTATAAATAGAATATGCAGCAGCCGTATGTAATGTAGAAATATTGGAAAATGGTATAAATGAGAGTGTTTTAATTTATAATAATTGCATTGAAATTTCACTTAAATGCATTCCAGATAAAATATTATTAGAAGATGGGACAATTATGTAAAAAAGTTTATTACTGAATTATTGATAAAATTAATTAGCTTATATACCACAATTTGTGGTATATAAGCCTTAATTGTTTGGTAAACATACTTATAAACAATAGTCAAAGTTTTTTATTATTTTAAATACTTAAAACTTTCAATTACCTTTGTCATTTCACCACAAGTCATATTTCCCTCCGGACATTTTCCGGAAACAAAACAGCTTGGACCAAAATAATTAAATAATTCCGGTAACGACATTCTTAAATGTTTTAACATTTCAATAGAAATATTTCTTATTTCCCACTGTGCTCGTTTACATGCTCTTAATTTAATAAAATGCATAAGTTCCCTAGCATTTATTGTTGTCATAATATCCATTACATTTCCACTTAAAGCATAATAATAACTATAATTGCTTAATTTTTCATTTTTGCTCATTTGTTTTATCAGCATATTTGATTTTTCCAAAGCAATTTTATAAATATCAAATAATTGAGAATTATTTTTAATTGTATTAGGAACTATAAATTTACTGTGTTCAATCCCTTGAATAGGAGGAATAATTATAGACTGCATTCTATGTCTCACAATATGTGTAATTCCAGATAATGTTATATTTGAAATTAAAAATGAATATGATAACTGTTCTAATTCTCTAAGACGTGCTGATTTTAAATAATTATCAAATTCTAAAGTATTACTTAAATCCGAATTACTTAAATTACATGCCAAATTTAAAATTTTAATAGGTTCAGACGGTTTGTTTAATAAGCTAACCATTCCAACTTTATCAGACTCAATAAGGGTTAAAGAGTCTTTAACTCTTATTTTTTTTATTAAAGAATTATCTATTATATTTTCTGCTGGTATATCTCTAAGCTCAAAATTCATGCATGGAAAAATAACATTGACTTGCTCAATTATTTGATTAGCTAAATCCTGTAACTCAGTAATTCCACGTCCACGTCCGTATTTAATATCATTTATTATATGAGCTAATTCACGTGCATTAAGAGTACAATAAAAATTACTGTTAAAAGAATAAGGCAGCAAGAAACGAGCATCTTCTTTTGGAACACCATTTTCTAACATAATTTTATAAACAGAAAATAGATTGTCCATATATTGACAATATTGTTTTAAATCTTCTCCATCTAAATCTGATGGTATGTAATAGCCAAGTTTACTAAAATCTACATAACGCCTTGATTTTACTGTAAAAGATGCTAATCTGCATTCAATAAAAAACTGTTCAACAAAAGCTGAAACATCTTTTAGCGCAATTGTAAAAACAACATGTTCTATTATTGATTTATGACCAGAATTTAAAACCTTTTGAATTAATTCTTGATTTTTTTCATTACCCTTTGCCTTCTTAAAAATTTCAATTGCATTTCCTGATGTAGTTGATATTCTCGCTGCACTAGCACATATTTCCACATCATTTATATTGTAACTTATCAGTTCAGCTTGTGACCTTTTTTCCATAAGTAAATACTCCAATCCAAATATTTTATAATTATTATTCTACAAAAATAAGAAAAACTTTACTTTCAACAACATATCTTTCTTAAAATTTATTATATCGAATTTTTCAAATTCAGCAAAATAAATTTTTTTTGAATTTTGCTATTAAATTTATATTATATATTACCAAAAATGAAATGTAAATACAATTGGATTTTTTCACCAGGACAAACGCACGAAAATTTATTTATCCCCGAAATAGATCTAGAAAAATTTT
>CAMTZM010000080.1 GCA_947086655.1 uncultured Eubacteriaceae bacterium
GATGGAGAGAGATTTTATGAAAATATGAGAATGTATAGTTTAGAAGATGGCAGAAAACAATTAGCTGTTTATCAAAGAAAATCAAATAACTATATAAAAACTTGCCTAAATATGAAAAGTCCGAATCAGGTAATTCAAGAATATTTGGGAGTAATGTAAAAATAGTTAAGGCAAGGCATTCATCAGGTAAATTGCTGAACGCCAAATTCAATTATAACACAAAGAACCCGTTGTCAAGGTCGGTAGTATTTTGCATTCGCAAAATCTCCACCTTTTCCTTGACAACTTTATTCTCTATTAAAGTGTAACCCATCATTGACACTTTAACAAATTTTATGTAAATAGTAATGTCCCTTTACTTTACAAAATACAATATCATTCTTTTTTAATACAATATCATCAGTCAAAGGCTTTACTATTACAGGTTGTCCTGATTTTAATATGGGCGTCATAGACTGTCCAAACCCAATTACTTTGCATACTTCTCCATTTTGCAAATGCTGCGCTGTAATTGCGTTTTCTTTTCCCTCAAATGTATAATTCATAAATATCGCCCTTTCTTGTTATAGATTTTTTATCAAACACCTTTTGACATAAATAAATCAAAAAAACAAATTTACTTATACCTTTGACTTTAATTTTTAATTATAAATCTATAAATTTTAATTTTAAAGGTTTTCTTTTAATATCTGCTCAATATCTTTTTCTTTAGCGTATTTGCTTATTCTGGAAATACGAGGATACTCAAATGATTCATTGTTATATTTTATTTTAATAACTTCAACTTTAAACTCATATTTCTGAGTTTTTACATTTTCCATAAATATTTCTTCTGAGTCATATAAAATAGTTTGTTTTTCTTTAAGGTTAAGTTCTGCAAGCTTAGTTGTCTCTGTTTTCTTTGATTTTCGTTTTTCATTTAACGTACTTGTATAAGCTGTAAAAGGATTTTTATCCATATCCATATAAAATGAATAATTGCAATAAATATCTGTATAAAATATACTTGATATTATTTCATGAAGATTATGCAGAGTTTTACCGGCTTGTATTTCCAGCACTTTCCAATACTTTTTATTTTTAATATCAGTTATTCTAAGTGAATAAACAATAAACTTATCATCTTTCATTAATTCATTTTGCTCAAGTCTTTCATTTATATAAGAAAGCGTAATTCTAAATATTGTCTCAATAGGCACTTTTTCAAGCGTATCCCAATAACTATCAGTTGACTTTACACTATTAAATACTTTAGAACCCAAAGGAGTCATATAATAATGAGAATACGGATTATAAACCGAAGTTATCAAATCCGTGCTTATGTTTAACATAATCGTATCATAAATATTGTTAATTTCTTTTTTCATATTTACAGGAAATAAATATAAAGGCTGTATTAACTTTAAGTAATGACCAAAAGTTGTAATCAGCCATCTATCTATCATAATTCCCATATAATATGTACTTGACATTATCATATGTTCTTCATCGCTTAAATCCTTAGTATCTGTATTCCAAATCTGCTCAATATCTATATTAATTTTTAGGTAAATATCGCTTAAAATTTTATCTATACTCATTGGAGTTATTAAAGCTTGTTTTATAAAACTTTTATCAATTAAGCAAATATTATCGGGAAACATTTCATTTATTTTAACGTATGCAATATCAATACACGCATTTATTACTATATCAAGTATTTTATCTTTTGGTTGTTTTAAAAATTCTTTGTAATTGCTATTTATAGAATAAACCGAAGAATGTATACTTGACATTTTTTTTACTAATCCAATTTTACAAACTATCTCAAAAATAAATTGCTGATACAGGTTATCAAATATGCTTAGTTTATACAATATTTTTTCATCAAAATCAACAAACTTACCATCACTGTCTATTATTATTTTAGGATAATAAAAATCAAGAAACTTTTTTATATCGTCAACTATTGGATGATTATCTATTGTATATTTTATAATTTCAGTTTTAAAACCACGATATGATTTCAATGAGACAGGCTGTATCCTGTTTGCGTATATTATAGAATTATCCTCATACTTTTGTTTTAACCGAGAGAACATATTAGAAGGAGACAGTACGTTCTTGCCAAAAATAGCAGAGTAATACCATTTTCTGTATATAACGTCACAGTAATATAATACTTCATTTTTCTGCGGTCGTTTTATTGAATTATATGCGGCTTTAAAGGTATTTATAAAATTTTCATTAAATTTTTCATTATAATATAAATAAGAATCTATTTTCATTAGCTGTACTCCTATTATACTCTTACGGTACTATATAGGAAAAAAGCCTGATTTCTATATTGAAATTCAGGCTGTCCTTTTATTAATTTCCCATTGTTTTACTTACTTCCTCAGCAAAATTTTCTTCTTTTTTCTCTAAGCCCTCACCTGTTTCAAAACGAATAAAACCTTTTATTGAAATATTTCCGCCTATTTCTTTCGCAACAGAATCTATATACTGACTTACAGTCATTTTATCATTTTTTACATACTCTTGGTCAACAAGGCACATCTCTTTAAGTTCTTTATTAAGTCTGCCTGTAATTATATTTTCAATGGCTTTTTCATTTTTACCAGCACATTTAGGGTCATTTTCTGTTTGCTGAGTTAATATTTCTTTTTCTTTAGAGATAAATTCTTCCGGAACATCAGCTTTTGTTTTAAATCTTGGATTCATAGCAGCAACTTGCATAGCAACATTTTTTCCAGCTTCTTCAAGTTTATCTGAATTAGTATCTGTCTCAAACTCAACTAAAACAGCAACCTTTCCACCAGCATGCATATATGATACCATATATCCGTTTCCTTCATTTACAAATCTACTAAAACGTCTTATATTAAGATTTTCACCTATTACAGCAATTTTTTGTGTTAAAGCTTCTTTAACTGTAATTGTCTCATCTTCAATCCACTTTTCTTCCATAAGTCCGTCAATATCTTTAGCCTTTGAGTTTGCTGCATGCTTAGCCACAGATTTTACAAATGATTGAAATTCACTATTCTTAGCAACAAAATCTGTCTCGCTATTTACTTCCACAACAACTCCAACTTTTTTATCTTCTGTAATATATGCAAGACTTAATCCTTCAGACGCAATACGTCCAGCTTTTTTTACAGCGGCGGCTTGTCCTTTTTCTCTTAATACCTCAATCGCTTTTTCAATATTTCCATCAGCCTCAACTAATGCCTCTTTACATGTGCTCATTCCAGCGCCTGTAAGTTCTCTGAGTTCTTTAATCATTGCAGCAGTAATTGCCATTTTAATTACCTCCGTTGTTTTAATTATTTTAAGAAAATACTGATTGCTTTACTATATATTTATATCTATATTTTACTCTAAAAAGGCTTCAACTATTATAAGCTGAAGCCAATATGTCAATAGAAATTTTTTATTATTCGTTTACCGACTCTGTTTCAGCTTCTTCCGGAACATCCATCTGTTCGCCTTGCTTTGACTCAATAACCGCATCGGCAATTTTGCCAGCTATAAGCTTAACTGCACGTATAGCATCATCATTTCCAGGTATTACATAATCTATTTCTTCAGGGTCACAATTTGTATCTACTATGGCTACAATAGGAATATCCAAATTATGCGCTTCTTGTACGGCAATTCTCTCTTTGCGTGGGTCAACTATAAACATTACATCTGGTATTCTTGTCATATTTTTAATACCGCCAATATTTTTATCAAGTTTCTCCTTTTCATGCATTAATGCCGCTACTTCTTTTTTAGGAAGAACATCCATTGTACCGTCTTCAATCATTTTTTCAAGGTCTTTAAGACGCTGAATTCTTGTTTTAATTGTCTTGAAGTTTGTAAGCATACCTCCAAGCCATCTCTCATTAATATAATACATTCCGCATCTTTCAGCTTCCTCTTTAATAGAGTCTTGAGCCTGTTTTTTAGTACCTACAAATAAAATTTCTCCGCCGTCTTTAATAATATCGGAAACAGCCTCATAAGCTTCCTCAACTTTTTTAACAGTTTTTTGAAGGTCAATAATATATATGCCGTTTCTTTCAGCAAAAATATACTCTGACATTTTTGGATTCCAACGTCTTGTTTGATGTCCAAAATGAACACCGGCCTCTAACAATTGTTTCATTGAAATAACACTCATTTTACTTACCTCCTAATGGTTTTTACCTCCATAAGCCTTTCGTCGGGAGTCAAAAACAGACACCACCCGAAAAAACAGCTTATGTGTGTAATTAAAAGATGTTTCCTATTTTAACACAAATTTCATACGGTTGCAACATAAATTTTAAATTTTTTTATATTTATATTGCATATTAAAACTAAAATATAATTTAAACTGGAATTTAAAATTGAAAAAATTTAAAAAAACAAAAAATATAAATTTAAAAGAAAGTAATATAATTAAAAATAATCGGGGTGACAGGATTTGAACCTGCGACCTCTACGTCCCGAACGTAGCGTACTACCAAGCTGTACTACACCCCGTAAAAATAACAAATTAATTATAACACAAAAAAGAAATATTTGTAAAGAATATTTTATAAAATTTTTTAATTATAATGTTAAAGTGTCAATGATGGGTTACACTTTAATAGAGAATAAAGTTGTCAAGG
>CAMTZM010000081.1 GCA_947086655.1 uncultured Eubacteriaceae bacterium
TCATTTTTTGGTGTTGATTGGTCACAGAAGATTAACTGGGTACTCCTTTCCGGCAAGTTAAAAAATTTTGCAAAACGTGTTTTAGTCTGATAACCTTTTCCCTCCGGTGCTAATTCAAGAGAAAGCTGTGTTTCACCAAAACAGCTTGCCCACGCATCAAAATTGTTTAATCCTTTTGCTTTTAATAAATCTCGCTGTAAATAACTTTGCATTATATATAATTCAGATATTGAATTACTTATTGGCATTCCTATCGTTACACTATAACAATGATAAAAAACTTGAGAAATTAGCCGATTTTACGTTACTTTGATTTTTGGTGAAAGAACACTTCTTAAAACATTGATTAAAATATATTTTTATGGTATAATTTTTATAAAGAAACGAAGGTCGTTCTGTGGGAATAAAAGATACAGTTACAAAAGAATATATGTCGAACAATAAAATCTTTGCAGACGCATTCAATTATTTTATATATGATGGAGAACAAGTAATCAAGCCAGAAAACTTAAATCCACTTGATACAACACTTATTGAAGTACCTTATGGTATTGGCAGAGAAAATTCTCCAGTCCAAAAATTCAGAGATGAGTTAAAAAATTTAATTATCAAAGAAGATAAAAAAGCAATTTATGCAGTGCTTGGAATTGAAAATCAATCAGAAGTTCATTATGCAATGCCTGTAAAAAATATGCTTTATGACGCACTTGAATATGCAAATCAGGTGAAAAAAACTTCACAGGCACATAAAAAGAATAAAGACAAAAGTTCGAGTAATGCAGAATATTTGTCTGGCTTCTATAAAACTGACAGGCTTGTTCCTGTTGTAACACTTGTTGTTTACTTTGGTGCAGATAAATGGGATGTTCCTAAATGTATATTTGATATGTTTTCGGAAAGTATAGATAATAAAATACTGGCTTTTACAGAAAATTATAAAATAAATCTTATTTCACCGAATGAAATGTCAGATAACGAAATTGATAAGCTACAAACAAGCCTTAGAGAAGTAATGAAATACATAAAATATTCAAAAGATAAGAAAAAAATCAATAATATTGTTCAAAGTGATAAAAGATTTTCAAAATTTGAAAGAAGTGCCTTTAATGTAATAAATATTTGCACAAATTCAAATTTGAAAGTTAATAATAATGAGGAGGCAGTAAATATGTGTCAGGCTATTTTGGATATAAAAGAAGATGCAAGAAATGAGGGAAAACTTGAAGGAAAACTTGAAGTTGCTTTAAGCCTTATAAAATCAGGAAAAATGTCATTAAAAGAAATTTCCGATATTACAGAACTTTCTTTAAGTGAACTTGAAAAACTTAATTCTAAAAAATAAATTATTTTATATAATTAACAAAAATAAAGCCACATAAATTAATTTTTATGATTAATCTATGCGGCTTTATTTTTTGTTTTTAATTTATTTTTTTACTTCAATAGGGAATACAAAATTTTCGTGTAATGCTTTCTGCAATATCATTGCAACATCAGTAGCCGTTAATATTCCATCGCCATTTACATCAACATATTCCATATAATTATCAGTTTCTTCTTCAATAGGTAATTTAATTCCCATACCCAAAACCTTTTGAAGAAGCAAAGCAGCATCATTGACAGTTATACCGCCTTTAAGGTCAATATCTCCAGCTTTAATATTGGATATATCAGTTTTTTCCATTATACTAAAGTTTAGAGAAACAGAGCCTATATAATTTTCACTGCTTGGTGTTTTAATTGTAACAACATAATCTCCAGCATCAACAGGTGGTTCTTTGCTGTTATATTCAGTGCCGTTTCTTCCGGAATATTCAATTTTATAATCTCCAGTATATTCGTCATTTGTCGGTTCACTGATGTAACCTTTGTGTGGGTTTCCGTCATATACGGCATTTTCTGCTGTGATACCGCTTATTTCTATGTTTTTCTTCTTTAAATTAATTTCAACGTTTTCCTGATAATCAGCCATATTATTATCTCCAACATATTTTATCGTAATTATATTTGTGCCGATTACAAAATTTTCATTTTTCGTATCAGAAGTCAAAGTATAAACTCCGTCCACATCTGGATTAACAGCGTCTGAAATTTGATTATCACCTATATACATAGCCATCTGTTTTTCTTCTGGTTCAGTAAATTCTGCTAATGAAATTTCTGTTTCTTTCATCTGCGGCTTAACTTTGGCAACAATCAAATCTCCATAAGAAAATTCATTTGTTTCCCGATTATTGTTATATAGTTTTACACCATTTTTAAACTCTATTTCAGATTTTAATATGCTGAAATCAAGTGAAGCAGAGCCTGTATAATTTTCGTTATCAGGTATTTTGAACGTAACAACATAATCTCCAGTATTAACAGGCGGTTCTTTGCTGTTATATTCAGTACCATTTCTTCCGGAATAATTAACCTCATAATCTCCAGTATATTCCTCATTTATTGGTTCACTGATATAACCTTTATGCGGATTTCCGTCATATACAGAATTTTCTGCTGTAATACCTTTTATTTCCAAATTATTTTTAAGAGTAAAACTAACACTTTCCTGATAATCAGCCATATTGTCATCTCCGACATATTTTGCTGTAATTGTATTTACACCAATTACAAAACTTTCGTCTTTGCTGTCGACGGTCATTGTATAAGTTCCCTGTTCGCTCCAAACAGCTTCTGAAACCTGTTTATTTCCTATATACAGCGCCATTTGTTTTTCGACAGGTTCATCATATTCTGCAATGGAAAGGATTGCCTTTGCTGTTTCCGCTGCCTGCGGTTTTACTTTAGCGACAATTAAATCTCCATAAGAAAATTCGTTAGTTTCTTGATTATTGTTATATAATTTTATACCATCTTTAAACTCTATTTCAGACTTCAATATACTGAAATCAAATGAAACAGAGCCTATATATTCCTGCTCTTTTGGAATTTTAATTGTTACAGTATAATCGCCAGCGTTTACTGGTGCAGATGAACTGTTGTATTCAGTAGAATTTCTTCCGCTGTATATAAATTCATATGCGCCTTTATATTCGCTTACAGGAGTTCCGACATAGCCAGTTTGAGGTTTTCCATTATAGACAACATCTCCCGCACTGCTCATACCAGTTATTTCGGTGTTTTTTAATTCAACCGTATTGTAGCCATTCCAAGTAGGAGTAGTAAACCCTTCTGCTCCGACATAATAGTATATTGTAAAGTCATTTGCAGTTCCTTTAAAAACATTGTTTCCAAATTCACTTGGAGCGTTGCCTTTAAAATATGCGCTTTTTAAATTTTCACAATCCTCAAATGCTCTCCAACCAATACTTTGAACACTGTTTGGTATTTCTATACTTGTTAAATTGAAACACTCTGAAAATGCATCATTACCAATACTTATAACACCATCTGGTATTTCTATACTTGTTAAACTTTTACAATTATAAAATGCCTTTTCTCCTATTTCTGTAACAGATATATTTTTTATTATAGGAGGAATATTAACATTTCTACAGGTTCCATTATATTTTGTTATAACACCATTATTGTCAATTTCAAAATCTTCTTCGCTCTCACTGAAATCCGAAATCATTATTGTATCATAGCCATTCCAGATAGGAGTAGTAAATCCTTTTGCTCCTTCATTATAATATACTTTGCAACTGGATTTATAAATAGGTCCTCCTGATGGATAAATGACAGTATTTTCTGGATCAGGATCAATAGGAACAAATGGCGTTTCAATTCCATCAACATAATCAAATACGTTTTTTCCAAAAGCAGTTGGCGCATCTCCTGAAAAAAATGCATACCCACTACTTGAAACAAATGCACGATTTCCAATACTTATTACGTTAGCCGGTATTTCTATAACGCTTATATGACAATTATAGAATGCGCACTCTCCAATATTTGTTACACTATCTGGTATTTTTATGTTTGTTAAATTTCGACAGTCAAAGAATGCATAATCTCCAATACTAGTCACGCTGTCGGGGATTATGTATGAATTATTTGACCCTTTAGGATAAGACAAAATAGTTGTTTTAGTTTTATTAAATAGTACACCATTTATACTTGTATATATAGTATTATTCTCATTTACATTTATACTATTTAAAATATCACAATCGGAAAATGCTTTATTCCCAATATTTATTACCCCAGCTGGTATTTCTATGTCTGTTAAAGCATTACAATCATAAAAAGCATAATCACCAATATTTGTTACGCTATCTGGTATTTTTATGTCTGTTAAAGCATTACAATCATAAAAAGCATAATCACCAA
>CAMTZM010000082.1 GCA_947086655.1 uncultured Eubacteriaceae bacterium
TCAATGGAGAACAACGGACAAAACAATACAGACTCTATCGAAAATCAGCAAAGATTTATTGAAGATAATCTTTCACGTTTTGAGGATATAAATGTTGTAAAAGTATTTGCTGACAACGGTTTTTCCGGTACGAACTTCGAGCGTGACGGCTGGCAGGCATTATTTAAAGAATTACAGAATAATAATATAAACTGCGTTATCGTAAAAGACTTTTCAAGACTTGGCAGAAATATTGTAGAATGTGCAAACTTGATTGAATCGGTATTTCCTTTTATGAACGTGCGGTTCATTTCAATTAATGATAACTTTGACAGCAGCAGAGAAAGACTTTCACACGAAAACCTTATTATCGGATTTAAAAGCCTGATGAATGAATTTTATTCAAGGGATATTTCAAAAAAAATAATATCCGGAAAAAATGCAAGACGCAAAGAGGGATTTATTACAACCAGCCATATTCCTTATGGTTATAAATTGTCTGAGGATAAAAGACAGCTTGTTGTAAATAACGAAACTGCTCCTGTTGTAAAGAAAATTTTTGAATGGCGATTATCGGGAGCAAAACTCTCTGAAATCATAAAAAGACTTAATGCTCTTGCAGTTCCGTCACCCGGACAATATCTTTATTTAAGCGGTAAAGGATATAAAAAATTTGCAAATTCTTCTTGGTCTTATGCAAATTTAAGACATATTCTTTCAGATGAGAATTATACAGGTGATTTAATTCAAAATGTTACAAACACAAGAATTTTTGAGGGTAAGAAACGTAAGAAAACTTCACAAAATGAATGGGATATACGGAAAAATGCCCATACAGCGTTTATTTCAAAGGAAAATTTTGAAAAAATACAATCACTATCCAAAAAAACTTACTACAGTCCCAAAAGCGAAAATTATCTTTTAAGTAAAGTTAAATGTGGATTATGCGGTTACAGAATGTCAAGAATGTATCGTGAGAATGATAAAACCAATTGGCATTGTGCAAGTCATAAAACACAGCACAAAGATAAATGTAATACACGCATACCGGAAAAACAAATAACAGAAACTGTCATTGCATCTTTAAAGAAATATTTTGAATTAACACTTGGAAAACTTAAAATTGCTGATGAAATATATAAATCAGAAAAAATGAAAAAGCATATTAATGATATTGATAAAGAAATTTGCCGTTTTAATAATGATTTAGAGAAAATCAGTCAAAAAATACTTACTCTTTATGATGATTTTAAAAAGCAGATTATCAGTAAAGATGAATATAAAACAATAAAAACCAATTATATTATTCAACATTCTGAATTAAAAAAACTTATTTTAAAGACAGAAGAAGAACGTCAAAAATTTTGTGATACCGGAAGATTTAAAAGAAAACTTAATAAAGTTATTTCTAAAACATTTGATGCAGAAAATATAAAATTTGCTTTTCTGTTGGTTGAAGAAATAAGTGTGTTTCCACAAAGTATTGTTGAAATAAAATTTAATTTTCAGGATGACTTTGCGGAACTTACTGATTTTATCGAACAATGGAGGTAATTGTATGAGTTACACAACAGCGATTTATTTAAGGCTTTCAGACGATGATAATGACCTTGATACAATAAAAACGGAAAGCAGCAGTATTGCCGGACAGCGTATAATCATTAACGATTTTATAAACAGCCATACAGAATTAAAAAAATCTAATCTCATAGAATACTGCGACGATGGTTACAGCGGCGTTAATTTCAGACGTCCAAGTGTTATAAAACTTCTTGATGATGTTAAAAGCGGTATTATAAACTGTATTATAGTAAAAGACCTGTCACGCTTTGGAAGAAATCTTATTGAAGTCGGAAACTATCTTGAACAGATATTCCCTATTTTCAATATTAGGTTTATAGCAATTAATGATAACTATGACAGCAGTACAAAAAACAGCTGTACATCAAATATTGAGATTGCGTTTCGTAACCTTATGAATGAGGAATATAGCAGAGATATTTCCGCAAAAGTTAAGGCGACAAAGAAAATTCAAAAAAAGCAAGGTTTATTTATAGGCGGCGCTGCACCATATGGATATAAGGCGGAAAATAAGAATCTTGTTATTGATGAATGTGCTGCTGATATTGTTAAAAAAATATTTGAAATGGCTGAAATGGAAATATCTTTTATAAATATTGCAAAAGCTCTCAACTCTGAAAATATACCGTCAAGAAGTAATTATTCAGGAAGGTCGAGCAAAAAAAATTATTGGAAAGCAAAAGATATTTCAAATATTCTTCATAATAGAGTTTATGTTGGTACTCTTATAAACAACAGAAAAAAAAGTATTTCTCCAAGAGTTGTTAAAGAAAATTCTGTACAGGACTGGATTATATTTGAAAATCACCACGAGGCAATAATTGACGCAAAAACATTTGAAAGAGTACAGAAATGTTTTAATAAATCCACACCAAGAAATAAAAGCAAATGTTTTTATGAAGAATTTAAAAGGAAAGTTTACTGCAAGGGCTGCGGTAAGGTTCTCCAAAGACATTATATATCAAACAGCCATTTTAAAAACAAAGAAACTAAATCATTTTTCTATAAATGTGATTATGGAATTTATGATAATTGCTGTACAGAAAGAGTCTATATAGAACATTTAAAGGAAATTGTTACAAATTTTTTGAATACTTATTTAAACATTATATCTAATAAAATTAAAGCTATAAAACAAAAGCAGACAGAAATAAAAAATAAGGCTTTAAAAAATATATCAGATATTGATGCTGAAATTAAACAAATTGAAAGTACAATTCTTATGGAATATACAAATTATAGAGGTAATGTTATTTCTAAAGATGAATTTGTATCAAGGCGTGAAAAACTTTCTAATAAAATTCATACTCTTAAATTAAAAAAAGAAAAAATAAATTCAGATTTAAAAGCACCGGAAATAATTACCGAAACAGAAAAAATACTTAAAGATTTTTTTGATTATAAAACTATTACCGATGAGATGATTGGAGAATTAGTAAATAAAATTTATATTTCGTCTAATAGTAAAATAGAAATAGAAGTAAATTTCAAAGACATATTTAATATTTAGATATAATTTTAAGGTTGTAATTAATTTCAGAAAAATTTTATAAAAAATATTTTGTACTGTCTTGACAGCTTCGAATGCTTACTACACTATCTGGAATTATATATGAATTGCTTAGTCCTTCAGGACAAGTTAAGAGAATTGTCTTAGTTTTATTAAATAATATACCATTTATACTTGTATACATAGTGTTATTTTCAGCTACATTTATACTATTTAATTTACTGCATCCTGAAAATGCGTCATTGCTAATATTTATTATACTGTTTGGTATATTTATAGTTATCAAATTATTACAGTTATGAAACGCTTTATTTCCGATATTGGCTACGCCATTTGGAATTTCTATATTTGATAGGGCAGTGCAATAATAAAATGTAAAATTACCAATGTTAGTTAAGTTATTTGGAAGTTTTATATTTGTTAAACTTTTACAACCATGAAACGCATAATCCCCAATATTTGACACATTATTTGGAATTTTTATACTTGTTAAATTTTCACAATCATAAAATGCGTAATTTTCAATACTAATTATATCTTCTGGTAAAATGATATTTTTTATCTTTCTACAATAACAAAATGACTTTTTACCTATCCCTTTTACAGGTATTCCTTTTATTACAGGAGGGATATTAATATTTTCACTTGTACCTCTATATTTTGTTATATAGCCAAATTCATTAATTTCAAAATCACTTTCCGGTGCAATTTCAGATAATTCCTCTTGTTCATCGTTAACCTGTAAAATACTCTCGTCAGATACTGTGACAATTTGAGAATCATAATTTCCAATTTCAACAGCTTGTGAGGAGAGATCCTCAAAATCATTTGTCGCAGTAAAATTTGCAGTATCTTTACTCTCATTATCATTTTGATTGTTCAAAGGTGCTGAATGAGCTATAGATAATGAAAGCATATTTAAAATAATAATAATGCTAATTAATTTTTTCATAGGCAATTCCTCCGTTTTAGCGCAATTATTTTTAATTTTTAAGTTATTATATAGTTATATACTTTTATTATTCGACAAATCAACTCCTTTATTTACATTTGATAGTAATGTATACTTT
>CAMTZM010000083.1 GCA_947086655.1 uncultured Eubacteriaceae bacterium
TTGACAACTTTATTCTCTATTAAAGTGTAACCCATCATTGACACTTTAACATTATTATTTGAATTTCATTAATTTTTATCTTGACATTAAAGTTTTTTTGTGATAGACTATTTAAGTCGAGCAGCAAAACGAGCGTAGAATCACGACGATTCTGTGCTCGTTTTTTTATGTTCTTCGTAGTTTTCAGGTAGCTTTCTCTCTGATAAAGACTCCAAATAAAATTATTTTTTAGGAGGTATTTATGAATCAGTTAGAAAACAGTCAATTTTTAGGAAAGGAAAAAATATCAAATCTTATGTTAAAATTTTCCATTCCTTGTGTACTTTCTCTTTTAGTAAGTGCACTTTATAACATTGTAGACCAGATTTTTATTGGTAATAGTGAACTAAGTGCTCTTGGAAATGCTGCAACAGGAGTTGTTTTTCCAATTTTTATTATTGCACAGGCATTCGCATGGTGTTTTGGAGATGGATGTGCTGCATATCTCAATATTTGTCAAGGTAGAAAAGATACAAAATCTGCACATAGGGTTATTGGGACAGGAATTCTTATTACAATTTTTGTGAGCTTGGTGTTGATTTTAATTTTCTTTCCATTAAAAGTACAGCTTTTAACTTTATTTGGGGCATCAGATAATAGCATTGATATGGCTATGGAATATTTCAATATTATTTTGTTTTTTTTCCCAATATATATGTTGTCCAATATGATGAATGCAATAATCCGTGCAGATGGAAACCCCGCATGGTCAATGGCATCAATGCTATTTGGCGCTATTATCAATATTATTTTAGACCCAGTATTTATCTTTGGGCTGCACTGGGGGATGGCTGGAGCAGCTTTGGCTACTGTTATTGGGCAATTTATTTCTTTTGTTATCAGCTTTGTTTATTTCTTTCATACAAAAACTTTTAAATTAACAAAAGAAAGTTTTGTCCCTGATATAAAAACATTCTCACATGCATTAAAATTAGGTACATCATCATTTATTACACAGACGACCATCGTTATTATTTCCTTAGTTTGCAATATTATGCTGGCTAAATATGGTGCAATATCAAAATATGGTGTGGATATACCAATTGCAATTATTGGAATAGAAAGCAAGGTTTTCACCGTTGTAATTAATATGGTTGTAGGTATTGTACTTGGGTGTCAGCCTATTATAGGCTATAATATTGGTGCAAAGAATTATATGCGAGTCAAACAATTATATAAATCCATTCTTATGTGTACAATTATAATTGGTGTGGTTTCTACATTATTGTTTGAGTTAGCACCGCAAGCAGTTGTTGGCATTTTTGGGAATCCTACAAATATACCAAATCCAAAAGATTACTGGGAGTTTGCTGAAAAAACTTTTCGGATTTTTCTTTCTCTTGTTACTTTTACATGTATCATAAAAATGACTTCAATTTTCTTTCAAGCAGTTGGAAAACCAGCACAAGCCGTTATTTCTTCCATAATTCGGGACATTGTTTGTTTTATACCATTAATCCTTATTTTGCCTATATTTTTAGGAATTGAAGGTATATTATTTGCTGCACCTGTTGCAGATTTCATCGCAATGATTGTAGCAACATTATTGACAGTATCATTTTTGAAATCATTAAATATGAATTATGTTAAAAAAAAGACAGAAACTGTTTTAAAATCTTCAAAACAGGGCGTTATTGTTACAATTGCCAGAGAACATGGTTCATCTGGTAAACAGATTGGAAAATTAGTTGCAGAAAGATTAAATATTCCTTTTTATTACAAAGAAATGACAGCACTTGCTGCACAAGAAAGTGGGCTTGACCGTGAATTTATTTCTAAAATTAATGCAAATTCTCCTAAAATGCTCCATAGTCTATATCTTAGTACAGAGGTAATAAAGCAATCGATTATCGCCCAAGATAAAGTTATACATAAGATTGCAGATAATGGAAGTTGTGTCATAGTAGGTAGGGCTGCAGATTATGTTCTTCGTAATCATAAAAATGTTGTTCGTATATTTATTTATGCCCCAGAAGATTACCGAACTAAGCGTATTATGGAAATTTATGGGGATAGTATAGGAGAAGCTAAAAGAAATATTTATCATTCTGATGAGGCAAGAGCGGCATATTACAAAAACATTTCAGGAAATATCTGGGGCGAACGAAAAAATTATGATTTTCTTATAGATAGTTCTATTGGCATTGAAAATTGTGCAAAGACAATATGTAACTATATTATAAGCCATAAATAGTAAGCAAGAAATGCTTTATAAGGAAATTAAATAATTTAACCTACATATTCAGTGGGATTTTAAGCTCTCACTGAATATAAAAGCGAATGTTCTCGTAATTTTGACAAGTTTTTGTAAGTTTATTTGTATATGTTTATAATGAATTTGGATTAGCAAAATATAAATACAAGCTTAATTACAAAAAATCTGATTTATTTTTTTATAATTTATTTTTGTTAGTTGTTAAAATAATTCTAACTATTCAGATAACGGCTATGAAACAGATAATTATATTGAATTTAATATTAATATTGATGATAAAAATAAAACTATAAGTGGTGTTAAAATTACATATGATAAATTATATTTAGATTAATAGTTCATGTAATTTTCTTTTCAAGTATTGTTTTTAATCTAATAATATTTATATATAAAATTAAACATTATTTAGATTAAATATTTAGTTGTTTATTCTGCATAAAATACCCTTATGTGATTAATAATAGAAAAGTAAGTAATAAAACTTAAATGAAGGAAGCATTGAATAATTTGATTGTTAAAAAATTTATGGAAATACTGATTTAACAGAAAAAACTGAATTAATCAGCATTTTCTTGGTAATACTAAATTTAATGTTTCCCTAAATCTAAACTTAATATATTTAAGCATAAGGAGGAATTATTTTGAAAGCAACAGGTATTGTCAGAAGAATAGATGATTTAGGGCGAGTAGTTATTCCTAAGGAAATAAGACGTACTTTGAGAATAAGGGAAGGAGATCCCCTTGAAATATTTACAGACAGAGAAGGCGGAATCATATTAAAAAAATACTCACCTATTGGAGAGTTAGGAGCTTTTGCAAAAGAATATGCAGAAAGTCTTGCACAAAATGCTGGACATATAACGTGTATTGTAGATAAAGACCAAATAATAGCAGTATCAGGCGGAGCTAAAAAAGAATTTTTAGAAAAGCATATTTCAGGTGAACTTGAAAAGGTTATAAATTCAAGGAATACCCATGTCGCAACAAGAAACGAAAATAATTTTGTGCCTATTTTAGAAGAAGACAACGAATCAATATACAATCATGAACTTATTACGCCAATTATTTCAGAAGGAGATGTATTAGGAGCAGTTGTAATGCTTTCTGATGACAAAAAAATGGGAGAAGTTGAAGAAAAGCTTGCGCAAACAGCTTCAGGCTTTTTAGGAAAACAAATGGAGCAATAATCACAAACCACCGGTTTAACCGGTGGTTTGTGATTATTTTAGATTTACTGGACTTTTGAGTGTTTTATTAGAACAATCAATAATTTTTATTACAAAAAACTTATGCAGTCACAAGTTTTAAAAATAGAAAAACATAGCAACTAATACATCTTTTATCGTTCTTGATTCTACTCCAATTTTGGAAAACACTTCTTAATTGGTTTTATTATTCTGACAACTTTGTATTAATATTATTAGACAATATAAATTAGTTATTGGTTCAAAAAGAGCAATTTCTAAAATTATGTTTGACTGTTTATTTGATTGTGAATCTTTGATAAATGTTATATGTAAAAATTGATTTACATACCCATATAAACAATTGTTGAGTTACAATAGATAGGTAACAGAGGAAATAAAAAAACAAGGTTCAAAAATTGTGATATAATTGAAATCGTCAAACAACAAAAAATCACAAAGGAGAACCTTGTATAAATATGTTATCACAAATAAAGTATTTTCGTCAACGATTAGTTAAATATCTTGAGAATCATAGAGTAACAGAGACAGCAATAAGATTTAGAATAAG
>CAMTZM010000084.1 GCA_947086655.1 uncultured Eubacteriaceae bacterium
TATATAATTATATAATACTATTTAAATTTTTATATTTAAAATTTTTGGAATATTTAACATATTAATATTAATATTTACACATTAATAATTATAAATTGTTAAATATTAATACAAAATATTTTTTATATCTAAAATTTGTTTTTTAATTCTACAATAATCCTCTTTTTGTTATAAAATTCCTAAAATTTTCCTTGCATTATTTAAATTATGAGTTATAATTATAATATGTAGTGCTACATATTTTTACAAATTATAGTTTAAATCTTTTTTTAGGGGGTATGTATTTTATGAAATGTAGTTTAAAAAAGTACTTAAAAAAGGCAGTTGCAACAATTGCTGTTTCGTGTTTGGCATTGTCCTCTATTCCAAGTTTAAATGTTTTTGCTGCAAATAATCTTCCGGCGTTTCCAGGAGCTGAAGGTGGTGGAAAATTTGCTACGGGAGGACGAAACGGTACAGTATATCATGTTACTAATCTTAATGACAGTGGTCCCGGGTCTTTTCGTGATGCTGTTGGAGCTTCAAATCGAATTGTTGTATTTGATGTTGCCGGAACTATTGAATTAAAAAGTGATGTTGTAATTAAAAGTAATGTTACTGTTGCTGGACAGACTGCTCCCGGCGGAAAAGGTATCACTCTTAAAAATTATAAGGTTGGACTTGGTGGAGACAATATTATTCTCCGTTTTATAAGTTCACGCCCTGGAGAAAGGGGAACTAATGCTGATTATGATGCATTAGGAGGTTCGATGGGTTCAAATTCTATTGTTGACCATTGTTCAATAGGTTGGGCAAACGATGAACAATGGGGACTTTATTCAAATAATACAAATCAGACTGTTCAATGGTCTTTAATTGGTCCTGCAAATTCTTTTTCATATCACTCTAAAGGTATTCACGGATTTGGTGTAATGTTTGGAAAAGGGCAAAATTCTTGGCATCATAATATGATTGCTCACAATATCTCAAGAAATTTCAGAGGAAAAGTTGAAGGTACAAGTACAATGGATTTTGTGAACAATGTTATTTATGACTGGGGATATCAAACTGCTTATGGTACTTTAGGTCATCTTAATTATGCTAATAATTACCTTAAAGCCGGTAATTCAACAAAAGGCGGGTATAAATATATTAATCTTTCAAGCGGTTCAAATTATGATAAATTTAAGTTTTATCTTACAGGAAACAAAATGGTTGACAAAGATGGAAATATTATAAATGATGAAAACAATAATTGGCAGGCATTTAATTACGGAAGTGTTACAGATACTTATGGATATGACGAGGCTTATTATCGTACAGACAGTTATATGCCGCTTTTATCAAATGGTGTAGATGTATCAGTTGCTAAAAATATGGATACGGCTGATGTAGCATTTGATAAAGTTACAAAATATGCTGGTGCTGGTATAAGTAAGGATTGCAAACCTCAAATTGACCTTGAAGTTATGCAAGATGCTATTAATGGAACAGGTTCAATTACAGGAGCAAGACCTCTTTCAGAGGCCAATTCAACTCAAGCTCAAGACATTCAAAAATATAATATTAATCAAGTTGATTATAGTAAATATTATCCTAAAAATAATTTGAAAAAGGATATTATAGATAGTGATAATGACGGTATGCCTGATGAATGGGAAATTGCAAGAGGTCTTGACCCAGAAGACCCATCTGATGCAACAGGAGATTATCTTGGAAAAGGATATAATAATATAGAATATTATATTAATGACCTTACAGTTGATGCTTTTCCGGAAGGTACTGTTATTCCGTCAACAGAAACTGTTAATTCAGATTATGTAACAACTACTTGGAAAGCTTCAGAGAATACAATTGCTTATACTGAACTTATGGAAGGTTTATTCTCAAAAGAAAACCTTACTTATTCGGCTATACCTACGGTTGTTGATAATATTAAATTCAATGGCTATGTTACAGGAATAAAACAAAGCGCTCCTCTTGTTTTTGAGCCTTCTTATAATGGTGATTATACTGTTTATTACAGGCTTGGGGGAGGAAAAACATTTAAAGTTGTTGATGAAAATGGAAATGTTGTTACATCAAATGTAAATAATGGTTCAAATACTTATGAAACATCAACAAAAATATCTGTTACTGCCGGAAAAGCATATTATACTTATGTTGAGGGTTCAAATGCGTATTTTTATGGAGTGAAATTTGAAAGGCTTAAAACAGACTTGCCAATAGAGAATTATTCAGAATATACATTTGATTTATCGACTGACAAAGGTACAGATGTTTGTATTTCAGATAATTCAGAAAATGCGCAAATGCAAGTTTTTTCAAAGTTTAGATATCATAGTATGGGAGGATATGACGCTTCAGTAGGAGATATTTTCTTGTTAAAATTTGATGGAAATGAAAAATATTCAAATACAAAAATTGAATTTGATTTGCTTTATCCAAACAAAGCTACGGGAATAGTTGAAGTATTTAATTTAGATGATACATCTTATTCAAATTCTCTTGCAAAATCTGTTTTAACGGCAAATGGTGCAAATTCTAATAAACTTGTTTTTGACGCTTTAGGAGGTCATTCATATATTGTTAGAGTTACAAGTGATTCTTCAAGTTATTTGCTTGCAAAAGGTATTATTGTTAAAACAAAAGGCAATCTATGTAAAATAGAGGAAGAAATTCCATCTACTTATGAATTTGATTTAACATCAGATAAAGGAACAAATGTTGATATTTCTGATGTCAGCGGAAAAGCTTATGTAAAAGCGCTTTCAAGTTTTAGATATCACAGTATGGGAGGATATAATGCTCTTGTAGGAGATATTCTTTCATTAACTTTTGATGGAAATAAAACATATAAAGATACAACTGTTGAATTTGATTTTCTTTATCCAAATAAAGCTGTTGGAACAGCAAAAATATATGATGTAAATGATATGGAAAATGCTATTTCCTCAACAGAAGCAGATGGAACAAATCCTATTTCTCTTAAATTTGATGCTGTTGGAGGACACACATATGTTATTAAAATAGTAAGTGATTCTGTAAGCTATTTCCTTGTAAAAACTCTTAATGTTACAACAAGCGGAAAACTTATTCAAGGTAATAGTAATATAGCTTTAGTTTCAATTGATGAAGAAGATGAAGATGTTGATTTTGAAATTAAAGAAAGTGACGATAATATAGTTGTAAATGCAATAAATGAAGATAAAACAGACATTGAAGAAGATGATAATACAGTTATAATAGAAATAAATGAAGATGAAACAGAGATTAGTACTGAAGATATAATTTAAAATAAAAGTCAGAACCACCGGCTAAGCCGGTGGCTTGAGATAGCCCTATAAGGGCTTGGTACCAGCTTGTGCTATTCGCACACTGAAAAAACTGACAATCGCACCACTGTTACTAATTGCTGCCCAATAAGGGCAGCTTTTTATTTATTTCCTTTCCTCTGCTCACCCGTAAACGGGTCAATGTACTCTTTCAGCCTCATCTGATCTGATAATTGATCTTCCTGTAACTGGTTTTGTATATATTTTGTTATTGCTGTTTTATTACGTCCAACCGTATCTACATAATAACCTCTGCACCAAAAATGTCTATTTCCATACTTATATTTTAAGTTTGCGAACCTATCGAATATCATAAGGCTGCTTTTACCTTTTAATATCCCCATAAATCTTGATATGCTCATTTTCGGCGGTATTGATACCAGCATATGTATATGATCTGGACAAGCCTCTGCCGCTATTATTTCTACATTGTATCTTTCACATATTGTTCTTAATATTTTTCCTATTTCTGCTTTATATTTCCCATATATTTCCTGTCTTCTGTATTTTGGTGCAAAAACCAGGACAAACGCATGAGTAAATTTTTTATGAACAAATTATGAACGAAAAGCA
>CAMTZM010000085.1 GCA_947086655.1 uncultured Eubacteriaceae bacterium
ACGGCAATAAATACCGCTGCTAATGTAATCTGTGCTATAATATCATTCATTTGAAAACCTTATATAATGAACTTGTAGGAAAATTCATTATATATTTTCCTTTCTTATATAAATATAATTTTTTTATAATCATAAAAGTAATAATTATAATTACCACACCTATATATAACATCTTCTTTTACTTTTAAAAATTTTAAGCTTGTCCATATTAATTGCCCTTATTGGGCAATCTTATCATCATAATATTTAATTTCTAATGTTGCTCCAACACTTGCTGCATAATCTTCCATAAACATTGTTTGAATTTTAAATATTCTTTCTTCAAGTTCATCTGGAGGAATATTTTCAATAGGATATATTACATCATTTCCTTTAAGCTTTTCTTCCCAATCAATTATGTATATTCCTATGGTAATACCAAGGCGTTTTTTTACTTCTTCTGCTCTTTCTTTTGCTGCTTTGGCTCTTATTTTAAACTCCTCTCTGCTAACCATCATTATCACCTCCGTTAATATTTATGTCTTTTTTAAATTGTCCTATAACTTATTAATCATATTTTTAATTTATTAATAATGTTGCAAATACTAAAATTTCAGAATAAAATTAAACAAATTTTCACTTTATATAAAATTCTTTACTTGCAAAGCTGATATTGTTGAAACTGGTTTTTTGTGAGAGGAGAAACAGTTCTTTAAATTCTATGTTTCTAATCTACAATCTCATCAATACTAACATTTAATGCTTTTGCAAGCTTTCCAATATTTCTAAGATTAGGTTTTAACTTACCATTTTTATATTTTGAAATAGTACCACAATTAATATTTGATTCCTTAGAAACATCAACAAGTTTAAGTTGTTTTTGCGCTAATATCTTACAAAACTTTCTTAAATTAAAATTCATTTTTTTATCCCCCTATTGCATTTATTGTTATTTTGTGATATTATTTGCTTATAGGGTTGATATTATCGACTTCCTGTTCCAGCAGGTAGTCGATTGTAGCATTAAATAAGTTTTGAAGTTCAATTATTACTTTATAAGAAGGTTTTCTTTTGCCTGTTTCAATATTTGAATAGGCTTGTTTTGTGATTCCAATTTTTTTTGCAATATATTCTTGTGTCCAATGATTTTTTAATCTTAGTGATACAATTTTAAGTGGTTTCATTAATGCTCCTTTCTTATAATGCGGTATTCTTATAGAATACTGTCAAGGGGGTTTTTTATGTTTTTAGAAAAAGTTTTTTCAGAGCGTTTAAAACAATTAAGAATTTCCCAAAATTTAACTCTAAAAGATTTAGGTGAACACTTAAATTCAACTAAAGCAACAATAGGTAATTTAGAAAATTGTAATAAAAAACCCAGTTTAGAATTGATTCTATTAATAGCAGAATATTTTGATGTCTCCCTTGACTATCTTGTAGGACGTTCAGACGGCCCTAAAATCAATAAATAATACCAGTATACTTTTAAATCAATTCGCAATATAATAAATTTATGAAAGGACTGATATTATGTTAGTTGCAAATATTTCAACAATAATAAAAGATTTTAATAAAACCTGCGATTCTGTAATTCAAAATTGTGAGCCTATAATTGTAACAAGGCAGGACAACAATAATGTAGTTATTATATCTCAAGCTGAATATGATAATATGCTTGAAAACATATATGTAAGAAAAAGTTCTGCTAATTATAAACATATTATTGAATCTATTAATCAAGCAAAACATGGTAATTTAACAACACTTGATATAGGTGAAGAAAATGATTAAGTGTTTTACCGATGAGGCTTGGAAAGATTATCAATATTGGTTTACACAAGATAAGAAAATTGTAAAGCGTATACATCAGCTTTTAAAAGACATTGATTCTACACCATATACAGGAATCGGTAAACCGGAAGCTCTAAAATATGATTTGTCCGGAATTTGGAGCAGGCGTATTGATGAGGAACATCGTCTATTATATTCTTGTGAAAATGATAAAATTATTGTTTATTCTTGCAGATATCATTATAAAAAATAACTACTTATTTTTGACCCTTGTGGATTTTTTCTTGTTTAATTTGTTATTTTATGTTACTCTTTACTTGCAAGGTTGGTGTTGTCGACTTCCTGTTCCAGCAGGTAGTCTATTGTTTCAGAATTTAAAATATTTTTTAATTTGTACCAAATTTCAATACTGCCATTAGAATTGCCAGTTTCCAATCTTTGGTATTGCCTTGTACTGATTCCGAGTTTTTTTGCAATTTCTTTTTGCTTAAAACCTCTTTTTTTACGTAAATTAATTAAATTAATACGCACTAATCACCGTCTCCCTTTGTTATTGGTACGACTGTTTATGTCGTATACACATATTATATACGACTATAATTGTCGTGTCAAGTATTTTATATAAATTTTTTATGAGGTGCTTGCTATGTCAATTTTTAATGAACGTCTCAAAGAATGTCGTAATAATAATAAAATTTATCAAAAGCAAATGGCAGAATTATTAGAAATAACTTCACGTAATTATCAAAGATATGAAGCCGGAACACTTGAACCAAACATTGATAAACTTATACTATTAGCAGACTACTTTAACGTCTCCCTTGACTATCTTGTAGGACGTTCAGACGACCCAACACGCCACTAACCTTGCCCCTTTGGGGCTTTTTCTTTGCTTGTTTTTATGTTTTACCTTGCCTATTTTGGTTTTTCGTGTTATTCTTTATTTGCAAGGTTGGTGCTGTCGGAACTGTTTCTTTGTGAGAGGGGAAACAGTTCCTCTACTGTCGTTTGTAATGCTTGAGCTATCAATATTGCTGTTGTAGTTTTAGGGTCTTGCTCACCCTTTTCTATTCTTTGATAGTTTCTTGTAGTTATATTGGCTTTTTTTGCAAGTTCCTCTTGCGTTAAGCCATTTTTTTGCCGTACATTTTTTAATTTAGTATTCAAAATCACCTACCACCTTTTAATTTAACATGACGTTTTCGTCTTGTTATGTTATGATAATAACATGACGTTTTCGTCTTGTCAACTATTTTTTATAAAAAATTTTTAGGAGTTGATAAGATGGACTTTCCAACCCGTATTTTAGAATTAAAAAAGGAAAAAAATTTATTACAAAAAGATATTGCAAATGCGTCAGGCGTAACTGTAAGAAATTATCAACGATATGAAAAAGGCGAACAACAACCTACATTACCTGTACTATTAAAACTTGCCGACTACTTCAACGTCTCCCTTGACTACCTTGTAGGACGTTCGGACGACCCAACACGCCACTAACCTTGCCCCCTTTGGGGCTTTTTTCTTGCTTTCATAATTCTACTTTGAATTTATTCTTTCAACAAATCGTCAACACTACAACTAAATACTTCTGCTATTAATTTGCCAAGCGGTAAAGTAACCGTTTTTGTACCTCTTTCAATCTGTGCAAGCATTGCTTGCGAGATTCCAACTTTTTCCGCAAGTTCAGTTTGTTTTATACCATTATTTGTTCTTAAAATTTTTATATTTTCGCCTATACTCATTATTTCCATCTCCTTATTAGCATAATTATTAATACAAGTGTCAAAACAACGTCTGCCACATTTAAAATAGTATCAAACATCTTTGCTACCTCCTTTTTTGTATTTTTATATATTTAAACTGTACCCCTTGTCAAGGACATTTTGAGAAGAAGGTATAAAAAGTTCAT
>CAMTZM010000086.1 GCA_947086655.1 uncultured Eubacteriaceae bacterium
GGGTATAATCAAGACTGTCCGGTTCAGCTATTCCAAGTGATACTGATAAATTTCCCTGCGAATCTGAGTCAATACAGAGTACCTTACTGCCGAGTTTAGCAAGACCAATCCCAAGATTTACTGCACTCGTGGTCTTTGCAACCCCGCCTTTCTGATTACTTATGGAAATAACTTTGCACATTTTATTTTCCTCTCTTTCTCCCCGTATAGCCAATAGAACAGCTTTTAACATTTTGTCCGGTATTTTGCTTATTTTCTGCAAGCTGCAAAATCCATATGATACTCGTCAATATTTTTTCCGCCGACTTTCCACTTGTCATTTGCGTCGTGTATCATTTCTGTGTAGCCTGCTTGACGCATTTTTTCTTCGTTTTCAAAGGTTTCATAAATATAAACTCTTAAAAACATTGATGTTGATGTGGGTTCTCCTGCTTTAATTTCCAATTCCGCTGCTTTTTCCGTTTCTGTTTTGGACTGCCATTGTACCATATAAACGACCATACTTCCAAGTTTGCCGCAAAATAATCTGCCGTTTACCTGTTTCGCAAATTTCCTTGCCGTTTCTCCGTCACTTCCAAACTGCTTTTTATTCATCATTTCAATCACCTTCATTATATTTTCTTTACATCTATATTATACTATATATATATCCATATAGCAAGAATAAAAACAGTATAAATTTTAATAATATTTTTAAAATTTATATGTCCATTTTTGTATAATTTGCTATATGTATATACATACGAAAATATGTTATACTATAAATAAAATGCGGAGGTGACAATATGGCTTCTCACACATCATCGAAAGAGGCAAGAAACAAAGCTGTTTCAAAATATGTGAAAGAAAACTATGATACCGTTCTTCTTAGATTTACAAAAGAAAGCAGCGATAAACAGATTATTGCCGAACATTCAAAAAAGACTAATGAAACTATTACAGGTTTTATAAAAAGAGCCATCAAAGAAACGATAGAAAATGACAATAAAAAAACGCAATAATCAAAAGATTACTGCGTTTTTTTATCAATATTGTATAAATTAGAATTTAGCTGCTTTTGTTTTTCCAATAATTGAGTTTGGGAAGTTGTTTCTCAAAATATGTTCGAGCCTGTTCAGGCGGAAAGTCTTCATTTGACATATGTTCAACAAGAAAATCTGTAAGTTGTTTAAGATGTGTATATACATATTTACCATCAGAATAACACCATTTGCAGTATTCTTCATTAAATGTGCCATCAGTTTCCTTGCTTATTGACGTATCATCAAGCGGCATACCGCAGCATTGACATATTAACTTATGAGGAGAACCTAAAAGTGTGTTAATAGACACATTAAAAAATTTTGAAAGCAATTTTAATGTTTCAGTATTTGGTATTGTGTCGCCATTTTCCCAACGTGATACAGCTTGACGAGTTACAAAAACATTATTTGCAAGTTCATCTTGAGATAGTCCTTTTTCTGTTCTTAATTTTACTATAACTTCCTTTGTTTCCATAGTTATCACCTCAAATATAAAATACTATAAATATCACAAAAAGACAAGCAACTTGCTGTTGCTGTAAACTATAAATTCAGATTTGATTTTAAATTATTATATATTATGAACATACATTCTTAACATATATGGCTCTCCATCTTCTTGCACCATACATAAAAATTTCCAGCCATACTTATCATAAAAAGATATATGGTCTGTAACAAGATATAATGTTTTAATTCCCATATTATTTATATCATCATATATAAAATTTAATAATTGTCCTGCTATTCCCTTACAGCGATATTCTTCTTCAACATATACTGCACAAATATTAGGCGTTAAATCTTTGCGATTGTGAAAATCATTTTCAATAACTCCTGCTCTGCTTATGATTTTATCATTTTTAACCGCAGATAAATTAAATCTCAGCCAGCCTATAAAAACATCATCATAAACATAAGTAAAATTTTTTTGTGTTCATACTATTTTTCAATTCACTTTCACTGATACAATACTCATATTTATTTAATGTTTATAAATCATTTTTATTAGCATATTTAATCATAATTTCACATCTTTAATTTTTGATTTATTTTTAGCCAAACCTTTTATAAGTTGGAAGTTAATAACATCATAATGTATTTATAACAACAAAGGAAGTTTACTGTTTAATTAAAAATATGTTATTTACGAATCTACTTATTTGGATTATCCTGCATAATCTAATAAGAGACTTAATTTATTAATTGATTCATTATACTCACTTATATAAAATTCTACTTCTTGAATATATTCTTTATATTTAGATTCATCTTTTAATTGAAGTACTCTAAGAACTAATGTTAAATCATATATAAATTTTTTACATTTTGATAATTCGTCTTTTTGAGACTCAATTTCTGTTTCTATACCATATTTACCTTCACAATTACTTGTAAATTTGTTTATAGATTCATCATCTGCTTTAACACGAAATGAAGAGTCAAAGTTTTCTTTAATATCATTAAAAGCACTATTATATTCTTTCAAAATATTTATATTTGGCATATAATAACCTCCTTATAATTTATATTTATTATAATATTTTTGTGTAAAATTGTCAATTCTATAATTAAATGAGAGTGTCCAAACAAAGAGTTAAAGAAAATCAATAACAGAAAAAGGCAAATCAGCTTTTTTGTGATTGAGTCTATATTTATATTTTGCTAATCCAAATTTATTATAAGCGTGTACAAATAAATTGACAGCTGCTTTTAGATTGTCCAATTTTCTTGCAAAACATCTGCTTCTTCGTGCAAGCGTAGGTATATAATGACGTAAATCCGCATTAACTCCTTCAACTGTAAAAGTATCACTCTTATTTTGTGTGTTTCGTATGTGTTGTCCTGAATACACTATATCAATATATCCCTGATAGCCATCTGTACAATAAAATTTTGCTTTCGGTGCTTTATCCACTATTTCTTGTATTCGTTCCGGAGATTTGTCAAATGCCGCATCAAGCCCCACTATTTGATGCGGTGTACGGCTTACCATTATTATTAAATATATATTTTCTCTTGTTTTGGAACACGGTTTCTTTTCTATAAACCAATACAGTTCATCAAGTTCTGCATAATCTAAATTCTCCGGATAAGATTCATTTATCATTTTTTCGTTTTTTTTATCCAGTTTGCTATATTGGATTTATTCATTTTAAGTATTTTTGCTGCTCCTCTTGCACTTACGCCAGAATAATATATCTTTAATGCTAACTCTCTCGTTTCCTCAGAATACTCATGTTTCTTTGGTTCAAGCGTATAATATCTTTTACACTCCTTACATTTACAGCGTTGTGTTCCGGAGGCATTAAATCCTGCTTTAATTTGATTTTCTGTTTTTCCACAATAAGGGCATTTTTTTATTTTTTCTGTTTTTTTATTTTCCATATTTTTATTATATCATAAAATCTCTGTTTTGGACACTCCCATTAAATTCATTAAGAAAAGCCGCTTTTAAAGCGGCTTTCACTCAAATATTAATAACCTGTTTTCGGAAGTTTTCCACCGGGTGCGTAAATCGTTGTAAGCCAAGTGCTGTTTCCAATTACCCATTCTCCTTGATATTTTCCGCCTATATCGGCTTTGTTAGCGAATTGTAAACCGTTAGGAA
>CAMTZM010000087.1 GCA_947086655.1 uncultured Eubacteriaceae bacterium
TGATGGAAATACATCATCAAATGAATACGATTATGTAAATAACGATATAACAATATAAAGTTTTAAAAAGCCTTGTTTTGACTGAAAAATAAGGCTTTGTTTTCTTATTTGATACCAATTTGATACCATTAACATATTTAAAATAAATTATCAATTTTTTCAATGTTTTCTGCCATTAATTTTTCATCTACATGTGTATATAAATCCATTGTCATAGACATTGAAGAATGTCCTAAATATTTTTGAACTATTTTACCATTTACACTGTTTTCAAAACACCTTGTAGCAAATGTATGACGAAAAGAATGTGGGGTTATATTCGGGAATAATATAGGATTTCGATTTTCTTTTATTGCACATTCTTTTTCCTCATCATTTAAAATTTTAATTAGATTTCTTAAAGATTTTCTAAAAGTTGTGTCTCTTATAGCTGTATTATTTCGAGTTGAAAATACCCATTTAGTATTTGTATTGTTATTCTTTTGTGCTAACAATAACTCTAACGCTGAATTACATAAAGGTATTTCTCTTTTGCTGGTTTTGCTTTTAGGTGTTTGAATAGAATAATTTTCATTAGAATTTAACTTTCTTGTATAGGCAAAAGTTTTGTTAATACTAATTTTTTTATTTTTAAAATCAACATCATCCCATGTTAAAGAAAGAGCCTCATTAATCCTTATTCCTGTATATAGCATAAGTTTACAAATAGCTATATATCTATATTTTTTTCGTTCCGAAAATTCAATAAAAAGTTTCTGTTGTTCTATGGTTAAAATTTGACGTTCAGATTTTTCTTTGAGTATACTCTTAGGCAGCTTTATATAAGTACATGGATTATTAGTTATAAAATTATTTTCTATTGCAAAATTGAATATATTGGTAACTATAACTTTTATTAAATTTGCCATAGAAAATGATAATTTTTTTTCTATTGCTGCTTTGGTTATAAGATTTTCTATATGCTCTTTTTTTATTGATGTAATCTTCATATAACCTATATTGTCTCTTATATGCACTAAATACAATATTTTATATGTTGCGCAGGTTGATTCTTTTACTGTAACAATTTTATGTTTAAACCACATTTGAAACAATTCATCAAACATAATATTTGAATTATCAAATTTATTTATACCCATTTTATCTTCATATATAGCTTTATTTAATTTATCCTTTACTTCTTTAACTTTTTTACCATAAATACTATGCCTTTTACCATAATTATCAGTATATCTTCCTAAATATCTGCCATCTTTAATTTGACAAATTCCTTCACCTAATTCTTTCCCTTTTAAATCTTTTCCCATAGTTTATTCCTCCTAAAAAGTATTAAGAAATAAACCACAGAGTTCTATAAATAATTTTATTATATTACTCTGTGATCTATCTGTAAATACTTTTGTGAAATAATTTTACCTTCCTGTGTTTTGCTCTATCCATTTGTCAAGCATTTTTTTATTTGCATATATTCTATTTTTCAACCTAAATACAAACGGACAATTAGGTTCACTTAATAAATTTCTTGCCGTATTCTCTCCTATTGACATATATTTACACATATCTTTAACAGTAAGTAATATTTTTTCATCATTATTTTCCACTACTTCCAAGGCTACCATAACCCCTTTCAGAATTATATTTCAATAATTCATTATAATTAATTTCTTTACTTTCAAGATTAGGAACAATATGTACAATACCTTGACATATTGCTTTATCATATGGATAAATTATTGTATCTTCTGTTTTAACATTAACAAGTTCATGTTTGTTTAATTTTGAAAGCAAAATATTTTTGCCGGAACAATTAGTTAAAGCAACAAATATTTCACCTCTATAACCGCTGTCAATTACTCCAGCACTAATTTTAATACCTTTACTTCCTGTACTTCCACGTTCTTCAAGCTGAATATAATAATTATGACTAAAAGCACAAGCTAAACCTGTTGGAATAAGTTTAGTTTGTCCAAGTGGAATTTTAATAAAATCTTCATTAAAACAAGCGTAAATATCATAACCAGCATTTTCTTTTAATTTAGTTGGTATTTTGGCATCGGATTTTATTTTAGTCCATAAAATTTCATTATCATTAACTTTCATCATACAAAATCATCTCTCCTTTTACTTTAAGTAAAAATTACATATTCACATTATGTTTTACACGTTCTTTAACTTCAGCTTGTTTGCCATCATTAAAGTTTCTATAATCTGTTGTCAAATATCCTGTTACACGTCTTAACTGCTGAATGTTTTCACTTCCGCATTGAGGGCATTTATCGTTAAATTCCGCTTGATATCCACAGCCTAAACAACTATCAATAGGAAAATTAAATGCTAAATAAGGAATATCCAATTTATTAAACGCATAATCAATAATATCCTCAATCGCTTTTGTATTTTTTACAAATGTTGATTCAAGTTCTATATAAGTAATGCAGCCAGAAGTTGCGTATTTTGTAAACGGAGCTTCTATTTTTAACTTGTCGTAAATAGAAATTTTTTGCCATACAGGAACATGTATGCTATTTGTCAAATATTCATGACTTGTTACGCCATCAATTATTCCATATTGTTCTCTAAGAGATTTCAAGGCTGTTCTGCAAAGACCTTCAGCAGGGGTAAAATAACAACCGAAATTTAAATTATTTCTGTCGCTTGCCTCTTTTGAATAATCGTAAATACGTTTTACAACAGATAAAGCAAACTTATGTACTTCCTTATCTTCAGCATGATTTTTGCCAAATAAGGCAACACACATCTCAGCAATACCAATTAATCCAAATCCAAGAGTACCATGTTTAACAGCGTTTTCAACTGTATCTTTACATTCGTCAGCACCTTTAATTACATTGTTTTGATACATAAACGGTGCTGCTTTGGGAGATTGTTTTTTTATAATATCATATCTTTCAAGTAATCCTTTTTCACATATTTTCAAAGTTTTCTCTAATGCAGTCCAAAATCCATCTAAATCAGCTTTTTTTCGTTTTCCTGTACAAATACCATATTCTATTCCAAGTTTAGGAAGAATAATTGTGTTAGGAACATTATTACCTCTTCCTTGTCGAATATATCCAAGACCATGGCGATCATAACCTATCAGAGTTCGACAGCCCATAGTACTAAAAAATGTATCAGGATCATTATCATTTTCGTATGCTTGAGTCCAGTCACAATTTACAAAATTAGGGTAAATACGTTTTGACATAGATTCTAACGCAAGCTGTTTTAAATCATAATTAGGGTCTTCTGGTTTAACATTTATACCTTTTTTATATTGAAATATACTTATAGGGAAAATACTTGTAAGATGATGTCCACCTATTCCATCAATACTTGCCTTAAAAATCCATTTAGTAACCAATCTGCCTTCTGGAGATGTATCTCTTCCTAAATTAATTGATGTAAAGGGAACCTGTGAACCAGGACAAACGCATGAGTAAATTTTTTATGAACAAATTATGAACGAAAAGCA
>CAMTZM010000088.1 GCA_947086655.1 uncultured Eubacteriaceae bacterium
TTTTGAACCTTGTTTTTTTATTTCCTCTGTTACCTATCTATTGTAACTCAACAATATTGTTTTTGCACCAAAATACAGAAGACAGGAAATATATAGGAAATATAAAGCAGAAATAGGAAAAATATTAAGAACAATATGTGAAAGATACAATGTAGAAATAATAGCGGCAGAGGCTTGTCCAGATCATATACATATGCTGGTATCAATACCGCCGAAAATGAGCATATCAAGATTTATGGGGATATTAAAAGGTAAAAGCAGCCTTATGATATTCGATAGGTTCGCAAACTTAAAATATAAGTATGGAAATAGACATTTTTGGTGCAGAGGTTATTATGTAGATACGGTTGGACGTAATAAAACAGCAATAACAAAATATATACAAAACCAGTTACAGGAAGATCAATTATCAGATCAGATGAGGCTGAAAGAGTACATTGACCCGTTTACGGGTGAGCAGAGGAAAGGAAATAAATAAAAAGCTGCCCTTATTGGGCAGCAATTAGTAACAGTGGTGCGATTGTCAGTTTTTTCAGTGTGCGAATAGCACAAGCTGGTACCAAGCCCTTATAGGGCTATCTCAAGCCACCGGCTTAGCCGGTGGTTCTGACATAAAATTTAAATGTTTTTCTTTTTCAAGTGTTTTGACTATAAAAGCTTGTTAGTTATATCAATATGTTATTTTTTTATTAATGTATATCGGTTGCCATCATTGAATCCGTCGTACGTTTCATGCTTATATACTGTTTTCAACCTATTTATATCTATTTTATTTGATTTTAAATAAACTTTAAAATACCATATCCAACCTCATACATAATATAAAATAACTTAAACTTATTTCCATTTTTTAATAGTTCTTTTGGCATCCTATCTTCAAATAAAAATCTGACTTTGCTAATATAGCAACCTTGTTTTTTATCTATATACATTAAATTAATATAAATTGTCCAATCACAAAATTGTGAATTAGTATTTTTAAATTTCGAAATAAGCATAATTTCTTCATTATATTTTTTAATTTTTTCAAAAAACGTATTATTCAAATATAATTCAGCAGTAAATTTCATCATATGCCCTCCTAAAATTAAAATGACAGAATATATGCTGGTACTGATAAATTATAAACATTAGGACTCATTGGTAAAATATTAATATTAGATTTACCTGTAAATATATCTAATACTAATGCATTTGAATTTAATTTATAATAAATTTGGCTGTCACTTTCTCGGTTTGTGATTTTTGTTGGAATAACTCCATATAAATCAATATTTACATATCTATTTATAGTACCATATTTCGATAACAAATATGTTCTTCCTTTGTTATCTACAATTTTTATTGGTTTATCTCTATTAATTCCAGAATTACCACCACCAGAATTACCTCCTTGCCCACTACCTTTATTATTGTCGTTTTTATCTTTAACTTCTGTTATTAATAGTTCTTCTTTATTCAAGACCTCAGTTTCAGCAGCGCAAGCAGGTCCTATTGAGTCTAATCTTTCCCATTGCATAAATTTATTAGGATCATTTAATATTGACTCGTCAATTTTAACTTCTATAACTTTAAAATTACCTTCTCCGTTTAATCTATTTCCCCATTTAACAGCATCATCATAAGATCTAGCAAAAAATTTTGCGTCCATAGTTCCATCCGTAGAATTAAATTTTTGAGTTGATATTATTGAATCAAATTCTGCATCACTGACAGCTCTATAAATTATAGCCTTATTTAAACCTGATGGGTCAAAAAACATAATCGGATTACTGTCGCAGTAAGAGTACCAGTTTAATCCATCTTTTGCCAAGTCTTCCGACATAAACCTTCCTAATTTTGGATTATAATATCTTGCTCTTAAATATATACTATCTGTTTCTTTATCATAGTATTCACCACAGTACCTAAATGGATTTATATCTTCTTAATCCAGATTTAGCTCAACACCAAAAGCATCATAATTATATGTCTTTGTTATATTTCCTGTTGTATCTGCTAACCATGTTACATCTCCATGTCCGTTGTATAAGTAATACACTCCGTTATTTGAGTTTATTCTCTCATTTCCATATATATAAGCCGTTTGTATCTCAAATAAATCATTCGTTTCAGCATATATTTTGCCTTCGTCCCATATGTATCCTGTTGTTTTTCCATCTGCTGTTTTTGTAAGCCTTAAACCATCTGGGCGATATGTGTATTTGCTTTCTTTCCCATTTATACTAACGTCTGTAAGCTGGTTAAACAGATTATATTCTCTATTTTCATATTCTCCGTTTGATAGTTCGTTTATATTGCTTATCTTAGTGCTTTATTGTATACACAAACTTTTTTAGAGACTTGATTTATAGTTTCAATGTTTCTCAAAACCTTAAATCAATTACTCATATAGTTTTACTTGATGTTGCTTACGTTTCTATCGTTACTATATCAAAATATTCTTATCGTTACCTTAAAACTTTTAAGAGATCCACTTAGTTAACTTTTTTATGTATTTTTCTAATCTTTAAAGCTTTCTTGTGTTTTACTCACCTACATCTTATATATTAAAATCTTTGAGAACAGAACATCAATTTTTATTGTACAATATTATTTTTCTATTTGTTTCATATATTCTTTATATGCTTCAATTATTTTTTGTCTGCAAATTTTTGACCATATATCAATACATTTATTTTTATTTTCATCAATTTGCATATTACCACCAAATCCTATAAAATCACTAACTTTCTCTACTATTCCATAATTATTTGAATAGGCTATTTCATTTTCACAAAAAGTATAACTAAATAAAGAACATTTAAAACACTCTATTCCCATTAAAAAACTATTATTACATGGTAACACACTGTTATAATTATCATACCCTTCACAGTAACCTTCAATAATCATATGTTTCATTTTCATAAAAATTTATCCTCCTAATAATTATGATTTAATAATATTTCAATTACATTAATTGATCCATCTTCACATTTTTCAAAAATCAACCTACCAGCGCCTCTGCCATTTCCAGTGCCTTTTATATCTAATGCCCTCTGACCTTTCTATTACCTGTTAATAAATGTTCATTTAATCCTCTTGTATCTCCATTTTTTAAAGCTTCAATTGCTTTATCATAACCTGTTTTCGCTTCAGGACTTAATTTTTTAGCTTGTCTTTCTACATTTCTAGAAATATTTATTTTATTTACGGAATCATTTGTATTATTAGATAATTTAATTAAACTATTAACATCATCATACAAACCTTTTGCCGATGAAACAATAGTTTTACCACCATATGTTATAGTAACTGTACCAGTAGTTGTTAATGATACCGCAATAGCTCCATCAAGCAACGCTATGCTTGCCCCATCTGTAACTACTGCAAGCCATCCTTCAGCGCCTAACCCTCCTAATATAATTGAGCATCCAGTTTCTATCATTTTT
>CAMTZM010000089.1 GCA_947086655.1 uncultured Eubacteriaceae bacterium
GCTGATTTACAGAAAAATAAAGGGCAAGGGCGGTTGCTGCGATTGCGGCTGTTCGGGTTGCAGCGGCTGTAACGCCTGCGACAAGTGCAAAAACGAAGAAAATAAAAATACACATTAACTCCGATTTAATATTAAAAACAAACAGCGGTGGCAATTGCCACCGCTGTTTGTGCTGATAATACCTTATTGTATTGCTTAAGTTTAAAATTATTTTAATTAATTTCAATTTAAATAAAGTATTGAAAAATATTATTTTATAGTGTATAATGGTAACCTAATAGTTTAGAGGTTAAAATGATAAATAAAACAATAAAGATGTATTTTTGCTTTTTATGTATAAGTATATTGTTGATTGTAATAACTTTTCCATATACCGTTAGTGCATATGCGTTTAAACGTGATCCTGATAAAATGATAATTCCTGGAGATAGTGGTGAGATACTTGTTTATTTTGGTTCTAATCATAAGGATGAAGTTAAAAATTTTGCTACGATATCTGAAAGTTTGGATTGCTTTGGTTCAAATACAAGAATAAACGATTTTATATTCAAAAAGCCATCAACAAATAATGAATACAATGATATTGATAATGTAATTTATATGATAGATAAGCTTGATAAACTTGCATTGAGTTATGCTAATAATGACAGAAGAAAAGCAAACAACTGTGTATTTGGTTATATAAGGGGAATAAATAAAAATTATACAGCAAAAGATGAAAGAAGCGATAAGTCAATGTATGATAATTTTAATTTTTCAGATTTAGTTGGAGGTACTTGGGGCGCAACGGCTGGTAAAATTGATAAAGGTTTTGTAAATTATGTCGCAGAAAACGAGAAAGAAGGAGAGATAACTTTTCCTGAATTTTTTGCAAGTTTTATTCAGAATAGAAATGATTATAATTCTTACTTTTATGGTAAAGTTGATGATGCATTTTTAAATAAAGCATATTTGGTTCCTGATCCTCTTGGTACAGGACAGAAAATTGATTTGCTACATATGTTTGCCGCAATAGATGGAATATATGAAAATACTGAAAGACAAGAATTTGTATGTTATGAAGCTTTTGGAACAAGAACTTATCAAAGAGATTTATTGTCTTGGTTAGGAGATTTGCATCAGTTTACGTACAGTGTTTATGGAAATGGAAGAACTGTTAATGAATATAATATTTCTTACGGATATATTGACTTTAACGATTATATAGGTGCGAATAATTTTTCAAGCGATGATTTACTTGCGGATATTGATGCATTTAATATAGTTAAGTTTTTTATAGATTGTGAAAAAAATTCAATTAGGAATTCATTGTTAGGTTATTATACCCATATTAATAAAAATAAAGCTACAGCAGGAAATAGGTTCTACGAATTTATTTATACAGCAACGCTTGAACTTGAACAAAAAAAGCAGGCTTCGATTTTGGACGATTTTCGAATGGAAGTATGTAGTTCAATGAATATAAATTATAACAACGGAAGTTATATTAACTATAGATATTATATTCCTTCAGATCTTATTAGACAAAATATGAAATTGCTTTGTGTTGATTATTATCCAGATGCTAAAACTCGTGGAGCATGTGCAAAACTGTTTTGTGATTACATAATTGCGTTGAGCGGGAGATGAAAACATTGAAAAATAAATTTATGAAATCATCGTTGATTATTTTTATTGTTTCATTGATTATAGGAATAATATTATTTATTGTATTTTCTAAACTTGATATCAGTGGCATAAAAGATGAGACAGACAGTAAACTTAACGGTAATTTATTCGATATGGTCGTATTGGACAGATATGAATTAAGTTGGTTAGAAAAGCCTAAAAATATTGAAAACGAAAAACAATATATAAATCAGGAAAGGAGCTGTTACGTTTACGAATGTGATTTTCAAGAAGTGATGCAAGCCGAAACTTATGTTGAAAGTACATTTAATAGTTCTATATTAAAAAATTATACCTTAGCATATTTATTACATGATAATTCAGCTTATCAGGACACATTTAACCGTGTAAAAATTTCCGAAAATATTGCGGATTATAGAAATATAGAAAATAATATAATATCATATACATTTTATTATTCGTCTAAAGAGAAAGAAACACTTACTTCTTTAGCTGAAGGATTGAATATAGGTTGTCTGTCGGTTTTATTCGAATTAAATAATGAAGTAAATGAAAACGGTAGATATACTTTTTATATAAAATTGCACAAAACGTCGTCTTACAATGTAGCAGTAAGTTATTAAATTTAAAAAACTAAAATTAATACCGCTGACTTAATTGTTTCAAGCGGTATTTTTTTTGTCAACAAACAATTGTCAACAACTAAAAAAAAGTGTATAATTTAAATATAAGCGGAAGGAATAAAATGTGTTTGCAAATTACTGAATTGACCGAGGCTGAAGCAAAACAAAAATTGCCGAAATTTGATAAAAGTCAAAATCATAAATTTTACAAGGTTTTGAACGGTAAAGATGAATTTTTTTATTTTTCAGCTTGTAAAAATCATTATCACGGCAGAAACACTTACATTCAATTTCATTTTTTGAAACAGCAAAATGATGCGAAAACAGTTTTTTCTTTTTTGAAAAATTATTTTGCAAGCCCCCTGCAATGTATGTTGCAAAGTAGCGATAAGCGAGTGCCGATTTTACTAAGCAGCGGATTTAAGCTTACAAGACGGTGTTTTAAAAGAGAATTTACAAAAGCAGATTTGAAAAGCAATAACACGGTAAATAACGTAGCGGTGTTTAACTCTGAAGATGAAAACTACACAACGGCGTGCAGACTGCTTTACAAAGCTTATGCAAAAACTCACGAAAGTATAAATCCGTTAACGGCAGGGTTTGAAGAGTTTACTTCAGATTTACCGCAAACCTTATACTGTTCGCATGACGGAGTTGATAAAGGTTTTGCGTTTACGGAAGAAAATGAGATATGCTATGTCGGCGGCAGCGGTAATTTGGAAAATTTTTTCGCAGGTGTGCTTAATAAAATTTTTTCAAAATATCAAAGTGTGCTGTTTGAGGCGGATGATGTGGATACAACGGCTATGCAGTTAAAAAATATGTTTAAAGATACTTGTCAAGACAGTTTTGATACTTATATATTTACGGGAGACGAGAATGATAAAAATTTCGGATAAAGTAAAGGCGATTGCGCCGAGTATGACGCTTGCGATTTCAGCGA
>CAMTZM010000090.1 GCA_947086655.1 uncultured Eubacteriaceae bacterium
GAAATAAAAAATTCCGCTGTAATGAATGCAAGCCTTTTAATGGAAGATATAAATAAAGCTATTAATACAGGAGGTTTTCAAAATTTTGTTGATGGTATAAAAAATAGTTTTGGTGAAACATTTTATTGGCTAAGATTAAAAACAGTAGAATTTAAATTTTCATTAGGTACAATGGGAGATTTTATACCTTCTTTATCTGAAATAAAACAAATATTTTTTGGTATTGGTAACAGTATATTTTCGGCAAACGGATTTTTAGGGCGGTTTACAAAATCTTTAGCTTCTATCGCAGGGAGCAAAGGCTTTAAGAAATCAATGTCTATAATTGCGGGGTCGTTTTCTACAATATCAAAAGGCATAGGCTGGACAGTACAGATGATAGCAAACTTAAATGGAAAATTCTCAGAATTATTGCCAACTATTACAACTATTGTTATATGGTATGGAATATTTCAAAAGGCAAATAATACGTTACAATCGGTTGTTATTAGAGTAGCAAACTCAGTTTATACAATGTCAAATAGAGTGGCAACATTTTCAAGAGAAACATTAAATGCTACATTAGCACAAAGAGGGTTAAACGCTGCATTGAATGCTAATCCATATATATTTGTAGCAAGTGCAATAATGACAGTAGTGTCTGCTATGGGAGCGTTAATTGGTTCTATTAAAGCGGTTAATTCTGCCGCAGGTATTGTATCTAATTTAGGTTCATTTGATACAGAAGTTATTGAACGTGCAAAACGTGAGGGTGTTTCTTACCAAGCTGCACGACAAATAATTCAATTGGAAAGCGATGCTAAAGAAGCTAAAGAATCAAGAAAAATTGATAATACTGAATTTGATACGCTTAGCAAAAGATATCAGTCGGAAACACAAAGACTTCAAAAACAAGGAATTTCTACAGATATTGCAAACGCATACTATTCAAAACTTGCAAGCGGAATTATTACAGAAGAAACGGCTGGACTATCTACACGAGAATTAACAGCTATTAAAGATTGGGGTGACGCAGGTTATAGGTTATCAAAATATAAAAGTGAAATATCAGATATTGATTTACAATTAAACAATGGAATAGAAGAAATTATAAAAATGGATAAAGAACAATCGGATTTACAAAAAAAATTAGAAAGCATAAAAGTTCCAGAGGAAGGAGATGTTGAAATTGTTCTGCCAAGTAACTTTAATGTAGATAAGGTGGGAGAAGTTGACAAAATAAACGACACCGTTGACATAGCATCAGAAGATTTAAAATATTGGCGTGAAATAGCTGAACAAGATGCAATTAATAAGTTTATAACTAATACGCTTGTACCACAAACACAAATAACATTTTCCGGAGATATTAAAGAAACTGTCGATATAGAGAAAATGGCTGATATTATAGCTGAAAAAATGCAAACTGCAGTTCTTATGTCTGCTCAGGGACTTCATAATTAATTTTTTTATTTCATTTTTCCTTAATTTTTGGTAAAATAATTTTCATAAGTATTAAATTTGCAAAATTTTCTTTACGTTGTAGTTCTTATGAGAGGGGTTATTATTTATGAAAAAATTTATTATTATGGTTTTAATATCATCTATTTTTGTTGGTTGTGGAAATAATTCTAACTATTCAGATGATAACTATAAAACAAATGATTATACTGAATCTAATATTAATATTGATGATATAGATATAGTTGACGCCGATGTTGATATAATTATTGATTCTAAACAATTTTCATTAATATCAAGTGATGAATTAATTAAATTAATGGGACAACCAAGTTATATCGAATATTGGAATTATACAACAAGCAAAGGAACATTTCCTACAAAAACATATAATTATAATACAGATTATTATTATGAATTTTTGGTAATAAATGATATGGTTGTGAGAATGAACTGTTATTCTTTAAAATATTGGAATGGTAACGGAGAAGATATTAAATATTTATCAAAAGATAATATTCCACTTATGTTTGGAATAGATGAAAAAGTTGGTTCTCCATTATACACAGGTTATGCTGTTAGATGGTCTAATTTGACAGGAAGTGTAAAAGATGTTTGGGCTATTGATGTTGATGATACAAATAAAACTATGAGTGGAGTTAAAATCACATATGATGAATTGTATTTAGATTGATAGAAAATTAATTTTATTTTAATACATAAAAAGGACAATTTTTTAATTGTCTTTTTTTAATAGAAAAAATAAAATTTATCTTGACTTTTGAGTACACATAAATTATAATTTATGTGTACTCAAAAGCGAGGTGAAAAAATGGGTTCAAAAATGGGTAGACCAACAGAAAATCCTAAAACAGAAACAATTAAAATAAGAGCTACAAAAAACGATAGAAGTAAACTTTTATATTGTTGTGAAAAAGCTCAAAAAACTCAATATGAAATTGTTATGCAAGGGATTGATAAGGTTTATAATGAATTAAATAAAAAATAGGATTAACAGCCCCTACCACAGTTCGTTAATCCTATCCAAAGGTTAGAAGTTACCTTCTGAAAATATTATACCATTCAGAGGGACTTCTTTCAATACAAAAATTTTGAGAGGAGTTTTTTTAATGGAAAAAACAAAATTTGATTTATTTGACCTTTTAGATGAAATTTCTAATATAAAAACAAATGCTGAAAAAATTAGTTTGTTATTTATGAATATTTCCGTTTCTTTTTCTGATAGAGAATCAGCTATGTTTTTAGATATTACTTTTGATTATAACCAAAAAATAATTGAATCACTTGGAAAAATTGAAGATATTTTAGAAGAGGAGATAAATAATTATGAATAATAATTTACAGATTTTTGAGAATGTTGAGTTTGGTAAAATTAGAACAATTGAAGAAAACGGTAAAATTTTGTTTTGTGGAAGTGATGTTGCAAAGATTTTAGGGTATGCAAATGCTCCAGATTCCTTAAAGAAACATTGTAAATCCGACGGTATAGCAAAATACGATAGCGTTGATAATTTAGGGCGAAAGAATATTTTATCGTTTATATCTGAGGGTAATGTTTACCGCCTTATTGCTCATAGCAAACTCCCAAACGCTGAAAAATTTGAAAGTTGGGTATTTGACGAAGTACTTCCATCAATACGCAAACATGGGGCATATATAACGGACAATACAATAGATAAAATACTATTAAACCCCGATTTTGGCA
>CAMTZM010000091.1 GCA_947086655.1 uncultured Eubacteriaceae bacterium
GTCTGAATTTATACATGCTGAATCACATATTTTGGCTGAACCATATATTTCGGCTGAATCACATATTTTGGCTGAATCACATATTTTGGCTGAATCACATATTTTGGCTGAACCACATACTATGGCTGAACCACATACTATGGCTGAACCACATACTATGGCTGAACCACATATTTTGGTTGAATCATATACTTTGGCTGAACCATATATTTTGGCTAAATCACATATTTTGGCTGAACCATATACTTTGGCTGAGCCATATATCCAGCAATCACCCTCGTGGCTCAAATTTTTTTCTTTTTCAATCCAACCTCCAATATCCCCAGTTTTAACATCACCAAAATCCCTTAATGCTCTTATCCTATGTAAAATTCTGCCTTTCCAGTCAAGAGTTTCTCCTGTAAACTCATATTTCTTCATATTTTTATCCTCCTCTTAATTCTTATCAACATCAATTCCAGTAATTTCTCTAAAAATTTTACCCTCTAACCTTTGATTGGTTTGCAAAAACCTTTCTGCACATAGCCGCTCTTTTTCTATACCTTTCTATCTCTGTTCTGCTCCTTTGCAGTCCTATTATGTACCCAACGGCAATAAATACCGCTGCTAATGTAATCTGTGCTATAATATCATTCATTTTGAATCCCCTCTGCTTTTTTATAAATTATTTAAAAGTTTCAAATATAGATTTATCTACATAATGTAAAGCGACTTTATTTGCTTTTATAGCCGCTATACATATTTCCGGCGTCTGTTCTCTTACATACTGCAAGGCGGCTCCATCTGCTTTTACCGCTGCCATACATATTTCCGGCGTCTGTTCTCTTACATACTGCAAGGCGGCTCCATTTTCTTTTACCGCTGCCATACATATTTCCGGCGTTTGTTCTCTTACATATTGCAAGGCGTTTCCATCTGCTTTTACCGCTGCTATACATATTTCCGGCGTCTGTTCTCTTACATATTGCAAGAGATATCCATTTTGTTTTACCGCTGCCATACATATTTCCAGCGTTTGTTCTCTCACATATTGTAAGAGATATCCATTTTCTTTTACCTTTCTTATCGCTTCTTCAGTGTAGCTGATAATATCACTTTCTTGGGCATTCACTTCTTTTAAAAATTCGTTTAATGTCATTTTTACCGCCTCCTAATTTTTTGTTTAATACTATTCTAATTTCAAATTCTTTTGTTTCTTCTGTAAACTCGTACTTCTTTATATGTAAACTCCTTTTAATTCTTGTCTTTTTCATCAATCTTAACTATTTTTCATGTTTTATTAAGTTTATCAAAGTAATCTTGAGTTTTTTTCATAAGTACAATATGAAATTCGAGTAAAAACGAAGGGTCATTCGGATATGTTTGTTTCGATTCAAATTTTACCAAACCGCTTATCCTCATATTTTCTTATAACGCGCTCTCCTTATTTCTCTGTTTGTGGCTATAAATTTACTAAACATCTTCGCTCTTTTTTTATATCTTTCCACTTTTGTCCCACTTTTTAATAATCCAATTACGTACCCAACGGCAATAAATACCGCTGCTAATGTAATCTGTGCTATAATATCATTCATTTGAATCCCTCACTCCTTTTTTTATATTTATTACGACATTTATATCTCTATTATGATTAGTACTATATTTATGACAATCCTACTCTCTAACAGACAAATTTTTTATAGCAGAATTTTTATAACCGCAGACAGAACAAATTTGTAAAATCGCAAAAAACTATTTGCTTTTACAAGCTGTTTACCTAAATCATTAAGTTTATACTTTAAGAAAGTTATAAACATTACCTATGCTGTTAATCATCTTCTATTATTCTTTATTTGTAAAATCGGTGTTATTGGAACTTGCTTTATAATCAAACGTAGAAATTGTGCTTTAATCTTACGAAAGTTTATATTTATTATTAATTAGTGACTGCATAAATGTATTTCTCATAAAATTTGCCTTTTTCTTTATAGATAAATTAACAGTATTGTCGTTACCAAAATGGAAACATTTTTCTTTTATTCTTGTCATTCCAACATATATAAGATTAGAATTAAGCATATATGTGTGTGCTTGAGGTGTTAGTAATATAACTACTTTTATAGAACTTCCCTGTGACTTATGAATAGTAATACAATATCCAAGTCTGACTATCCTCATATCATCTTTATAATATTTTATATTTATACCATCAAAATCTATTTTTAAATAATTTTCATAAATCTCTCTAATAATACCTGTTTCACCATTAGCTATAAAAATTTCGGCTAATTTGTCATCATGACAACAATCATCAAATAATTTAGCATGATAATTGTTTACGTTTTGTATTATTAAATCTCCTTTAAAATAAGTTGTATCACCTATTTTCATAAAATTAGAACTTCCATAGTTAGGATTAGCGACTTTTTGTATAGCATTATTAATTACCAATGTTCCATATTCACCTTTTTTATATGAAGTTAATACTTGTATGTCTTCTGGCTTATATCCTTGTGAAAGCAATTTTTTATATAATCCCACAATACTTTTAATTGTCAAACTGTCTTTCACATTAACAAAAGCATAATCTTTATTAGTTCCAAACCAAGTAAATTGCTCTTTTATCCCGGATAAATATTTTTTGCAAAAACGTACGTCAGCAGCTACTTTCATTAAACCACCATCACTATAACGAAACACTTTTGTAAGAGTAACAGTTGGTATAATGTTTGTCTGTATAAAATCATAAAGTAAATTTCCACATGACACAGATGGAAGTTGTGCGTCATCACCTATTAACAATAGTTTTGTCCTATTAAAATTAACAGCGTCCAATACTCTTTTAAATAAAAAAATATCTACCATGGAAAATTCATCGATAATAAGAACATCACAACCTAACTTATGATTTCTATTAAAAGTCCAATCATTTGGAGGTGTATAACCAAGCAATGCCAACAACTTAAGCAAAATGTTGGCATTGACCCCGCATAAAAAAT
>CAMTZM010000092.1 GCA_947086655.1 uncultured Eubacteriaceae bacterium
GGTGTTCCTTGTCAAGCATACAGAATATCTGAAATCCCTCTAAGCCCGTTGACTGACGAAGTTGTTTTAGCATTTCATAAACCCAATCTTGAAATTGTTCTGCTTCAGGTTTATTACTTCTCATAATAAGACGATATAATCCTTTTTCATTAAGAATAATTACACTTTGTTCTCCACCAAGGGTAGGAACTTTAGTCACCCCCTTATATTTATCTGTTAATTTCTTTGTGCTATCCCGAGCGCTTGCAAAATTCAAAGCCTTTGCAATATCAACCGCTACTGCCCACCATTCTCCATTATGTTCTACAAATCTTATACTATGTCCGTTCCAGTTTTCTGTTTTCATAGTTTCACCTCTCTTTATATGTTTTCTATGTAACTATGCTGGTTTGTTCTTCTTGCTCTTTTTCAAACATCATTTTAGCTGTCATAATAATTACTTTTATATCTTGCTGTTGTTCTTTCGGCAATTTTTTTACAGTTTCATAAATTTCATCAGCTACAATTTTTTCTTCTTTATTATCAATTAAAGTTATCATTTTTATCACCTCATTTTTATATCTTTGTAATATTATTATATATCTTAGATATATAAAAGTCAATAGTTTTCAAAAAAATTATTGCGTCGATATATTCTTTGTGATAAAATTATAAATAGGGAGGTAATTAAATGAATTTAGGAGAACGAATTAAATTTTTAAGGAAAGAGTTAAATCTCAACCAAACAGAATTTGGGAAAAAAATAAATATAAAACAAGGAAGTATTGCAAGCTATGAAAGTGGGACAAGAAAACCTCTTGATACTGTAATTCTCTCTATTTGCCGTGAATTCAATGTAAGAGAAGAATGGCTTAGAAACGGTATTAAACCTATGCGTAATGAATTTCCGATTTCTATTGATGAATATGCACGTCAAAAAAATATGACAGAACTTGAAAAAAGTATAATAATGGAATATTTAGATTTAGACGAATTAACAAGAAAAAAAGTTATGGAAATGCTAAAAAAAGTTTTCAAAGAATATCTTCATAAAGAAGATGACCAAACTGAAAACGAAAAAAATCTTGATATAGTTGAACCAGAAATCCAACAAAAACCGGCTATTATAAGAGTTCCTGCTCGTGGGGGATATTATGAAATAGAGGAAACAGAGGAATCTAAAGCGGCTTTAAAAAAAGATTTAGAAAAAGAAGATGAATATGACCCAGATGCTTTTTAGTTTACCTTTAACTTACTAATGAAATATATGACTTTTTACCTTAAACTTTATAAGGTAAGGAGTGATATTAATGTTATATCAAAATTATAAAATAGCAAGAAACAAAGCTTGGAAAGTTTTAATAGAATGTCAAATTAACAAACTTCCGCTTAATTTAATGGAAATAATTAAATTTTATAATATAAAAATAAAGTACTATTCTCAAAGTAATTATATTAAAACTTTAAATTATGAAATTCAGAAAGGTGATGGTTTTTCAAGAATAGAAAACGGACAAAAAATTATTTATTTTAATGATAAAAAGGGTTCAAAAGTTCGAAGACGTTTTACAATAGCGCATGAATTGGGGCATTGTTTATTAGGGCATTTAAAAGATAACAATAAAACTTTTTATCGCAATTCTGAAATAGACTTACCTAATAATTCAATAGAAGAAATGCAGGCAAATGTATTTGCAAGAGATATATTAATGCCTGCTATAATATTACATTGTACAAATTGTATAAACTATAAAGATATTATGAAATTATGCAATGTATCAGAAACATCAGCAAAAATAAGAGAAGAAAGAATGAAAATTCTTGAACAAAAATCTAAATTTTGTTTAAATAATTCAGAAAAACAAGTTTTTAATAATTTTGTAAACTTTATAGAAATGTATAAAAAATAGAACTTTTTAATAGGAGATGATAAAATGAGTGAAACATTTTCAGACGACTTTATAATGTCCCCAAAAGTTGATTTTGTATTTAAAGAACTTATGTCGAATCCTAAAGTTAGAAAAGGTTTTTTAAGTGCTGTTTTAAATATTAAAGATACTGACATAAAAGAAACAATACTTGAAAATACTAACCTTAGGGTTAGGCATGAAGATGAAAAGCTAAGTATACTTGATGTTCGTGTTTTAATGAACAATAATACTGAAATTGATATTGAGATACAGCTTGCTTATTACGGCACATGGTCAGAACGCTCGACGTTTTACCTTTCAAAAATGCTTGCAGAACAAGATGGCATAAACAGAATTTACAGTAATATAAAAAAATGCATAGGTATTAATATACTTGACTTTAAATACACAAAAGACAATAAATTCTATAAAAGCTATCATATAAGAGAGGATAAAACAAATGAAATATTTACGGATATTCTTGAATGGCATATAATAGAATTACCTAAACTTCCGAAAGAGAACAACGGCAGCAGTATTTACAACTGGGCAAAGTTTATAAAAACAGAAAAAAAGGAGGACTTAAAAATGATTTCTAAAACAGATTCTTACCTTGATGAAGCATATAAACAACTTGAAATAATAAGTCAGGATAAAGAAAAACAAATCGCCTATACTTCACGTTTAAAGTCTATTATGGACTATAATACAATTATGGAGGAACGATACGAAAAAGGCAGACAAGAGGGCAGACAAGAATTATTAAATCAATTAATAGAATCAGGCATAAAAATCCCCGAAGAACTTCTTAAAAACATTAAGTAAATAATAAAATTAAATTAAGCCGTTTCTG
>CAMTZM010000093.1 GCA_947086655.1 uncultured Eubacteriaceae bacterium
TTACCCTTTGAACTGTATAATATTTTGCCGCCTATTGTTCCATCATTGTTTCTTGTATATGATATAAGATAATTATTTTCTCCTAATTTATACGATTTCTCTTTTGTATCTCCCTATTTTATATTATTATATAAAGCTTATTACAATTATTAGCATAATGACGCCTCTACTCCTTCTGAACCTAAAATAATATCATTTAATGATATTCCTAAATTTTCTATTAAACCCAATTCACTTTTTACAAAGAAACAACATCTATGAGAACGTGTATCATTATCTAAAATTTCAATATCCACCTCAATTTTTATGTGACCTGATGCATCAGCAGGTAACATATACATAGAAAATGCTGGTGTATAATTGTCTTCCTTTTTACCAAATTCTAAATAACATGGCATATTATAATTATTTACATAATTAGAAATTTTATTTGATATTTCTTTTAACATAGTATCTTCTATATAACAATTTTGATAAGCTGAAACAAATTCAGAATTAATAGATATTTTTAATTCAATAAGATTTCCATCTTGCCAAACTTTTTTAAAAATAATATTATCCATTTTTATCCTCTCTTTTATTTAAATTTAAAATCATCAAAAGCTCCTGTAATTTCATTATATACATAATGAATTACTGTCTTTGTTCCATCTGTATTATATACTAATGACTGCATTTTAACCCATCCTTCTGATGATAACCACCTAGGATCATTCATTTTTATTGGTAATTTAGTTGCTCCTTCTAATGGATTAGATTGTACTTGTTGCATTGCTATTTGTTCATTTAATGTAATGAATTAGGAATAATTCTTCCTGTACTACCTCTTCCTTCTACCTTAACAGGATTTCCTACGCCTTGTGGCATTGAACTTCCACTTAAATTATTAATTGACTCTTTAACTTGATTAAATATCAAATAAACTTTACCACCAGCTCTAACAATTTCCAGTCCTATTTTACCAGCACTTTTAGCAAATGCAGAAACTTCTTCATCTGTCATTACATAATCCTGATTGAAATAATTTAAATGGCTAAACACATAATATGTATTCGGCATATTTGTTCCTGATACAGGATTAACTGCTTCAATAAAATTATTCAAATTTACATCTAAATTTCCTGACATTACTGCTTTCACAATATTATATACAGAATTAACACTTTCCTTTAATGATACTTCGGTTGAATAAATAGTATTTTTACAAGCTTCATAAAAATAATTTGGAATAAAAACTGAAGAAAACTGTTTCATTGACATTAATCCGTTAGGATCAGTAAACATAACTGGGTTATTACCACAATAAACATACCAATTTAAATCATCTTTAGCCGGGTCTTCTGTTGTAAATCTGCCTAATTTTGGATTATAATATCTTACTCTTAAATATATATTGTCTGTTTCTTTATCATAGTATTCACCACAGTATCTAAATGGGTTTGTATCTCTTATATCTTGATTTAGTTCAACACCAAAAGCATCATAATTATATGTCTTTGTTATATTTCCTGTTGTATCTGTTAACCCTGTTACATCTCCATGTCCGTTGTATAAGTAATACACTCCGTTATTTGAGTTTATTCTCTCATTTCCATATATATAAGCTGTTTGTATCTCAAATAAATCATTTGTTTCAGCATATATTTTACCTTCGTCCCATATATACCCTGTTGTTTTTCCGTCTGCTGTTTTCGTAAGCCTTAAACCATCAGGACGATATGTGTATTTGCTTTCTTTCCCATTTATACTAACGTCTGTAAGCTGGTTAAACAGATTATATTTTCTATTTTCGTATTCTCCGCTTGATAGTTCGTTTATATCGCTTATATTAGCACTTACTTGATTATTACCATATACAGTGCTTATTCCTGTTAGTTTATTTACTTGATTTCCGTTATTATCATATGTGTATTGTGTTATTTCTGTCTCATTTCTTTTTGTATAATTTTTTCTTTCTGTTAAAAGCCTATTGTCAGAATCGTAAGTATAATTGGCTTTAAAGGCGTTATTTCCTGTTCCAGCCCCATCATAAGTCATATTTGTTCTATTGCCGTTTAAATCATATTCATAGTTTATATTTATACTTTCCGAACCTGTTTTGTTCTCTCCTGTAAGTCTTCCTATTTTATCGTATGTATAAGTTTTATTGTAAGCCGGTCTCATATTTCCTGTAACAGTCTCGTTTTTAATATTTCCGTCATAATAATAATCATATTTTAATGTCTCAATATTTGAACCATTTTTATTATTTTTCATTTCTGTAAGCATTCCGGCTTTGTTATAAACATACTCTGCTGTTAATCCGTTTCCATACTCAGTCTTTGTTCTGTTTCCATTTAAGTCATAACTGTATTTTGTCTTAGTGCTTGAAAATGCACTTGTTGGATTTGTAAACTCAGTTACCTGTGTCATTCTTCCTCTTTTGTCATATGTGTATTTTGTATGGCTTTTAGCGTCATAAAGCCAGTTTGTTGATATTTTACCCTTTGAACTGTATAATATTTTGCCGCCTATTGTTCCGTCATTGTTTCTTGCATATGATATAAGATAATTATTTTCTCCTAATTTATATGATTCCTCTTTTGTGTTTCCTGTTTCTCCATAAACATAGCTTATTTCCATGTTTTCATTTT
>CAMTZM010000094.1 GCA_947086655.1 uncultured Eubacteriaceae bacterium
ATAATATATATATTTAATTATAAAATATTTAAAACTTTTAGAATGTAAAATTTTATTTATTTTCTTTGTTTATATTATTAAATTTCATTCTGCTGTTTATAGTATATTGCTTTATATCAGCGAGATTTAACTGATTTATATATAATATAATAATATATTAAAATTATAAAAAAAGTATTGAAATACAATGGCAATTTATGTATAATTATGTTGGATGCAAATAACAAATATTTCAAGAGGAGGTTATTATTATGGCATCAAAAAAGTTTTTATCATTTTTTATGAGTTTGGTTTTTGTTTTTAGCTCAATAATTGTTTTTAATGTAGGCATAAACGCCGCAGCCGTTTCACCTTCTGCCGGCGGTATTTACTATATTAAAAACAAAAACAGCGGTATGTATCTTACAGTTGAAGGAGATTCCTCAAACAACGGTGCTAATGTTTGCCAATCAAAAGGTACAGGGTCACTTGGTCAAAGATGGATTTTAGAGGAAAATTCAAATGGCACTTATCGTTTTCATCCTGCCACAGATATGTCAGGCGGTATTTCTCTTGATGTAATAAATGGGGATACATCAAATGGAGCAAATATTCAAATTTGGTCAAATAACGGTCTTTCGCCGCAAAATTTTGGAATTGAGGAAAGCGGAGACGGTTATGCAATTACAACAGAAATTACTAACCATAAAAGTTGTCTTGATGTTCTTGACTTTAGCTTAGAAAGCGGAGCAAATGTAATTCAATGGCCTAATAATTCATCTAAAAATCAAATTTGGTATTTTGAAGAAGCACCATGGCCTTCTACCGGAGGAGGTTCATCAAATAATACTTTGCCTGTTGATTCAGATGGATATCCGGACCAATTAATGACATTTGTAAACACAAGCGATAATACATATTTGTCTTCTTCAGGTAATTCTATTGTTTCAAATTCAACAAATTCAAATAATAATAAGTGGAAAATTGTCAGAAAAGGCAGCGATTATTATCAGATTATCAATGCTGCAAACGGTTATGCCTTAACTCCGGCAAATAATAATGCAACAAACGGTGCATCTCTTGTAACATCAGGAGTAGAAGATAATAATGCTCAATATTGGAAAATAGAGGCTATTAATACAGATTGCAACGGTGATAATTTTAAATATAGAATCGTAAACTATGCAAATACAAATCTTGTTATTACATTTTCAAATAATAGTTATATTTTGAGTAAATATAATAGCTTACCAAGTCAATGCTTTAGATTTAATTCATATGGAGCAGAAGGATTTGCTGGTTATTCAAAAAATATGAACAATCAAGAAAAAGCATCAATAACAGGCGGTATTTTAGGAGAAGTTGTTTATGTAAATAATTTAGAAGATTTACAAAAATACGCCAAAGGCTCAACTGCTTATATGATAGTTATTAATGGAAATATCTCAAAATCAACTCTTACAAAAGTAAATGTTGGAAAAAATAAAACATTTGTTGGTAAATTTGGTTCTGCTAACTTAGATAATATTCATTTTAGATGTACAAGTGACTCCGGTAATGTCATATTTAAAAATATTACTTTTAGCCACGATGAAGAAAAAAATGAAAATGATGATATACAAATGTATATTTCAGATGGCAATAATTTCTGGATTGACCATTGTTCATTTGCCGGACATGAAGAAAAAACTTCTACTGATGTAGACAAGCATTTATATGTTGGTTTAAAAGCTGATTTTGTTTCAGTAACAGGCTGTTACTTCGGAGGGCATAAATATGGTTTAATTCTTGGTTATCCTTCGGAAGACGGTGAAGGTATATATAGCGGTTATCCGCATATGACAATTGCAAATAATTATTTTTACAACAATTATACAAGAGCTCCAGGGTTAATGCGTTATGGCTATTTCCATTGTTATAACAACTTTATACTTGGCTTTAACTTAGGATATACTCCTTATACAGGATGCAATATCTACTCAGAAAATAATTATTTTGACAAAGGCATTTATGCAGGAAGAGTAGTTGATGATAAAGGTGTAGGGGCATTTACTGACGTAGGTTCTGTTTTATCAAGTGATATTTCAAATATTACCACAGCAGCAACAAATTGGCGTCCAATGACAAATTATAGTTATGAAACAAGAAATTCTAATGACGCAAAAACATGGGCTCAAAAATATGCTGGTGCACAAAATAATAAAATTGTTTATGCTATTGATTAAATAATGATTTAGATTTATAGGGCTGCTGCAAATCATTGAATTTTAAGTTGATTTGTGTACAGCCCATTTTAAATTTTCTAAATAAAAAATAAATATATTTATATCCATTTATACTATGAAATTAAAAAAAACCCAAACCTTTAATGGAATGAGTCTTTTTTATTTTTGGGCTTAATTTGACAGCCCATTATTTGTAAAGATATCGTTAGGGTAACTTTATATATTTTTTATTTTTTTATCTTTACATATTAATTATATAATATTATTTTACATATTTCAATATTTTTTTATAAAAATAAGTATAAATTATATTAATATATTAATAAAAAATTTTTTCTTTAAGAATTATATATTATTATCATTCCATATTTTTAAAATTTCTTAACTT
>CAMTZM010000095.1 GCA_947086655.1 uncultured Eubacteriaceae bacterium
GATTTGTTGTATTCATATTTTGTTATATTGCCTTTTCCGTCTTTTACACTTGTTATACGTTCCATTATATCATAACTATATTCTGTTATTATTCCGTTTTGTGTTACTTTTATTGGATACATACCATTAGCCTTTATCATTAAAAAATTCTTTTTTCTCATATCAGTTAATAAATTATAGCTATTTGAATGTATTTTGAATTGGTGGGGCTAATTCCCAGCTTATGAGTTTAAGTCTGTACTTTTCCCACATATCGTCAGCGGAAATAATATATGCATTTATTTGTTTATCTTCAAAATCGCTTGTATACCAAGCATTTGGAAAAATATTAGTTATACTACTATAAATCTCTGTATCTCCCATATAAAAAGCGCCTGTTTCCCAATGGTTTATATTAGGAGAATAAAAAATTTCTATTTCATTATTTTTAAATAATGTTATTCGTGTGTTTCCACTTTCTAAATGAGATTCCCATTGACGATATTTTCCTCGTGCTTCATTAACCCCAAAACCATCAAAGTTACATATTAAAGTATCTTCCACTTCAAAAAATTGTCCGTCTATTTCATACGTCAAATGAAAAGGGAACTCACCATGTGTTATTTCTGGCTTTGGTGGATTCAAAAAGAATCCACCAGAAATAAACCATAGCACAAACAAAAAAAAGAGAATAATTACAAATAGAACTACAATAACAATATTTATTATTATAAACACTTTTTTCATTAATATACAGCCTCCTTTAATGCACTTTTAACAGAAGACATAAGATGATTTTGTATTCTTTGTAAAAGTGAAGTTTGCCATCCCTCATACCAATGTCCCCCATATTGTTGTGGTAAGTACACTACTTTATCAATAGGATAACTAAACCAACCTTCTAAATTATTAACAATTTCACCCTTTACAATATACGCTGTTGAACTTGCGGTATAATTTGATGTATCAAGTCCATAACCGCTTAAATTCAAAGAAGCTGGGTTAAATGACATAACATCTTTATTATTTGCTATTGCCGCTGCTGTGGTTTCTGCACCATCTTTTGAATGACCAACAAAAGTTATTTCTTGAGAATGTAAACTTACAAATTTTTTACTATAATTTATAGCATCCCACATATCCGCTGATTTAGATGACAATAATTGTTCGATATTATTCTGCCAATCACCAAAATCAGTCATAGTAGTACCTTTAAATGCAACAACATACTCTGATGGATTTTGCCAATCATCATTATCTCTTATATAAATACCCATTTTCATACCTTCTCTACCATTCCATACATCAATCAATCGCCAACCAGCTACTATTCTTTTGTCTTTATCACTATTCTTATTCCAATCATAAATATGAGTAGCCATCTCTGCGGTTTCCATTGCAGTAGGAGTTAAACCAAAACTGTCTACAAAATTAACAGGATTATTATTACAATAAATGTACCAGTTTAAACCGTCTTTAGCTGGGTCTTCTGTTGTAAATCTTCCTAATACTGGATTATAGTACCTTGCTCTTAAATATATATTATTTGTTTCTTTATCATAGTATTCACCACAGTACCCAAATGGGTTTGTATCCCCTGAATCTTGATTTAGCTCAACCCCAAAAGCGTCATAATTATATGTCTTTGTTATATTTCCTGCTGTATCTGCTAACCCTGTTACATCTCCATGTCCATTATATAAGTAATACACTCCGTTATTTGAGTTTATTCTCTCATTTCCATATATATAAGCTGTTTGTATCTCAAATAAATCATTTGTTTCAGCATATATTTTGCCTTCGTCCCATATATACCCTGTTGTTTTTCCGTCTGCTGTTTTTGTAAGCCTTAAACCATCAGGGCGATATGTGTATTTGCTTTCTTTCCCATTTATACTAACGTCTGTAAGCTGGTTAAACAGATTATATTTTCTATTTTCATATTCTCCGTTTGATAGTTCGTTTATATTGCTTATATTAGCACTTACTTGATTATTACCATATACAGCGCTTATTCCTGTTAGTTTATTTACTTGATTTCCGTTATTATCATATGTGTATTGTGTTATTTCTGTCTCATTTCTTTTTGTATAATTTTTTCTTTCCGTTAAAAGCCTATTGCCAGAATCATAAGTATAATTGGCTATAAATGCGTTATTTCCTATTCCAGCCCCATCATAAGTCATACTTGTTCTATTGCCGTTTAAATCATACTCATAGTTTATATTTATACTTTCCGAACCTGTTTTGTTCTCTCCTGTAAGTCTTCCTATTTTATCGTATGTATAAGTTTTATTGTAAGCCGGTCTCATATTTCCTGTAACAGTCTCGTTTTTAATATTTCCGTCATAATAATAATCATATTTTAATGTCTCAATATTTAAACCGCTTTTGTTATTTCTCATTTCTGTAAGCATTCCGGCTTTGTTATAAACATACTCTGCTGTCAATCCGTTTCCGTATTCAGTTTTTGTTCTGTTTCCGTTTAAGTCATAACTGTACTTTGTTTTAGTACTTGAGAATGTACTTGTCGGATTTGTAAACTCCGTTACCTGTGTCATTCTTCCTCTTCCGTCGTATTTATATACTGTATGGCTTTTAG
>CAMTZM010000096.1 GCA_947086655.1 uncultured Eubacteriaceae bacterium
ATCTTTGCTGATTTTCGATAGAGTCTGTATTGTTTTGTCCGTTGTTCTCCATTGAAAGTCTTAAATATATTGCCGAACGGTTTTGACTTGCGGCTGTAATTGGCATTATATTGCTTAATTTTCTGCTTTTTCTTGCCATATTAATTTACCTCCGCATACTTTATTTTTTCAAGCATTAAATCGTATTCCGCTTGATATTTGAATTTGATTTCAACATTGTTTTTATCATAAATAAGAATTTTATCAATGAAAGAAATAATAATTTCTCTTGATAATTCTTTTATTCCGTTTTTGCTGTAAAAATCATTGTATACAGAGAATAAATTTTTTTTGGAAGTAAGCAAGTTATATCTTTTCTCAATTTCTAAAAGTCGGTTGTTTAGTTTTTCTTCCTGTGAATTATAAATTTCTTTAAGTGCCTTATACTCCTTTTCATTTATAAGGTTTGCTTTTAAATCCTCATATAATTCAAATTTATGTTTTTCAGAAGTTTTTATTTCAGTTATCAGCTTTTCTTTTTCGGTTTCAATTTTGGCAATTTCAGAACTCTTAAAAGATAAATCAGAAACATAATCAACTAACTTTTTAGCCTCAATGAAATTTCTAATATGAGAATCAAGGCTTTCTAAAACAATTTTTTCAAGTTTGCTTACCGGAAAACACATTCTATTATCACAGCCTGTCTTATTTTTATTAGAAAGACAAATGTAATAGTAATAATAAGTTTTACCGTTTCTTGAAATACAGCTTTTTCTTGTTAAATTACTGCCGCATTTTCCGCATTTAACAATGCCGGAAAATAAATAAATTTCATTGTTATTCGGTGAAACTCTTGTATCCTCCTTTAAAATTTCCTGCACTTTGTTAAAAACCTCAATATCAATTATTGGCTGATGATGATTTTCAAAAACAAACCAGTCCTCGCTGTTTCTATTTGCTCTTTTTTTAATTTTATAATTTGGTGTTGTAGTTTTTCCTTGTTCAAGCGTTCCTATATAAACTTTATTTTCAAGTATGCGTGTAACTGTTTTTGCTTTCCATTCTGAACACACATTTTTACGAAACCCTGTTCCGAATTTTATTCCTAATTCCTTTTTGTGTTCCATTGGAGTTGAAATACCAAGTTCATTTAATTTTACCGCAATTCTTAAAGCACTCATACCCGCTAACTTCCAAGAAAAAATATCTTTTATTATATCTGACACTGTTTCATCAATAATAAGCATATTTTTATTATCCGGTGCTTTCAAATAACCGTAAGGAGCATAAGAGCCAATAAAATCTCCGTTTTTACGCTTAATATCAAGCTGACTTCTTACTTTTATAGAAATGTCATTACAATAAGCGTCATTTAAAATATTTTTAAAGTGGAATATTGTCATTTCTGATGATTGCAGTGTGCTGCCTGTATCAAAGCTATCATTAACGGCAATAAACCGAACACCTAAAAACGGAAAAATATTTGTAATATATTTACCGTTTTCAATATAATTTCTCCCAAAACGTGACAGGTCTTTTACAATAATACAATTTACTTTTCCGGCTTTTACATCTGCAAGCATTTCAGAAAAAGCCGGACGATTAAAATTAACTCCTGTAAATCCGTCATCAACCCTGATTTTATGAAGTTTTATATCGCTTTTGGTTTTCAGGAAGTTTTGAATAAGAATTTTTTGATTGCTGATACTGTCGCTTTCTTCTTTATCACCGTCCTCACGAGAAATACGAACATAAATGTCAGCATTATAAACTTTTTTCTGCATAAAAAAATCACCTCTTAAACAGTTTTTACAGCAGAAAAACGCATTACTGTTTTAGGGTGAATTACATAATTACAAAACCATATATAAATACGGTTTTTAAAAATATTCATTTTGCTTAGTCCATTTTTATTATAGCAGCAAATATTTATTTTGTCTATACCCTTTTTAAATTTTTCAAGCGTTTTTCTTATTTTAAAAAAAAACTTAAACAATAATATATGGCTGATTTTATGTAAAAAAATTGTCGCTTTTGTTTATAAAAGTTTTAACTTAAAATAATCTTTCAAGCATTCTTCAAAAGTTTTTCCGTTTTCGTTAAATGAAACTTTTACGGTAACACCTTTGCACTTAAAGCAGTAAGGATTTTTTATCTGCTCCAAAAAACTTTTTATTCTTTCCTCTTTACTTAAATTTGTATCAATGTGTACTGTTTCAATATCTACAAGTTCATTTTCCATTGTATTCATTTTTACCATCTCCATTTGTTTTTTATTTTAAAGTCAATCGGTTTATTTCAAAAATATCACTATTATTAAAATAATGACTTATTTATAAATTAATTTCCTCAAATAAGCCGACTGAAAATTATAAATTTTTCATCTAAGGGAACACCACATAATTCAAAGTAAAATTATTTTTATTTCCTCTTTGTGCGGTATTTCCCTAAAAGAATATCAACAGGTTTGGCAAACCTCATAAGCATTTCAGCTTTTCCCCCTTCATCGTGAGCGAAACAGGTAGTCTGTAAGTATCATTATAAAATTTGTATGTCATCGCAAAATCTT